>QEVD01000412.1 GCA_003576975.1 Candidatus Zhuqueibacterota bacterium
GATTCGAAAAGGCCACTCAACAACATGTCGTTCTCCATAATGAAAATAAATCTTGTCTTTCAACAAGTTAACGAAAAATTCGGCATGTTGAAAGGACTGCGCCTTAGGGCATATATCCATCTTCGCCCAGTCATCCCGCCGGGATCTTGTGAAGTTCCAGGCCTGATGCCGAGTACTTCACAAGATTCACCTGAATGACATTTCGAGAGAATACTCCTACTAACTAATTAAGGTAACAGGGCTCTAGCCGCAACGAAAAGAACCGCGAAGGCGCAAAGGCCGCGAAGAATTTTGCCTACTTTCCTTCGCATTCTTTGCGCCTTCGCAGTTTGAATCTTTGCCTTATTTCTAAGACGGAATTTGTAAGCGATCACGCCGCTTTTCAAACAAATTTTTCAACCTCATTCCTACTTGCCATTTGCTTCTGGCGCCGGGTAGCGCTCAATTTGATTAACCACCGGCTTCACCGTGCGCAGATAGCTGTAAATCGCGCTCAGATCTTCTTCCGTCATGCCCGCGTACATTGTCCACGGCATCACGGTGTTGTCCCCGCCTTGCGGTACGGGAATGTGAGCTGCCGCGGAGTCGGCATATTCTTTAAAGCGTCCGACGAAATAGGCTCGATCCCATGCGCCGATGCCGGTTTCCATTTCTGGAGTAATGTTGGCCGTGCGCACGACTTTGCCGTCCGGAAACTTGAACTCCTGTCCGCCGGCGAAATCCATGCCCGGCAAAGCCTGGCCTTTGTCATCAACCGGCGTATGGCAGAAATGGCAACCCGAAACCGTGTTCAAATATTTGCCGTAGGCGAGCGTGTCAGAAGCCGGCGGCCGTGTTTTGGGGGTGTAGGGTTTGGGAATCGTGCGCACGATGAGATTCATGGGGAAGCTAAGCTGCGTGCGCGCCACTTCGTTTTGGATCGGCGGCAGCGTGCGCAAATAAGCGACGATGGCATGCACATCCTCTTCGCCCAGCTCGTTGTAAATCGGATAAGGCATCATCGGAAAAAGCGGTTCGCCGTTTTTGTCGACGCCGGCAGTGATGGCGCGCGCAATCTCGCCGTCGCTCCAATTTCCGATGGCCGCCGGCGTGATGTTGGGTACACGCAATGTGCCGATGGTCTCCGTCATTTCCTCGCCGCCCTTGCCCTCGGTGCCGGGCGTAACCGGGCCGGAATAGTAACGAAAGTCGCGCGTCGAGTGACAGTCAATACACACCGTCACATGATTTGCCAGATATTCTCCGCGCGCAATGACTTCCGGCGTCGCGGCAACAGTAAGATCGGGCGCGTCGCCGACATTCGGCAAGCCCTGAGTAAGGTAAAGCACGCCGCCGATGATCAAGATCACCAGCACGGCCAGAATCCCCACAAAAATTTTGAGCAACTTCTTCATCACGAATTCTCCTCAGAAATGTGAAAACTTAACCAAGTTAAAAACGCCAAAAATAAAACACAGTCAACGCGAGGTTAAAAGTGATGCCTCATTGTAGAAATTTTTTGGGTAAGCGGATTGCACGAATAATGCGGATATCGCCGCTTTGCTTTATCCGCGATATTCGAAGAATCCGTTTACAGAATAAAGTTCGCTTCTACTTCAAAAGGGTCATCTTTTTCGTCATCGTCTGCACGCTGCCGTTTGCCGCGGTTGCCGTGAGACGGTAAAAATAAATGCCGCTGGTGACACGCTTGCCGGCATCATCCAACCCATTCCAGCGCACGGCATGTGCGCCTGCCGGCTTCATTCCGGATTCGAGCGTTGCCACCCGCCGGCCGTTGACATCGAAAATCGCAAGCGCAACATTGCCCGCCTCCGGCAAGCTGTAGCGAATCGCCGTCTCTGGATTAAAGGGATTGGGATAATTCTGCTCCAGCGCAAAAGCCGCCGGTAAAACCGGATCATGGGACTCGACATCGGTCGGGCGCTGTCCAACAGTAAAGCTCACCGGATAAACGCCGCCGTTGAGAATTTGAGCATCGTTGCCGTTGCCGGTCAGGCCGTCGGGAAATAAATCGACATACCAAACCGAAGCCGTGTTGTTTTCGATATAGTGATAATACACGCGTTGATCATTCCGTGAGAACGAGGGGCTGCTCAGCGAACTGCCGTTATTGGTGATCACGCCTTGTTCGCCGGTGTTGAGATTGACCGCGATGGCTTTCACGGCGCCGGTTTCATCAAAAAAGTCAAAGGCAATGATGTTATCCGTGTTCGAGGCAAACACGGCATTGCCGAGGTTGACGCCGGGCCGTTGCGGCGGGAACAGGCGATTGATCTTGCCGTCGGCCGCGCGCAATAAATTGATATCCCAGTAACTCGTCGTGTCGCCGCTCGCATTGACGTAAATGTTGAACGCATCGTACATCAAAACGGCGTTGTCCGAGCTCCAATCAATGCGATCGGGATAAAGGATGTTGCCGGTTTCCTCGCCTTGCGCGGAAGTCGGCGTATAGAGTTGAACCGGCGCCAGTGAGGGGCTGGGCGAGGCCAAGTCTGCGACATAAATCACCGCTTCGAGAAACGTGCTGGTCACCGCCAGCCAGCGGCCGTTGGGTGAAATTGCGACGTTATTGAAACCGCCCGAGCCGGTGATGGTCTGATCGCTGCTGCCATCGGAAGCAAGCAAGTGAATGTTGCCGTTCGTATCAACATAAAAAATATCGCCGCCATCATCGCTCACCGAAGGCCGGCTGCGCAACCCGGTGTTGGAAATCTGCGTGATTTGCTGTCCTGAGGTCGAGGTGCGGTAAAGCTGGCCGCTGCCGGCGTCGATTACCGCCAAATACTCCGTGCCCTCCACCGGCGGTTGCACGGGCGGCGGCGGTGTGCTCTCGCCGCTGAAAATTTCCACGCCATCAAATGCCTGTCCGGCGGCGGTTGCCTGCGCGCTGCCCACGCCATAAAGATCCTCGGCTGCTTTGATCACCGCCAGCCGGCAATCAATGAATTGCGCATTGCGCGTGAGATAGGTTGACAGGGCGCGATAATAAACTTTCTCTGCCGCCTCCAAACCGGAATTCGTCGCAAACAAATAAAATGCGCGATTGGGAATGCCGCTGTTGATGTGAACCCCGCCGTTGTCGCCCTCTTCGGTGTTGGGCAAGTTTTGAAATTCACTCATCTTCGTTGGCTGCTTGCTGAAGGCCACAAGATTTGAAGCAGGATTTGCCATATCGCGCAGCGCATCGCCGGGCGTGCCGGGCGTGGTCACATCTTCGCCGATCAACCAGTCGCCGGCATTGCCTTCCACCCAGAATTCAAACAACGCGCCGAACACATCGGCAAAGGATTCATTCAGCGCGCCGGGTTGATTTTCATAAACAAGATTGGCGGTGCGCTCCACCACGCCGTGGCTCATTTCATGCGCCGTCACATCCAGCGCCGCGGCCAGCGGGCTGAAGCGGTTGCCGTCGCCGTTTCCGAATACCATGAATTGGCCATTCCAAAATGCGTTGTTCAAATTCTGCTTGAAGTTGATGGCAATGTTCATGGTCGAGCCGGCGCCGTCAATCGCGTTGCGGCCATGAACCTGATTATAGTAATCATAAACCAATGCGCCGTTGGCCGAGGCCGAGACGCTGGAACGATCGGACCAGGAGTTGGGATTATTCGAAACGACGTAGTACAACTGTTCGCCTTCGCCGTTGCGCGCATCAAACACGTAAATCACGCCTTTGCCGTCATCCGGGATTTGAGATTGCGCTGCATTGAACATCGGTTTGGAAGCGTCAATCATGAGGTAGTTGGCGCCGATCTGGTAAAGATTGAGATTGCGCGAGGCGCCCAGCAAATCCGTGCCGCTGCCCGTTACCGGGCCATCAAACATGATATGATTATAATGCTTCAAAAGCGCGCCGGTTTGCGCAGCGACAAAATAATGCCAATTACCGTCCAAGCCTTTTTTGAGATTGACGAGCCAGGCGGCATGCGGGGTTTCGTTTTCATCAATAAAAATGAGCAAGCGGCTGCTAATGGCATCGGCCGGGCTGCCGAACGCCTGCCGCGCGATTTGTTCGGCGCGCGCCTGATTGACTTGAAGATCATTCACCGCGACGCTTGCCGGCGTCGCGCTGTAGCGCCCGTTGAAGCTCTCCACCACGCCGTTGCGATCGAGATGCACCCGGATATCGCGGCCCCAGACTTCCAGGCCTTGATAGACTTGTTGATAATGAATGTGCGTCATGCCGGAAGCCTCGCGCTGCACGGTGAGAACTTGGAATTCCTGCGCGGGATTCTGCAAACGGAACAAATCGGCATTCTCTTGCAAAAACGCCAGCGCCTGCTGTGACAATGCGGCATCGCTCGCGATTTGCGCCTGCGCCAGTTTGTTTTCTTGCAAGCGATAGCCTTTGATAAAAATCGGCAAAGAGCCGTTTTCGTTCCAGAAAATTTTCAAGCTGCCGCCGCTCAGGCTTGACAGGCGCGCGAGCGCGAGTTCACGCGAAGAGGACGCAGGTTTTTGCAGAGCGCCGGTTCTGGCAGCGCTGATTTTTACGGGAAGCTGCGCCAGATCTTGATCAAACGCACGGCGCCGTTCCGGTTGCGCCAAACCGGGATTCTCCCGCTTCATTTTGCTGGTAAATGGATTTTTTATGTTGGGATCGAGCGTTTTCGACGCTTGCGGGGAACTGCCGAACGCGAGCAGCCCGCATCCTAACATCGCGACGAGCCAATGGCTGAGGGAATGAGCGCTCCCGGCATCTGCTTATGCTGAAACACACTCGCGAGCAGACGAAGGAGCTTGAGAACATGGAAGAAGCCTTACTGCTTTTTTGCCGCTTTTTCCGTGGCTTCACGGCAAAATTTGTACAATTGCTGCAAGCTTGAATTCTTGCCGGCGAGTGCGCCGAGTTGCGGCGTCCACGAGGCTTCGTGCGTCTGTTGATTGGCCGTCACGCGCATGAAGGTGGTGAGATTACCGTTATCGTTTTCTGTTGCGGTAAAAAAGTTGGCGGCGTGCACCTGTTGCCACAATGATTTCATTTGTTTCGAGGAAAGCTTGCCCGCCGGTTGCGGCGCTTCGCCGGCGGTTTTGCCCTGCCAGGCGAGAACCGTGCCGTCGGCTTGAATGGTATGCCCCAGCCAGACCCCGGTTATGCCGCCGCCTTCGCCGAACATCAAGCTGAAATCTTTTGGCATGGGCGGTTGCTGATTCACATTTTTTTTCGAACAGGCGGACAGCCCGATCATTCCAACCAGCAGGGCACAACAACACACTCTCCATGAACGCATAAGCTACACTCCTTCAAAAGCAAAAAGGATGACCGCATGACCGCATCATCTTACTCGGTCAGGACACGGAATCATGCACGTTGTTTTGTAACTGTCGGGTAATTTTAGGATGCAATTTTGGGAAGGAAAATCATTTGGATGAGATGAAGATTTTCTGAGACTATTGCTCCACCGGCGTTTCAGAACTTTCGAGATTCGGCGCCGCTTCGCGTTTGAGCGTGCCGATGGTGATGAAACTGTAGAGGTTGCGCCCGCAACTGTTCTCACAGCGAAACTCGCGAAAGATGCGATCACACTCCTCCTGGCTGTTGACCGGATAACGCTTGACGTTGCCGCAGGCTTCGCAGGTAATGATCAATTCTGTGTATTCAATGCCGTCCATGAGTGCAGGCTTTTCTCTCGCGCTAGTCTCGGTTTGATTCGTAAAACTTTGGGATTATACTGGAATCTAGTTAGGATTGCAAGCAAAAAAATGCTTGCACGCCAAAGGGGATTTCTTTATATTGGCCGTCGTTAAGCGGGAGTAGTTCAGTGGTAGAACACCACCTTGCCAAGGTGGGGGTCGCGGGTTCAAGCCCCGTCTCCCGCTCACACTCAAAACGCTTTCTGCCTCAGGGTGGGAAGCGTTTTATGTTGTTGGAAAACGGCAGCGCATAACCTCTGCTGCCGAATGTTGTTGTGTGCTTATGCCGGGCGGCGTAGCCAAGTGGCTAAGGCGGAGGTCTGCAAAACCTCTATTCATCGGTTCGATTCCGATCGCCGCCTCCTTCGATTTCGGATTGTTGATTGCAGCCACCGGGACAATGCAAGTGAAGCGTGTCATAGAGATTCCGCAATTCGAATTCAAGAATCCAACATCCAAATTTATTTCGGATTGTTGGTTGCGGATTCCAGATTGAAACCGGCGGAACGATGCTATTGAAGAACATCGCGGAGATTCCGCAATCCGAATTCAAAAATTTACAATCAAAACGTATCGCCGGGGTGGCGGAACTGGTAGACGCAAGGGACTTAAAATCCCTCGGTTGCTATGTAACCGTGCCGGTTCGAGTCCGGCCCTCGGCACTGCATAAAATTTAATCGGCTTGTGACTCGCATGAGTCTACAGGCCTTTTTTGTTTCAAGCGTCCGCGGCGCAACCGCAATTCCCAAAATCTACCTTCTCTCATGAGCAAAACGAAAACCGCCAGCGACGGCCCCAAAGGTTTCACGTTCGCAGAGAAAGCGATCATCTGGATCGTGTTTTGTTTGCTCGTTGGCTTGAGCACAAACATTCTGATCTTTCCTGCCATGTTGCTGCTCTCGTGGAGCATCATGAAGTGGCGAGGGCAATATCTCTCTAAGGCGCCGTTGCTTAACCGGCTGTATCCCATCTTAACGTTTCTCGCGGGCGCGGGCTTGATTTGGTGGGTGATTCAGGGCCAGAGATAGTTCGTTCGCGCGTATTCACAAAGAATCACCGCCAGGGTTCTTGTGAAGTCGCAGCCCAATTGTCGAGTGCTTCACAAGATTCCTCCTGAATGACTGGGACAAGAGCAGGGGTAAATTTCGAACTTAACGTTGTCAGGTTAGGCAACACCGGTCAAATCGTTCCACCCAAATCATTCCACGCGACATTTTTTTCCTCACTCACCCCGCTCAAACGCCCTTCGCACCAAATCCTCCTGCTCGATAACATGCAGCTTGTGGCTGCCGGTTGCCGGGCTGCCGCTGGAAAGTCTTCCAACATAAGATAAACGATGCGAATCCGGCATCACGTCGCGCATGCGCGCTTGCACGATATTCCACGCGCCCATGTTGAAGGGTTCTTCCTGCACCCAGCGTATGTCCCATTGGGAAAGGGATAGAGCTGCTCAAGGCGAACGATGGCAGCTTGATTGTTCGCGTGTTCGCGGCGGTGTTCCATCAAATCAAACGCGACTTTGCCGGTGCAGAGCAGCAGAATTTCAGCTTGAGCCGGCGCTTCCGGATCATCGAGCACGGCTTGAAACGTTCCCTGCGTTAAATCCGCGGCGGCGGCCTTGGCCCAGGGCGAACGCAACAGGCTTTTCGGCGTCATCACGATCAGCGGCTTGTGAATGCCGGAATGAATCTGGCTGCGCAGCAAATGAAAATACTGGCCGGCGGTGGTGGGC
>QEVD01000413.1 GCA_003576975.1 Candidatus Zhuqueibacterota bacterium
GATTGCCGCGAAATTCGGCGTGCCGGTTGGCGCGGGCGGCAATATCACGCGCACCATTGCCGGCGAGGAAAAGGAGCTGGCGCGCATGGTTTCCGCCGCGCGCTGGACGTTCGTCATCGATCCGCAGGGAAAAATTGTTTATAAAGATGCCGAAGTGAATGCCGCCGAGGACGGTCAAAAGGTGGTTGATTTTGTGCGCAAGCACAGCTCGGGCAAGAAGTGATGAGAAGGGAATTGTAAAGCCGATCACGATGGCAACAGGAGATCACGACAAACATTTTGCATAAAAGCTGATGCAGGACTTTTAGCCACTGATGAACACTGATTTTCACGGATTTTTCTATAATCTAAACTCTTTGAAATCCGTCTCGATCAGTGTAAATCAGTGGCTAAAAAATTTCTCCACAAATATACCCGAAAATCAGTTGGCCACAATCATCCTTTGGAATACTTCTTCAGTAAAACTTCCACGAAGTTAAAACAGAAGCTTTTTGTGGAAGTTCAATACATCTCTCCCTCACATCTTTCCCGCCACCTCCAAACACAGCATCTCGCGTTGATTGCGCACATACAATTTGCCGTTGGCCAGCGTTGGCATTGTCCAGCATTTGCCTTGCAAAACCTGGAACTGCGCCTTTTCTTTATAGCCCTCCGGCGAGGCTTCTACCAACGCAAGAAGGCCGCGCTCACCCAACACGATGAGATGCCCGTCGGCGAACAGCAGTGAGCCTTTCTGAAAGCCGCGTTGCTGCCACTTGGGCTTGCCGGTCGCCACGTCGAGACACGTGAGAAACGCATCATCGAAACCATACAAATGATTTTGAAAAAGAATCGAGGAGGAAAAATGATTCTTCATTTCGCGGCTTTTCCAAACCTGATTCACGCTTGAGCTGCCGTTGCTTCCCGAAATCTGCAATAATGCGCCGCCCACGCCATAGCCCGAAGAGATAAAAACTTTGTCGGGCGCAATAAACACAGGCGTTGCCGCATTAACGTCATAACTCGTCTCCCAGGGAAAGTGCCAAAACCGCTTGCCGTTCGCCGGTGAAAACGAAGCCAGCCCGGAGCCGGTGAAAATGAGAATTTGTCGCACGCCGTTCACGTTCACGGCAATCGGCGCGGAATAACCAGGAATATCCGTTTCCGATTTCCAGATAATGCTGCCGTTCTTTTTGTTGAAGGCAATCACCGAATGGCCGGATTTGCCGCCGACGTCGACAATCAACATTTCGCCTTCGACCAGCGGTGTGGTGCTGATGCCCCAGGTGGGCACGCGGCCGCCGAATTCATCGCGAATTTGATGTTGCCAAACTTTTGCGCCGGTTGCGGTATTCAGCGCCGAGAGCATGCCGTTCGCGCTCAAGGTGAAAACCAAATCGCCTTCCACCGTGGGCGTGGAGCGGGTGCCGTCACCCTGATCGTTGCGAAATGCCGGCGACGCTTTGTAGCGCCACAACTCTTTGCCGGTGCCGGCATCCAAACACACCACGACTTCCTGGCTGCCGTCGCTGTACATGGTGAACGCGCGGCCGTTCGCCACCGAAATGCCGGCGTAACCTTCGCCCGAGGCGGCGCGCCACAGCACTTTGGGACCACTTGCCGGCCATGTTTTTAACAAGCCGGTTTCAGTCGAGATGCCGTCGCGATTCGGCCCGCGCCATTGCGGCCAATCGCTGCCGGCGTTTTTGCTGAAGGTCGAGGCGGGACTCTCTTTTAGCACAAATGCGGACACGGCCACCGCGGTAATCGTTAATACCAACAGTTGAGACAACAGTTTGATTCTTGCCATGACACACTCCTAGTTGATCGAAGTTTCTTGAGATTCAACTACGGTAAGATTCCGGTTCAGTTGGATTGTGACCTGAATGAAAGTCCGGTACTTTTGCTCGCGTTGCATTTCGTCTTTTTAAAAGCGCCGGCTTGCCGGCGCCGATCCAATTCAATTGTTGGCGTTCAAAGCAATGCACATGATTTCACTTTCGTTGCGCAAATACAATCTGCCGTGTGCCAGCGCCGGCGCAGTGTAGCATTTGCCGTTTAGGACTTGCGCACGCGCTCTTTCAAGATAGGCTGCCGGCGTGGCCTCCACCAGCGCCAGATTTCCGCTGGTGCCGAGGACGAGCAAATGCCCGTCCACAAAAATCAGAGACCCCTCGCCAAAGCCGCGTTGCTGCCACTTCTGTTCGCCGGTGCGGCTGTCAACGCATTTCAAAATGTAACGATCCGTGCCATAAAGAAAATTCTCATGCACAACCGAAGAGGAAAAGTGATGCTGCATGACATTGCTTTTCCAGACTGGCGTGACGCCGGCGGCGCCATTGTCTATTTTCATCTGCAACACCGCAGCGCCGGCATCTTTGGGATGCGCGGAAGAGAAAAACAATTTGTCGGGAAAGATGAACACCGGCGTGGCGACATTTTCGTAACTGTCTGTGCGCCAGGAATGCCGCCAGAAAATTTTGCCGTCGTCTGGCGAAACCGAAGCAATCTCCGTTCCAGTGAAAAACACGGCCTGGCGCAGGCCAAGCGCCGTGACGACGATGGGAGAAGAATAGCCCGGGTGATCGTGGTGCGATGACCAGACTAATTCTCCCGTGTTCTTATTGAATGCCACCAGCGAGCGATTTGCGCTGCCGAGTCCGGTGACGAGCAGCAAATCGCCTTCGATAATTGGTGAATTCGAATAACCGAGATCCGGAGGCTCGTCATTCAGTTTTGTAACCAGATCATGCTGCCACACCGGCGCGCCGGATTTGGCGTTGCGCGCATAAAGCTTGGCGTGTGCGCTGAGGGTGTAAACCATCTCGCCCTCAACCAACGGCGTCACGCGCGGGCCATTACCCCAACTGTTACGGAATTTTCTATCAGTGCGGACGCGCCATTGGCGCTTGCCGGTTTTGGCATCGAAACAGGCGAGGTATTCGTCATTGCCCTCGTCGTACATCGTGTAAGCAAGGCCGTTTGCAATCGCGATGCCAGAATAGCCTTCGCCGAGCGGCGAGCGCCACACCACTTTCGGCCCCTCTTGCGGCCAGGTTTTGAGCAAACCGGTTTCAAGTGACTTGCCGTCGCGCTGCGGCCCGCGCCATTGCGGCCAATCGTGCGAGGTGTGATTACGCGCGGGCGCTTGCGCCGGGAGGTTTTGCCAGGCAAAAATGGCTGCCAACGAGATCGCGGAAATAAATTTTGTCGTTTTCATCAAGAACAGCGTTGTTGGCCTCGGCTGGCGGCGGTTTTCACTGGGGTGAAAAACAAGTTTCAATTCATCAAATCCAAACACACTAATTCTTGCGTGTTGCGCAGATAAAGCCGGCCCTCGGCCAGCGCAGGCACGGTGATGCAGCGTCCGGTCAAAATCTCTGCTGCGCTTTTTTCGGTGTAGGCTGCGGGAGTTGCCTCAACCAGCGCGAGCTTGCCCTTGTCGCCCAGCACGATCAAATGGCCGTCGGCGAAAATCAATGTGCCCACGCCAAAGCCGCGCTGCTTCCATTTCTCTTCGCCGGTAAGAAGCTCGATGCACTTCAGCGTGCCCTTGTCGAATCCGTAAAGATAATCTCCCTGCAGAATCGAGGAGGTATAAATATTCTGCATGGCCTTGCTCTTCCAGATTTCTTCGATGGCCGCGCTGCCGTTTTCAGCCGTGATGCGCAGCAGGGTTGCGCCCACATCATAGCCCGAAGAAATGAAAATTTTGTCCGGCGGGATAAATAGCGGCGTGGCGGCATTCACGTTGTAGCTCGTTTTCCACGGCAAGCGCCAATACACCTTGCCGGTCGCAGGCGCAACGGCAACCGCGCCCTCCGCGGAAAAGAAAATGATTTGCCGCACACCGTTCACGGTAATCGCCACCGGCGAGGCAAACGCAGCGCTGTCGGACTCGGCTTTCCAAATCACCTTGCCATCTTTTTTATTGAAAGCAACGAAGGCATTGCCGTTGCCGCCGCCGGCCTCCACCAGCAGCATCTCGCCTTCCACCAGCGGCGAGGAGGCAAAGCCGCCGTCTGACGGGCCGCTGCTGTTGAATTCTTTTTTGAGATCATGCTGCCAAATCTTTTTGCCGGATTTCGTTTGCAGTGCGAGCAACTGGCCGCGGCCGCCAATGGCATAAACGATGTCACCGTGAATGGTGGGCGTGGAACGCGGCCCGTTGCCGTTGGTATCTTTGAAGGTCGAGTCCGAACGCACGCGCCAAATCTGCTTGCCGCTTTTGACATCGAGACAGACCACAAACTCATCGTAGCCGTCGGAATACAGCGTGTACACGCGGCCCTGCGCAATCGAGATGCCGGAATAGCCTTCGCCGAGCGGTGTGCGCCATGCAACTTTCGGCCCGGTCTCCGCCCAGCTTTTGCGCAACCCGGTCTCGCGCGAGATGCCGTCGCGAT
Organism: Candidatus Zhuqueibacterota bacterium; assembly: GCA_003576975.1. Taxonomy (GTDB): domain Bacteria; phylum Zhuqueibacterota; class Zhuqueibacteria; order Zhuqueibacterales; family Zhuqueibacteraceae; genus Coneutiohabitans. The sequence continues at coordinate 4,386 of QEVD01000413.1, forward strand.
TCGGACCGAGCCATTGCGGCCATTCGTCGCTCGTATGCGGCTTTTTCGCGAACACTGAACTGAATACCAATGCCAGAACGAGAATGATTGCCCGGCTGATCGCACGCCGTGACGGTTTGCAGATTTGCATGGGGCTTCCTTGGTTTGAATTAACGGGCCTACTGCACTGTTACCATGAATTATGTAGCCCCTGCCCCTTGTGAGCAGCTATTGAAAAGAGCGACCTGCAAGGGGTCGGGACTACAAAAATTAAAGTAACACCGCGCTACTCTTCCGCCGGGTTCTTGCC
>QEVD01000414.1 GCA_003576975.1 Candidatus Zhuqueibacterota bacterium
CGGCAGCGAACATACCCTGCATACCAATGTTCGCATCATTGCGGCCTGCAACAAAAATTTGCCGGCAGAAGTCGAGAAGGGCAATTTTCGCGCGGATTTGTTTTATCGCCTGAATGGTTTTCCCATCATCTTGCCGCCATTGCGCGAACGCCAAGAAGATATTCCGCTGCTCGCTGCGCATTTTTTAAGCAAGCACGGCTACGAGAAGGTGAGAGGTTTTTCAGAGGCGGCCATGACGGCTTTGCAGGCCTATGCCTGGCCCGGCAACGTGCGTGAATTGGAAAATCTTGTGCGGCGCGCCGCCATCCTGGCGCAAAGCGCCGGGCGCAACTGCGCAAAACGCCGCGGCTGCGCCGGCTTTGATATACAAACCGCTGGAGTCACAGATTCTTGAGATGCTGCGGACTTTCCGCTTCTCACGCTCTGCCATCAGTCAAACCGCTAAAGCGTTGGGCAATCGCGACCGCGGCACCATCACCGAATATTTCCGCGGCATCTGCTTCGAGCATTTGGTGCAAGCCGGGTTTGATGTAACGCAAGCTGCGGCCGCCATCGCCGCCAGCGAGGATGCACAGACGATTGCGCGCGTTCGCGCTAAAATAGATGAATATCTGAAGAACCTGGATGCTTCTTCACTGGAAAAATTATCCAAAGGCTTGCCACAAAAATACCATGCCGCTTTGCAACAGATAAAAATGCAGATGAAAGCTTGATCCGGCTCGTAAACGCCTCCGAGAGAAGGCCTACCCCACAATGCCTGTGCAAACAAGTACCCCTCAAAAAAGCCTTGCGGAAGAGATTTTTATTCATTATATCGAAATCCGATAACGGTATTAGATACTAACCCTATTGCAATCTCATGCTGCGACATTTTTTTCTCGGTTTCATCAAGGTTCACATCTTGCATCATGCTTCCGAAGAGCCAATCTATGGGCTTTGGATCATCGAAGAATTGGGGCATCACGGCTATCAGCTCAGTCCGGGCACATTATACCCGATCTTGCATGCGTTGGAGAGGGATGGCTTGCTGCGCAGTAGCGAACAACTTGTCGACGGCAAAATCCGGAAATATTACATGATCACTTCGAAGGGAAAAAAAACGCTCACGGAAGTGAAGAAAAAAATCAGAGAATTGGTGGAGGAAGTCATGTAGCCACATTTCAGCGGGTGATCGAGGCTATTTATCATTTGAGCGATACAAGGATTTAGTTGATATGGCGCCAGCCATTCTCAAAGCACGCCTGGCAAACCCGGAAGGATATCGCCACTGTGTCTTCCCTAAGCTTGCACTCGCTGGGTTGTTTCTGACAATTGTTGGTGGATGGAGTGGATGACTAACTGAAGGGAAATCTTAATGAGTATTCTGATTCTTATCAATGACGCGCCCTACGGCACGGAAAAAGCCTATAACGCGCTTCGCCTGGCCATGGCTGTGCAAAAAGACTATGCCGAAGTGGAAGTTAGAATTTTTCTGATGGCAGATGCGGTTGGTTGTGCCATTACGAGCCAAAACACGCCGCAAGGCTACTATAACGTTGAGCGAATGCTCAAGTCCGTACTTTCCAAAGGAGGAAAAGTCAAAGCTTGTGGCACATGCGCCGATGCTCGTGGCCTCAAAAATCTCCAGCTTGTAGAAGGCGTCGAGATCAGCAACATGGCAGAATTGGCGCAGTGGACGGTTGAAGCCGGCAAGATATTCACTTTTTGATGAAAGGCAAGTTTATGAGAACAATCATCGTGGCAAAAGCGCAACGGCGGTATTATGCCGTCTCTTTACTCACTATTTCCGCCATGCTTGTGTCTCTTTTTACACTAAACGCCTGCTCTGAGAAAAACCCGCCGGATGCACAATTCGAAACGCGCCTGAAAGCGCTGGAAGCCGGCGCGCCGGGAGTGGGCACAATCATGTCTGGTGTGCAGTTGCATTTTGCCAAACTCTATTTCGCCGGTAAAGCACAAAACTGGTCGCTCGCTGAGTTTGAACTGCACGAGGTCGAAGAAAACCTGGATAGAGCGGCGGCGCTTCGCCCCGAAGAATATGGCACAAATTTAGTCGGACTTAATGACGCTTTTAGGCAGACCCAGCTTGCAGCCTTGAAAACCGCGGCTCAGAATAAGGATTGGAACGCTTTTCAATCTGCTTACACCGAAGCCATTTGGACCTGCAACGGCTGCCACGAAGAAACCAACCGGCCATTTATTATCATCACCGTACCAACAATACCGCCAGTGCCAAATCAACAATGGGAACCGCCAACACCTTCTTCTGAAAAATGAGGATGCCGATGAAATCATTTCAAAGTATGAATCCGGACAAACTACCCTCTGCAATCATTTTGATTCGCTTGATGGTTGGCGCCGTTTTTCTCTCTGAGGGTATACAAAAATTTCTTTTCCCGGAAGCGGTCGGAGTCGGGCGCTTCATCAAGATCGGCATTCCGGCGCCGGAGATTCTGGCGCCGTTCGTTGGCGTCGTGGAAATCGTGTGTGGGACGTGCATTTTGCTCGGCCTGTTCATGCGGTTTGCCGCCGTTCCTTTGATTATCAACATGCTTGTAGCCATTGCAACTACAAAGATTCCCATTTTACTGCAAAAGGGTTTTTGGTCGATGGCGCACGAGTCGCGCACGGATTTCTCCATGCTCTTGGGGTCCATATTCTTGCTGATCGTAGGCGCCGGCCGTTTTTCCCTCGACGATTATCTGCAACGAAAGCGCACTTGACACCTCGCGCAAAACTTAAGTCACTCACCCTTATTTTTTGACGACCATGAAAAGACTCTCTGCATTTTTGACGATGGTTTTTTGCGCGCAAGCCGTCCTTGCGCAAGAATTTCGGATTCCGGCCTCTTACAGCAATCTCCACTACGATGCCGATGGACGCCTCTACTTCAAACAGGATGAAAAAAAATTCTATGCCGATACCACCGGCCCGAAGTATACGATCAGCCAGTTGCTCGGCAATCCGGCGGGCTCAGAGAATGGGGTCATGCTCGATTTCGGTGATTTGAAAGGCTCGATTACTTACGGCCTTATCCCGTATGGACAATCGCCCCATCCCCTGCCGATTTTCCGTTCTACCAAAAAGCTGGAGGACGGGAAAGTAGAAATCAACATCAAAGAAACTTTCAACCCCAACTATGATTTTGTGGGCTGGCGGGAGGCTGGAAAATTTACTCTGGGCTACAGATTGATTGATGACAAGGGGATGATCGTTTTTGACGGAGAAGTATCCGTCACCGGAACCGGGCCTTTCGAAATAGCCCCCACCATTTATGAGGGGCCATTCGTCAGCAATATCGAAAGCACAAGCGCCGTGATTTGGTTTGAAACAACCAGCCCAATAAAAGCTTTTGTGGAAGTGGATGGCAAAAAGTTTGAAGACAAAGAGGCGGTGAGACATCATGAAATTACCATCACCGAACTGAAGGCAGATACGAAGTACGATTACGCCGTGCATTACGGCGCTTTTTCCCAGCAGTATCATTTCAAAACCGCGCCGGCGCCAGGGAGCAGAAAACCTTTTCTCTTCGCCTACACCAGCGACAGCCGCCACGCCACCGGTGGCGGCGAGCGCATGATCTACGGCGCCAATGCTTATATCATGAAAAAGATGGCTGCTCTTGCCTATCGCGAAGGCGCTGCATTTGTCCAGTTCACCGGTGATATGATCAACGGCTATCTCAGCAATAAAGAAGAGCAGCACGTGCAGCTCACCAACTGGAAAAAATCCATCGAGCCTTTCTGGCATTTTATGCCATTCTACGTCGGACAAGGCAATCACGAAGCCTTGGGCCATATATTCAAGAACGAAAACGGCCGCCAACAGGCCTTTGTTGATAAATTCCCTTACGACACCCAATCCGCAGAAGCAGTGATGCAGGAAGCGTTTGTCAATCCCATCAACGGCCCCGTGAGTGAGGACGGCAGTATTTACGATCCGGACCCGCGCCAAATCGACTTTCCTTCTTATCGGGAAAATGTTTTTTATTATACCTATGACAATGTCGCCATGATCGTCTTGAACAGCGATTATTGGTATGCGCCTTCCATCAGCAGAGAAACTTCCACCGGCGGCGGCCTGCATGGTTATTTGATGGACAATCAGTTGGCGTGGCTGAGAGAGGTGATCGATAAACTTGAGCAGGACGCCAACATCGACCACATCTTTGTGACGCAGCATACGCCGGTTTTCCCCAATGGCGGGCACAGCCAGGATGATATGTGGTATGGCGGAAATAATCAAAAGCGCACGTATGTCGCGGGCAAGCCAGTGAAAAAAGGGATTATCGAACGCAGAGATGAATATCTGGATATCCTAATCAATGGGAGCACCAAAGTCGTGGCCGTCCTAACCGGCGATGAGCACAATTACAACTGGCTGAAGCTGACCCGCGAAGTGCCGATTCATCCGCCAGATTATTCTTTTAAAAAATTGAACGTCTCCCGGCCGATATATCAAATCAACAACGGCGCTTCCGGCGCGCCTTATTACGCGCAGGAAAGATTGCCGTGGAGTGACCATACCAAATCCTTCAGTGTGGAAAATGCCGTTTGTCTTTTTTATGTAGAGGGCAGGAAGGTGACCATGAAAGTTCTTAACCCTGATACATTAAACGAGATTGACGATTTGGAACTCCGGTAATTGAAACGAGACTTCGTTTATGAACGATAGAACGAGTTTAGTGGAATTAGCCCAGGTTTTCTCTAAATTGGGCGTAATCGGTTTCGGCGGCCCGGCAGCGCATATTGCCATGATGGAAGAAGAAACCGTCAAACGCAAAAAGTGGCTGACACATGAACAGTTTTTGGATTTGCTCGGCGCGACCAACCTCATTCCCGGCCCC
>QEVD01000415.1 GCA_003576975.1 Candidatus Zhuqueibacterota bacterium
GGTGAGCTGCCGTTGGCAAGCGAGCCACTGTTGCCGCCCGCAGCGCAAGCGCATTTCAAGGATTTGGGCATCAGCGTGGCCAACCTCACTGAGGCAGATTTGCTGACATTGAGAAGAGGGCGCAGCGGTGTGAAAGTGACGGCGGTCGAACGTTTTAGTCCGGCTGAGGAGGCGGGATTGCTGGCAAACGATATCATACTCGCCCTCAATCGTCTGCCAGTGCGCAGACGCGATGATTTCAGCAGACTTTTACACAATCTAAAAGCGGGCGAGGCCGTGATTTTAGCCGTGATGCGCGAGGAGGCGCTTTATCATTTATTTTTGGAGGTTCTGTAATGCGGTGTTTGTTACGGTCACGCGGTGAAGAGTTTATACCGATTTTTGGACAAGATGGAAATCGAAGCCCGTCAAGCAGCCTTAAACTCCGCCCACAAAAATGAAAATCCCACCAAAATAAAAAAGCCTTTTGGATGGGATTGCAATCCTGTGGGCAAAAACTTTCAGAAATTTATTCTGAAATCGAAAAGTTAATCGCCGGCCTTGATTTGCAGACCGGCGGTATTTTGTCGAGTCATGAAAAGGTTAAGCGGTGATGCTTGGCGTCATGAATCACTTCGTGCGATAGAAAAAGGCTCAGCCAGAATGATCCAGAAGCAGAACTATTCCCAATCATCCTGCCCGAAATTCCTCAGAAGGCGCGATTCAAGCGGAATGTAACCACGAGATCATCATGGCCGCGGTCGGTGCGCTTGGCGAAATTCAAGCGCACCCGGCCGTCGTTGTCCGTAATCGCTACGCCCACATCGGTTTTGAGCCGGTTCCAGTCAAAATCTTTAAAATTGGCCAGAGCTGCGCCTTCATCAACCTCCCAGATCATCCCGGAATCCACAAATAAAATCAAATTGAATTCGCTGAGAATGGGAATATCGTGCAAGCGGCTGCGGCCCGCGTTCATGCGGTATTCGAGATTGCCCAGCAGCATGCGATTGCCGGTGAATTCTTTGAAGCGATAGCCCTGCAGCGTTGAAAGACCGCCGGCATCGAAGAAAAATTGCGCCGGCAACACGCCGCTGCTCGAACCGGCGCGCAGCCGGAGGTCGAGATTTTTGCCGTAGCCTATCGGGATATAACGCCGCACGTCGATGATCATACGATCATAGTCAAAGTCGCTGTCAAAATCGGGGCGGCTCACCTCCGCCATCGCATTCAAGAGCCAGCCGCGCCGCGGTGAACGCTTGTGATCACGGCTGTCCCAGCCGAATTCTGTAAAATAACTCACCAGCTTGCCTTCGTCAATCGTGGGATTCTGGCGGAATTTCTTCTTGCCGCCAAATAGCGACCACACGGCGCGATTCTCGAGCGTGAGCAAATCATCGCGGCGATATCCGGCGGTGAGTTTGAAATCGTTGCCGAAGTTTTGACTGCCGAAGAGGCTGAAACCTTTGCGGCGATAGTAATCTTGAAAATCTTCTTTGATGAAAAGCGCGGCTGCGGTATTCTCGTCTCGTGGAATGATCCAGCCGTCTTCCGTGTCCGTGAAATCGTGCGTCTCCGCGCCCAGCGCCGTGCGAAATTCCCTGCCGATATAAAACTCCGCCCCGCCTTGATATTGCCAGCGTTTGGCCTTAAAGCCGTAGCCGCCGAAACCGAACATGCCGACATTCGTGAAGCCGCGATATTTGCGCGGCAAGCTGCCGCCGAGATAAAACCCGTCTACGCGATTGTAGTGGGCATCAACATCGAAAGACGAGGCCAGGCGGCGTTGCTGGCGTTTCCAATTTCGTTCCCAATCCCAACCCCTGTCTCTGGTGCGGCGCGCGCGCGAATAGTGGCGTGACTCCGGCGAGGTTTCCACTTGATCGCCGCCAATGCGGCTGCCCTCGAAACGCTTCACGCGCCCGGAAACAGCCACCACATCACCGTCAACGACGGCGGTGGACGTCAAGGCGATATTGCCGCACACGACCAACACGGTGCCGGCCACGCGCCCGGAAATCACCACATCGCCGCCGGCCACCACAAGATTGCCGGAGAGGCTGTCATGCAGCGCCAACTCAAAATCGCCAAACCGCCGCGTGAGATTCGTGCGATCATCCAAATAATCGCGCTCCGCCTGACGAACTAGTTCGCCGTCGCAATCAGTCGTATCGTGCGCGGCGACAGTCATCGTCAAGGGCGCAGCCGGTCCGGCTGCTGCAGCCTGCGGCGCAAGCAACAGCCAGAACAGCATCAGTAACGAAAAAATCACCAGCACCAAAAACACAAGCTGTTTGATTTGCATGCGTGTATCAATGTCTTTCATGTCATTGTTCTCCCTCGAAAAACAATTATTTGTTTTCTATACACTCAAACAAGCAGCGTGCCAATAAAATCATTCCTGGTTTGATCTCTTCAAGATTCTGATATTATTGATTTTTTGTCGATGAGATGCGAGCAGGAGGAAATCAACAGGTGAGTTATCGGAGAGTGTCAAGCATACACAAATCTTTGTGATTGTAGCAAAATGCCACGTGCTTCGTCATTGCAGATTTTATCGGTTTTCTGAGCTATGCAATAAGCTTCTTTTAAAAATCCATGTCAAGCCGGGAAATGTGTGACTCACCCAAATACCTGCTTCCGTGTTGAACTTTCCATGCGAAGCACGGCTCAAAAGCTATTCAACAAACTCACATGAACCTTGCCGTTGAGCAGATCATCGCCTTCGCCGAGGCCGTAATCAACGCCGACAATACCAAGCGGTGTGTCCAAACGAACACCCAAACCAAAAGATCGCTTTATCTCATCAATCGCCGTTAAAGCGGCAGCAGTGCTGTTCGCCGGCTCTTCACGAAAATAGTAGCCCAAATCTAAAAACACAAACGCGCGTGATTGGCGCGAAAGCAGGTAGCGATATTCGAAATTACTCCAGGCCACGCGCGAGCCGCGAAATTGTTCCTCGCGATAGCCGCGCAGGGTGGTTGCGCCGCCGAAGCGGATTTGGTCGGTAATGGAAACAAGAGGCTCGCCCGTCGTCACTTCGCGGCCGTGAATCGCGAGGCTCAACACCTGCGGCCATTTTATTGGCAGCAGCCACTCGAAATCCACCAGGATTTTTTTGCGCGAGAAGGATTGCGCCGCGGCCTCCGCCGTTGGGCGATAACGCTTGCGCCCGGTTTCGAGCGAGGTGGAGTAAAAGACACCGGCAGTTGGGTTGATCAAATCGTCGCGCGAGTCATAGCGCAGGCCGGCAACCACGCTGGCAACGCGGCTCTCCGGCAAACCCAGTTGCAGCGCGGCCAGCGAATCCGGCGAGACGCTTTCGCTCACCAGTTGGCCGAAGAGCGTGAAACGCCGTCCCGCGGGAAGCTCGGCCAGGATGTCCCAGCGGCGCTCGACATACGAAGTGTCTTGCACGAGCTGTTGAAATCCGCCGGAAAGATGCAGCGGCCAACCCGCCAGCCACGGCTCGCGGTAGCGCAGCGCGAGTTCCTGCGTGTCGCGGCTGCGCTTTTCCCAGCGCGCATTCACCAGCCGGCCGGTGCCGAGCAGATTGCCGAATTTCAAATCGAGCAAGCCGGTGAGATAGCCCTTTTCATTGCCGCTGCCGGGATTGTAGCCGGCCACGCCGTTCAAGAAATTGCTGTTGCCTTCGACAACCGTGAGATCGAGAAGATAGCGGCCGCGATTATCGGCGCGCAATTGCGGCGGGGACACAGACTTTAAAAATCCCAAACGTTGCAAGCGATCGGGAATGCTTTCAATGTCATCGAGATTGAATTTATCTCCCGGCTTGACCGGCAGCTCGCGCAGCAGCACGTTGGTCTTGGTGATGTTGTTGCCGTGAATCAGAATCGAATCGAGCCGCACGGCGGGGCCGGGATCGAGCTGGAGATGTAACAACGCCAGATGAGAATCGTCGTTGGAAGCTGCCTGCACCGTCACCGAGTCCAACGCGAATGAGGCCAGCGGATGGCCTTCGCGCGCCAGGCCGGTGAGAACATTGTTGAGGCGTGCCAGCCAAGCGGTTTCATCATGCACGCCGCGCAGCTCGCGCTGCCAGTTTTGTTTTAATTCGCTGCTGTCGCTCAGACTGATTTTGGTGGCGAGATCGAATTCCGGGCCGGAATTCAGATAGAAATTAATTGTAGTCGCTTTATTTTTAGGCGCATCTCTTTTTAAGATGCTATCGACTTGAGCGAAATAAAATTGTTTTTGGCGAAGATTTTCGAGGGCCTGCCGGGCTGCGGTTTCCAGAACAGTGCGAGTTTTGGCGATTTCCGGTGTGATGAGCTTTGTGTTTGCCCTGGCGGGTTTTCCATTCTGTACAAGAATCACTTTAATCCTTGTACTATCGGACAATGCTTGTGGCCAGGCTGTATCTAGCCTGAATATGAAAATAGTAGCAAAAGAGAAAAACAGCAGTTTTTTTTGTGTGCTCATGTAACGATTCACTTTTACAAATTTTCAAATGATATAGTGATCGTGAGTAAAACAAAAAAATAAACAATAACCAATCAAAAAAACGCGCGCATCTCCACCTTGCCGAGATGCAAGGTCTGCGGGCGGTCCGGTTCGCGGCGGCCGAGATAGGTGGCGGAAAAATTCACGTTGCTGCTCACGCGATATTCCACCGAGAGACCAGGTTGTGCCCTCACGATTGCCTTTCGCAAGTTCATAAGGCAACACTTGCCCGGCGGGTTCGGCGCTGACGCTTACCCATTCGATTTCGCCCTGCAAACGGCCCCTGCCGCGCAAGGCATAAGCCACGCGCGGCCGCAGAAACAACGCCTGCGCGCGCAGACTCGGCCGATCAAATGTCTCATGCAAATCGCGGTCAAACGCCGCGCCCAAGCGGTTCGCCACTTCCAGAGCCGGGCGCGGGCGATAGGATAGTTCAACTTCTGCTTGCCGGCTGCGCACCAGACGATCGTTGCGTCCGGCGCTGTCGAATATGCGATCTTCACGATTGAGCTTCAGCTCGGTTTGACTCGTCACTTTCGGTGAAAGCGCCCAGGTGAGGCGCAATTCATGTTGCATCTGCGTGCGGCGCAGGCCTTCATCCAAATATTGATTGTTGCGCTCGCGCACGGCCGTCAGACGATAGCGCACAGACTGCTCGCGCCGGTTTTCCCACAAATAAATTTCCTGTTGCAGGCTCTGCGTTCCGAAGATCGTCAACGAGTCATCCAAAAAATGCGAGAGGTTCAAG
>QEVD01000011.1 GCA_003576975.1 Candidatus Zhuqueibacterota bacterium
CCAGTTCGGCACAAAATTTCTGCGCAGCCCGGAAGTGAACGGCCAGGAATTGGGTTTGACCGCCTGGACGACTTTCGAATACGGCGATATGCCGGCCCCTGGCGAATACTATCTCACCCCCGATGGCCCGGACGACGCCGGCCCACAATTTCAAAGCCGCGATCATGCGCAATATCAATATATGCAACCCGGTTTGTTCATGAAGCCCCGCCTCAATACCGATGTCGGCTATCTCATGAGCAGCGGCGATTTTGATTTGAAGAATGGCGAAAGCGTGGAAATGGGCGTTGCCTTCATTGCGGCGCCGAATTTTGAGACGCTGTTGCGCAACGCCGAAGCGGCGCAACGCATTTATGACAAGGCGGTTACGGCCGTGCCCGGCAATCACAGCGCAACGCTGTATTGGGATGATGTGCCCAGCGAAAATTCCGTCGATCCCTTTACCGGCAAAGCGGATTTTGAAGGCTATCGCATTTATCGCAGCGCGGACCGCGGCCAAACCTGGGGCACGCCGACGCAACTGGAAGACATTTATCCCTTTGGTTTTGTGCCCATCGCTGATTTCGACAAATTCAACTCCGAGATCAAAGACATTAGCGGCGTTGTCGTTGCGCATAATGCTTCGCTGCCGGATGCGTCGAATGCCGTGATTCTTTCCGCGGGCCTCGCAGATGGCTCGCAAGGCGGCGACGCTGAAGTCGATCTCAGCGGGGCATTTTCGGGTGAAAATTATACCATTGAGTTTCAAACAGAAACGTCGTTCCGCGCCAACAACACCAGTTTGCCGGCGCGCGTGGCATATTTGCCGGAACTGGTGGATGCTGATGGCGAGATTGTGAATGGCGGCAAAGGGTTCTGTGTGCTGGATGAAAGCTTCGCCGTGCAACCACCGGTTGATGAATACACCGGCCGTTATACCTCGGGTTATTACATCTATCTCGATGGCATTTTTGTGCAAATCATGGATAATTTTGCCGATTCGACCAAAGATGGCACGGTCAACGCTGGCGAGATTTTCCGCATCGAACAGAAGAAAATCGATCCCGGCGCGAACACCGGCTTAAGGCATGTTTGGAAAGATCCGGATAAACTGATCAACGGTTATGAATATTGGTACACCGTTACAGCTTACGATCGCCCCGATCCGGAAATCAACTTGCCGACCAATGAAAATCAAGCAAACACGATTGCGGAAGCATTCAGCGATGACCAGACTGTGTCGGTGGTTCCGCAAGCGCCTGCCGCTGGCTTGGTGCAGGCGAAAGTCGATACGGTTTTTGATCATGTAGCCGGCAGCGCCGATATTGCCGGTTTTGAATTGCAAATCATCGATCCGCGCAAGATGACCGGCGATCGTTATGAAATCAGCTTTACGGTCACCGACACCGACAAAACCTACACCGTAACGAATCTCCGCAACGGCGTGAACGTGCTGGACGGCCAGCCGTTTTATGATCCGGCATTCGACAACGCCAAAATGTTTGACGGTTTGCGCGTAATCGTTACCGATGTCGAATTCAATATCAACTACGATAATTCTGTGCAAACCGTTCAGGTTGCCGGCGAAGAGCTCGCCGTTGATCCCGATGTTTCCGAGCCGTGGGATCCCAACGATCACGATTTTTTGTTTAAATTCGTGCAGAATCCGGAAGATTCGGCAAGCTTTCAATATCTTTATGCCGATTGGGACACAGGTGAGCCGGTGGCTGCTCCGTTTATCGTAATTGATTTGACCACGGGCGACACGCTTACCGTCGAGATTCTCGATACACGCGAAGGCGAGGGCGACTCGGATGGCGCGTATGATGTTGCCGAACGCATCGCGATTGGCGATACTCCTTACCAGGGCACCGGCGGTTGGGAAGCCAACACGTATTTTTATCGGTTTGGATTCATTGGCGATTACGTCGCCGGCACCGAATACAGACTCGTAACAAATAAACCGATCACGGCTGCCGATAAGTATCAGTTCAGCACCGCGACTGAGGTGATTGACGCGGAGCAAGCGAAGCGCGACCTGGCCAAGATTCGAGTCGTGCCGAATCCTTTTATTGTGACGTCAGGATTCGATACCGTCGCCGATCGCCATGAGATTCATTTCACCCGGCTGCCGGCGGAATGCACGATCAAGGTTTTTACGCTTACCGGTGAGTTGGTCAAAACCCTCAAGCATAATCGCGCCGCGGATAATCGTGAGTTCGCCAAGTGGGATTTGAAAACGGAGTTCGGCAGCGAAGTGGCGTATGGCGTTTATCTGTATCATATCGACTCGCCGGCTGGCACGAATATGGGCAAACTGGCCATCATGAGATAAAGCAAAGCGCAAAAGGCAAATGGCAAGCGCCTTTGCCGGAAAGCCCTTTGAAAATTTGCAAAGGAGATGATGATGAAAAAGAATTTTGTATTCTCGATGGTGGCGATGATCGGCGTCTGCCTGCCAGCGCTTTCACTGGCGCAATTTGCCACTCCGACAGAAGGCTTTAATAATAACGGCACACGTGTGGCCCAGTTTCTGAAAATGGCGGTGGGCGGGCGCGCCAGCGCGATGGGCGAGTCGTATGCGGCCATTGCGAACGATGCCTCGGCGCTTTTTTGGAATCCGGGCGGCGTGGGCAATCTTAAGAATCTCGAAGTGCATTTGACGCACATGGATTATCTGCTCGACATCACCTTCGATTATGCCGGCCTGGTTGTGCCGTTGAGCAGCGGCAATCTTGGCTTCAGCGCTGCGGTGTTGAACGCCGGCGAGGCGCACCGCACCACGATTGAAGATCCGGACGGCGAGATTAGCGGCACGTGGTCGGCGACCAGCGTCGCGCTCGGCTTGACGTATAGCCGCGCATTATCGGATCGCTTTTCCGTCGGCGTCACCGGCAAATATATTCGCGAAGGCTTGTTCAATTCTTCGGCGAGCGCGGTGGCGATCGATATCGGCAGTCTTTACGACACCGGCATCAAAGGCATAAGAATCGGCATGGCCATGACGAATTTCGGCGGCAAGATGTCACTTTCCGGCCGCGATTTCACTGTGCGCGATGTTGATGTCGCGCCGACGCTCGAAGGCAACAATACGCCGAGCGGCAACTTGAGTGTTGATGAATGGCCGCTGCCGCTGAATTTTCGCGTCGGGCTTTCGTATGAAGTTTTCAAAAATGAATCCGGCACATTGCTGCTGGCTTCGGATTTCGTTCATCCGACGGACGCCGACGAACGCGTCAATTTGGGCGCGGAGTACAGCCTGTCAAACAAGATTTATGTGCGCGGCGGCTACAAATTCAATTATGATGAAGAATCGTTCACGGCGGGCGGCGGATTAAATCTGCCAATCACGACTTACAATTTAATGATTGATTACGCCTTTCAGGAATTCGGCATCCTGGGCGAGACCCATCGGTTCTCTCTCGGCTTTCGTCTATAATAGGAGGAGGGCGGATCGGGGCAGCCGCTTGCGCAGGGCTGCCCTACATTTTCAAGAATTCCGCCGTGGTACAATTATGTTTCAGGAAGTGTGACGCTGCAAGGAATGCCAGACATGTTTGACCGGACTTACAACTAAATCAACTAAAGGAAGCTCTAGGGCAAAATCATCATTGTATTAGTTGTTTCGTTCTATGGATGTAACCGGCGCTTGTCCCGGAGTTGTTACGAGTTGGTATTACATTTAAAATCCGCCACATTTTTTCCGACTCTTTTCTTCCTGCCTCAAAATCGCCTCGCGTGATTAGTACGCATTCCCTCCGCATGAATGTATATATCTGATGTTGAGTAAGAACTGGATATTGCATCTCGAATTTAAGTTACTCTCATGTCTCTATCTCGCACACACACACAAGAGACCGTCACGCGTCTCTGCCAAAAGTTTACCAGCACCTTTGGTGCTTCTTACTGCGGTCTCTCGCTGTTTGCCGGCCTGGAGTCGCATTCGGCGTATGACGGCAAGCAAGCCTTCAGCACTCTCGTGTCGGATGATCAAGCAGCCGCCGGCATGGCGATTGTGCCGATCATGCAGTACAATCATCGTCCGCAAGTGGCCGCGTCCACCGCGGGGCATGATGAGCAGGGCGATGAGTCGCCTGCGCCTCTGGTGCACGAGGAGAATCGGTTGGCAACGATTGCTGAGGCTTGTCAGGCAGCGCAGCCGATTTTAAGATTTGACATGCATCAGCCGGCGACCGAATCGGAAAACGGGCAAAGCCCCTTGCTGGGATTTTTGTATCTCGCGTTTGACCAGCCCAAACATTTTACCGACGCCGAGCTTTCCGCGCTTCTTGCCATGGCGGAAATCGTCACGACCATTCTGGCTTTTTTGAAGTCGGAAGCGCAAGGCACGGACACACTCTCCTCACTCTCGGTTGGGTCGCAGGCTGTGCCTGGCGAGCAATTGCTCGAGTATCCCTTCTTAGAGGCCAAGAAGCATTGGATCAAAACGTTCGAGCGTGAATATTTGGGGCAGCAGCTTGCTAAATATTCCGGCAACATTTCCATGGTCGCACGCGCCGCCCGCATCAGCCGCTATACCGTCTATGCCCTGCTCAATAAGTTTCAGCTCTCGGCCAAATCCTTCAAACGGAAGAAATCAAATGGCACCCCGCGCGGCCTGGGGGAAATGAAAGAGACGCCGCACTTGTTGGAATCGAGCGTTACCACGAACGAGGATGAGCTGGCGTGAGTGGGGGCCTTTGCGCTGGCGATCAACCAGCCTGACCCAAATTGCAGCTTATTTCACTTCCCATCGGGATGCCCACGCATTTTTGAGTGGCTGGGTCTACGCATCCGTTACCAATGATTTCTATATTTAGCCGTGAAGGCCAACGCCGGTCGTTATGAAAATGCGCGTGCCGTGCATGAATGAGCGGGTAACACAAGGATAAGTTGCACAAAGCCTTTTGAACCGACTGAAGGTCGGTTGCTCATATCATAACAAGATTAAGCGAATTTTAATTTTTAGATTAATTTCAGGGCTGTACCTTCGACCTCTTGTGGAATTAACTTAGCTGGGTTCACCGACTGTAACAAAGGGAGATAGCTTCGATGCCAGAGGCGACATTGGTTGGTCATCCTGTTGCAGAAATGCCGCTTGCCGCAGGCCCGACCAACGGTACATCCACCTCGTCTCGCCGTGACCAGGCTTATCATCGCTATGATCAGATGTTGCGTCATGGCGAGAACTTGGTCATGCCAAAAAAGACTCATACACCAGACGGTTATCTTGGCGCGCGAACGTATTCACCGCCTTATATGAAGAGGTTCGTGGGAAACGTCATTATTGCACCGTTCTTTTTATTCAGCTCTTTGTTGGTGATTTTGTGCGTTCCGGAAAAGCTGGTGAAGAAGATCACGGCGCCGTTTTCCGGCATCAATTGGTGGGAACAGTTCGGCAAGCGTTTGTTTGATTTCAGCATGGCCGTCCTGGGTTTTATCATGTCGTCAATACTCTTTTTTATCGTGCCGCTATTGATTCGCCTGGATTCGAAAGGTGGAATATTTTACGGCCAGCAGCGCGTGGGCGTCAATCTGCGCCGGCGGGAGCGCCGGCAAGTTGCAATTGCCGTCACTCACGATCGCCGCGCCGGCGACCGCCGCAGGACGAATTTGTTCGGCCGCCCGTTTACGGTATACAAATTCCGTACGATGCGGCAGGACGCGGAAAAGCATAGCGGCGCGGTTTGGGCGCAAAAAAATGATCCGCGCATCACGCGCGTCGGCCGTATTTTGAGGTTCACGCATGTCGACGAGATCCCACAGTTTCTCAACGTGTTGCTGGGCGATATGAGCATGGTCGGCCCGCGCCCCGAGCGGCCCCAAATCATTCCGAATTTGGTGACGCAGGTGCCGGATTACACCGAACGCCTGGAAGTGAAACCGGGCATGACCGGCAACGCACAGATTTATTGTGGCTATGATGAAACCATTGACGATGTGCGCGAGAAAGTGCGATACGATTTGATGTATGTTAAAAACCATAATCTGAAGCAGGATATTGTGCTGCTGTGGAAAACGCTGTGGATGATTATACGCGGCAAGGAAGAAGCTGATTGATTCTGAGCATGGAGGTTTAACAATATGTTCGCTAGCATGGGCTTGCCGTCTCGCGTGTTGAGTCGCAGGCTAGGGATAACAACGCTGCTAATGCTGTTAATGCTAGCCGGTATTGATCGCAGTCAGGCGCAAACGGAAGAGGTGGCGGAGCCGGCAGAAACTAAGCCGGAAAACTTCGCCCGCACCCAGATTTTGACCCGGCCCACGGGCGCTATTGTATTTTTGGAAGGCGAGTACGGCCTGGCGGGGCGCGCGCCTTACACCGTCACCTATTTTTTGCGCGGCAATTATGAGATCAAAACCAAATTGCGCGGCTATGAGGATTGGTCGGCGGATTATTTTTTCAACGGGCGAGGCGCGGAGAAAATCTCAATCAAACTCTCGCCAAAAACGCGCTTAAAAGCCCTGCTGCGCTCGGCCGTCGTTCCCGGCATGGGCCAGGCCTATAGCGATCAGCGGGTCAAGGGGTTGGTCATCAGCGCCATGCAATTCACCTCGTTGGGCGTGTTTTTCATAGAGGAATTGCGCTATCGCGACAGCGTCGATGACTTTAACGCGGCATTGACGGCCTTTCAAAACGACGCCAACCAGCGATCGCGTTTGGACGCAGCGCAAGCGCGCTTGGACCGTCGCTATGAGACACGGCAACGGTGGGCGATCATTACGGCCAGTATCTATATTTACAACCTGATCGATGTCATAGCATTTTTCCCCTCCTACCATCGAAATGGTTTAGACGTTAGCCTGACCGTTAGCCCGCCCACGGACTTCACCGATCAATCTGCCCAGGTGGGCGTTCGTGCCCAATTCTGATATTCAGTGACAAGACGTACTCGTCAAGGTAGGATACCATGAGATTGCAAGGAATCGTTCTGCGCATGCACGCGATGATCAAAACCTCCCTGTGCGCCGCCATCATCTTGTCGGGTTTGATGCTGGGATCATGTTCCAAAAAGCCAACCGGGCCGGACAATGCCGGTGATTTCCCGGTGGCCCCGACGGATCTTACGATTGCGTTGGGCGATCGCCAAATCAGTTTAGCCTGGCGCCTCACCAATCTCGCCAGAGTAAAAAGTTTTCGAATCTACCGGTTTGACAGCTCACAAGTCGCCCTGGCTTCGTCTAACCCCGGCGAGCGGCGTTTCATCTTGCTCGACACGACACGCGCGCAGACGTATGTTGACCGGACGGTCAAAAACGGCGCGACTTATTTTTATCAGATCAGCGCGGTATCGACGAAGGGCTACGAAGGGCCGCGTTCCACGGAAATCTCCGGCAAGCCGAACGTGTTCGGCATTCGCATTGCCGGCGGTGTGACGGCCACGAGGAACACGACGATTACGCTCAATCTCACCGCGCCCTCCACCACAGTGTTGATGAAAGTGAGCAATGATACCTCATTCTCGCGCATTTCCTGGCAGCCGTTTCAAGCAACCGTGAATTGGACGTTGACGCCGGGCGATGGCCAGAAGATTGTTTATGTCAAGCTGCGCGATCGCGATGGCAGCGAAAGCAACGCCCTTGCCAGCGATCCGATCATCCTCGATACCACAGCGCTGATCACGAATGTGACCGAGAATACCGGTGGCGTGGCCAAGCAAAGCGGCGAGACCATTCATTTCAGGCTGACCGCGAATGAGCCGGATGGGCGCGCGGTGATCGATATTGTCAATGCCGTACAGGATATTTTGTTATTCGACGACGGCACCAACAACGACAAAGTCGCAAATGACGGCATTTACGAAGGCGACTTCCGCATCCCCGGCGACATTGAAATCGCCCAGGCGAAAATCCGCGGCCGTTTCACCGATCGCGTCGGCAACGTCGCAACTGCATTCACGGCGGCAACGCAGGTGACGATCCTCAAGGCGCCCGATCCCGTATTTCTATTCGCGCCGGCCACAACCGGCAGCCAGGGCAACATTTTACGGTTAACGTGGAGCGTATCTCAAGAAGCTGATTTCTCCAATTACGCGATTTACCGCAGCCGCACCAAAAATTTTAACCCCAACGCCAGCTCCTTGATCGACCATGTCACGGTGCAGCAAACGACATCTTACAATGATGCCAATCTGCAGCCGGGCGTCACGTACTATTATCAAGTTGTCGTGAATGATGTGGCGGGTTTGAGCAGCACGCCGAGCAATGAAGTGGAAGGCAAAATCAGCCCGGATGTTCCGCCCTCGGCGGTAACGCTGAACACGCCGTTATTGGTCGGCGACGGCACGAATCAAGTGCAGCTTACCTGGTCGCAAAGCAGCGATCGTGATTTCGCCAGTTATCGCATTTACCGCTCCGCCACGCCGCGCGTTGATTCGCTCTCGACCCTGGTGGCCTCCGTTGTGAATATTGCGAGCAATGTTTTTACCGATCAGGGCTTGAATGCGGCGACGACATATTACTATCGCGTTTATGTTTATGACCAGGGCCGCAACGCGACCGGCAGCAATATTGAATCTGTCACCACGGCGCAGAACACGCCGCCGTTCCCGGTGACCTTGGCGCAGCCGGCCATCATTGACACCTCGTCGTTGCGGCTGTCGTGGTCGCAAAGCCTGGATGCGGATTTCGCGTCCTATCGCATCTTTCGTTCTGAAACGCCCGGCGTGACGAACGGTACCCGCGGCAAAGATACGCAAGGCAACGATATTGATGTGTTGGTTTATATCATCAACACAAACCCGGTTACCACCACGTTTACCGATACGGGTTTGCTTGCGACAAAAACGTATTACTATCGGGTTTTTGTGTATGATCGTGGCAATCTCTCCTCGGGCAGCAACGAGGTTAAAGCAAGGATTCGTCCGTGAAATCATGTTTCGTGCAATTTCATTTGACGCCGCCCAGCAAAGGACAGCTGCCGCTGATTATAACTATGCGGTCACGGCTATTTTTTTCGAAGGAGCGAAAACGGCATGAATAACTTTCGGCAACCGTTGTGGTTGCTTCTTTTTGTCAGTGTGATTGGTTTTACCTCGAGGGCCCAGGCGCAGGATTACAAGCTTGAGAGAGGCGATTTTCTTCAAGTTACCTTTTGGCAAGAACCCACGCTGAATACGCAAGCGCGCATTGACACGGAAGGCAAAATCGATTTGCCGCTGATCGGCCGCATTGAAGCGGTCGATAAAACAATTGACGAGTTAAGCCGGTTCATCGTCGAAAAGATCTCGGTTTATAATAAGAAAATCTCGCAAGCGAACATTACCGTGATCGAATACGGCAATCGCGCCATTTTCATTGCCGGTGCAGTGGTCCGGCCCGGAAAGTATACGTTTCAAAACCTCCCGAATTTGTGGGAGGCCATCCTCGAGGCCGGCGGCCCCTCGCCGGTGGCGCAATTGAGTCGGGTGAAAATTTTTCGCGGCGGCGAGGCGAGCGGGAATATTGAAACGATCGACGTTGCCAGCGCGTTCGAATCCGGCAATGTGAAGAATCTGCCGAAATTAGGCCCGGGCGATTATGTGTCGGTTCCAAGTGTCGCGCCGGCTATGGGCGCCGGCGGGGCTATTGCGGAAGGCGGCGGGTTGCAAGGCGGCGCGCTCATTGATCCCCAAAACGCGATATATGTCTTCGGACTCGTCGTGCAGCCCGGCATGTATCCGTATGAAAAAGACCTGGACGTGTTGCAAGCGATCATTCGCGCCGGCGGACCGGTGTTGCAGCAAAACGGCGGCGGCAACAACCGTGCGCCGATTGAACCGGACTTGACGCGCGTGCGCCTCATCAGCCGCGGCGCAGATGCCCCGGTTGTGTATGTGATCAACATCAAGGATTACACCAAACAGGCCGCGCCTTTGCCGCTGCTCGTGCGCCCGGGCGATACGATTTACATCCCCAGCCGCCCAAATTATGGGGCGTTCTTATTTGCGAATACGCTCGGTCAGGTCATTACCGGTACGGTTTCATTACTCACCTCTTATTTTGTGTTGAACACATTACTTGGACAGAATAACAACAACTAGAATTGAGCTATGACGACCGGCGGAAAAATTGATCCACGCAGCCTGCTGCAACTCGCGCGTCGGCGCAAATGGTTTCTTATCATTCCTCCCATTGTGGCGTTGCTCGGCGCGTATTACAACATCTCGAATCTGCCCAAAGTTTACCGATCTGAAACCGTGATTCAGGTCGGTAATGTTGCGGCTTTGTCGCCGCAGATGGGTGATTTTGTGGACGGCTCTCGCGAGAGAAGGCCGGTACAAATGCGAAACCTCTCCGAAGACATTCTCGCGCAGTTGGTATCCGTCGAAGTCTTGGGAGCGGTGGTGGATCGCGTTCAACTGAAGCCGAGTCAGGGCATGCTGGAGGCGGCAAAAAAACTCCAGCTCGAACATCCTGATGAAAGCCAGGAATCAATCATTCGCCGCCTGCAAATTGATTGGCTGGCGAAACGCTTCACCTCGGACCGGGTCGTATTTGCGCGGCGCGGCAGTTCCATGCGCATTTCCTTTGATAATTCGGATCCGGACAAGGCTTACATGATTGTCAAGACCCTGGCCGATGTTTTCATCGAACAAAATCTTGCCAAAGAATCGCGCAACGCGCAGATCGCCATCGGCTTCAGCAAGGAACACGAAGAACGTTTTCGCCAGCAATACGAAGACGCGCTCGAACGTATGCGCCGCTTGAAAGAGCGTTCGACGTATGAGCAATCCAAGAAGTTGGTGGTGAATGCCAACAATGAGGCCCAGGCAAATACGGTTTTAAGTGCTTTGAAAGTTGATATTGGCCGGCAGCAAGATTTGGTGTCCGGGCTGCAAACGAAGTTGAGCAGTTCCGCTGCCAGCGCCATTGTTTGGGACGACCCCAAAACCGAAGCGCTGCGCCGCCGCATGCTGCAAAAAGCCGAAGCGCTGGCGACCGTGATGGCGCAATTCGATTGGCGGGACGCGAATGTCATCAGCGTGAATCAGGATATTGCGGCGCTGCGCGATCAATATCGCGAGGCAGTGGCCAAGCATGTGGCAGGCAGATCGGTGGGAATGAAATCCCAAGAAGTCGAACTGGCCACCCAGTTGCAAGTGGCGCAGCTTGATTTGGATTTGCTCCAGCAAGAAAAAAAGATTCTCGATGGTTTTTTAGCGGAGTATCGCGGCAGCTTGGGCCGGCAGCCGGGATTGGAGATGGATCTCGTCGAAGCGCAGAAGCAGGTCGATGATCTGGCTGCCAAACTCTATGCCTTCCAGAATCAAACGGTGCGCTCCAAGCTCGGCCAGGATTTGCAGTCCAGCAGCGCAGACGAACTTTTTCGCATTATCAGCCCGGCAAACCGGCCGCTGGCGCCGATCCCTCAGAATGAAACACAGATTCTCTTGATTGCGATTTTCGGCGGCCTGGGATTCGGAGTTGGCGCTGTTTATCTGCTGGAGTTTTTTGATCATTCCTTCAAATCTGTCGATGATGTTGAAACGTTGTTGGGCGTCACAGTGCTCGGCGTAATTCCCAAAATTCAATTTGCCGAGCCCGGCAAGGCTAAGCGGCCGTTCTAAGAAGGTGAGATCGCTGAAGAGGGCAGCGATCCAGAAGTTCGTGTGGCCGGCGCTTCCTTAGCCCGCATACTGGCAGCACAAAGAAGAAACGATTTGAATGTTTATTATTGAAAGGGTAGCGGCTTGTCAGCGAAGAGGCGATTGATCGAAGCAGTCGAAGTGACGGAGGAAGGCATTCATATCGTCCGTCTCATGAAGGTTTTTGACGCTTCGAGCTTGGATGAATTTGAAAAAGTGCTTGCCTACTTGTTGTCGCGCAACCACTATCGCATCGTCGTGGATCTCACCAGTGTGGAATTCATTTCGTCGGCCGGTTGGGGCGCGTTTACCGCCGAGTTGCGCCGTGTGCGTGATAATGGCGGCGACATTCGTTTGGCAGGCATGAATCCGGATGTGCTTGATGTTTTCCTGTTGTTGGAATTGGACAGCTTCATCAACGCTTACGATACCGTTGATGACGCCATTCTTTCCTTCGATGCAGCAACGGAGCGCGCGCCGCAGCAAGATTTTTTTGCTGGGGCCGGTGCAGGGTTTTTGCCTGCGGAGCATGCCGCCCCGGATCCTGACTTGTTTGATTCTTCGAGGTTGCCGCATGAGCTGGAGCATGATCATCAGAATGCCGTCGCAAGTCATGAGGAGACTTATACCGGCGGCGTTGAACAACATTCCTCTCTGCCGTTTTCGGAGGCGACGGCGCCTGAGCCGCTTGTCGATGAAGAGCCGTTTTCTTTGCCTACTGCAACCGCAGAGCCGGACCTGTTAAGCTCAGTTGCGGATGAGTTTTTTAACTGGTCTCCATACGGCAGCGGCGATGCCGTTTCGTTTGAAAATAAGGCCACGACAACACCGAAGGAATTTGAGGCGCCACATTTTGAATCGGATGAATCATCGTATGAAAATGAAGATGTCCCGTTGGATCACCGCGCGTCTGGAGTGTACGAAGATTCGGATGAACCAAGCGAGACCTCCTTGTGGGCAGGCGATCTTTCTGAAGATGAAAGTGAATCCCCGCCCTCGAACGTTTCGCCGCATGCCGTTGCGCGAGATTCTTTCGATGCTGTTGATCCAGAGCAAGTTTCGGGCGCCTCTGCGCAGACGGAACAATTCTACGATGACTTTGCGTCACAAGATATCAATGATCCCTGGATTCTTGATGAAATAGATACTCTGCCGGAAGAATATGAAATGGAAGAGGTGAACTGGCGGGATGACTCCGGCTATGTTGAAAAAACACCAATATTTTTGGATGAGAACAGAGAGGCCTCCAGCGGGTATTCAAGTCCAGATCCTGGCGCCGGCAAGAGTTTTGGCGGCGGAGCAGATAATTCTGCTGCCGTGAAACAGGCAGCAACACAGGAAGTCAGGCTGAAAGATTATATGACTGCTTGGGCAGCGGCGCAAAAAAAGCCAACGGCAAAAGCAGAGTCCGCACCTGAGAACGGTTCACGACAAGAGTTGTCTCAGCGGCAGAATGTGTCTGTGAATCCCGCTGCGCCACGACAACATCCCGGCGAGACGCCCGCAACTGCTCCGGCGTTTGCTCATATCGACCAGCACAGCAAACAAGCCTTTCGCAACGGGCCGCAGCCGATTCGAAAATTACAAACGGCGCAGCGCATGCAATTTGATGGTGATCGTTCGGCTCTTATCCGTCAAATCGTCAGCGAACATCCGCACTATGGCCCGACGATGATCCAAAAGTTTCTTGAAGTGCGAATTGAACCGGCAATCAGCGTGAGCCGGTCCACAGTCTATCGCTGGCTGCGCCAGGAGGAGCTGAACACACGCGAGCAACGTCTGCAATTCGCGGGCAGGGCGACGACGAACTGAGAGGAAAGCACGGTATTGCGGTCAAGCGTGTCATGTGATCCCGAAACTTTTACATCACCTCTGTGAGTATGCTATGGCTGATTTTCTATTCAATGATGTGATCAGTTCTCCCAAGGGAGAATATTTTCTCAAGACAACCACCGACGATCCGCAAAAGCGGATCACCTCTTCGTTCTTTCGCAACGGCACGCTGCTCGAGATGCGCACGCGCGAGTTCGACCCCAAATGGTCGCGCGACACGTTGCGCGTCAGGACGCGCGAGTTTCATGACGAAAAGAAAGACGAAGTGCAGATGCTCATTCAGCTCGCGGACAAGCTTCGGGACAGCAATCAGGCGGAAACGAAAAACTTGTTGGGCCAGGCGTTTTTTCGGCGCGGCATGTACGAAGAAGCGATTGTAGAGTTTGAGGAAGCGATCATCCTCAACCCCCGCATTTCGAGCATCTATAACAATCTCGGCGGCGCTTATATCGCGGTCAAGCGCTTTGATGACGCCATCACCGTTTTGGAGCAAGCCATTTCGATGTCGGCCGGGTATGCCGATTTCCACAATAATCTTGGCCTGGCGTATCTCAAGAAAGAGCATTGCAAGAAAGCCGTCGAACAATTTTTGCGCGCCCTGGATAGCAATCCCTATTACGCCGATGCTTATTTCAATTTGGCGCTGGCGTATGTGCTGAATGCCTTTACCAAGGAAGACTTTGCCTTATCGGTCAATTGCTATCAGAAAGTCATCGAAAATACCGAAAAAGCCGCAAAGATCAACCCTTCGTATTACAATGAGCATACCGAACAAAGCCTCGGGTTCATGCGTGAAAAGAAGTATGAAGAAGCATACGAGTCTTTGCAACGGGTGCTGGCAAAGGTAACCAAGCCGGCCGACACCTCCTTCATTTTGGATTTTTATTTGCGGGTGATTTATGGCAGCAAAAAGCTGAGCAGCAGCCTGATTTGGCGTCACATTCGCCAATTGCAGGAATTGATCGAAAAATACCCGAACTATGCCGATTTGTACAATCATCTCGGTGTGGCGTATGTGATCATGAGCAAATTTGTCAATCACAAGGCCATTCAACAATTTGACAAGGCCATGGCGCTCAACCCGGCATACGAGCGCGCCAAGCGGAATAAACGCCTGGCAGAGTATGATCACAAGGGCATGCAATTGCTGTTCGATGCCGTGCTCAAATAAGCATCGCAAGCGCCGCCCTCAGTTTGATCTTTGCAAGCTGTCTATCCCATTGACGATTATGGCCGTCAGGAAAAATCATTTCGAACGCGAGCAGCTTTGCCACGGAAGGCTTGACCGGCATGATTGGATTTGCCGCGTAACTGGAGTGCGGATGCCAACAAGCCGAGTAGCCGGTTGTGTGTTCATGAGGAACAGTTGAGGATCTATGCAGAAGTCTCTGACAAATTCGATTGTATCCGTTTTTAGCGACGAAACGCCGGAAGCGAATGAGTTTCGGCGGTTATACTCCAAGCTCAAAAACCTGTACGCCGCCGACGAGATGAAAAATTTTCTCGTGACGAGCGCGAAGATGAACGAAGGGAAGAGCACGATCGCGGCATTGCTGGCGTGTACGATTGCGCGCTACCGCAACACCAAAACGATTTTAGTCGATTGCGATTTGCGCCGGCCCCGCGTTCACCAGCTTTTTGGCATGCCCAAGGAAGAGGGCGTTGCCGATGTGCTGATGGGCACGCGCAAGCTCGACACGTGCTTCAAGCAAACGCCGATTGAGAACTTGCGGTTGTTGACTTCCGGCGGCGTGGTGACGAGCCCGACAGAGTTGATTAATTCCGCGCGCATGCGGGATCTGTTTTCCGAGATCAAATTTTATTTCGACACGATTATTGTCGATTCCCCTCCCGTCATCCCGGTGACCGATGCCCTGATTTTGAGTCCGGAAATGGATGGCGCGCTTTTGGTGCTCAAAGCCGGCGAAACGCATAAAGCCGTGGTGCAACGCGCGGTGGATTTGATCCGCAATGCCGGTTTGAATATTCTCGGTGTGATCATCAACAATCAAAAAGCGGTTTTGCCGTATTATTATGACCATAAATACTATGGTTATTCCTACTACAACACCGAGGAAAAGGTGAAATAAACAATCAGGAGCTTGGTATGGCTTTATTTCTAGTGACAGGAGGCGGTGGTTTTATCGGGTGCAATATCGTGCGCACGTTGCTCGAACGCGGCGAACAGGTACGTGTGCTCGACAATTTTGCCACAGGTAAGCGTTCGAACCTCGCAGAATTTGACGGCCGGTTTGAGTTGATCGATGGCGACATTCGGAATGGCGTCGCCGTCGAAAAAGCAATGGCCGGCGTCGATTACGTGCTGCATCAGGCTGCGCTTGGTTCGGTTCCGCGTTCCGTGCATGACCCGATCACCTCCAACGATGTCAATGTCAACGGCACGATCAACATGTTGTGGGCGGCCAAGCAAGCCAAAGTCAAGCGCTTTGTGTTTGCCTCGTCTTCCTCGGTTTATGGTGATACGCCAACGCTGCCCAAAGAGGAGAGTATGGCGCCGAATCCCATTTCACCCTATGCCACCTCCAAGCTTGCCGGTGAGCGATATGCGCTTTCGTTTTACTATGTCTATGGCTTGCCGACCGTGGCGCTGCGCTATTTCAACGTCTTTGGCCCGAAGCAGGACCCCGAGTCGCAATATGCCGCCGTCATTCCGCGTTTTATCACGGCGTTGATGAGCGACAAATCGCCCATCGTTTTTGGCGACGGCGAACAATCGCGCGATTTTACCTATATCGATAATGTCGTGCAGGCAAATTTGCTGGCGTGCACCTCACCTGAAGCGCCGGGCCATTTTATGAATGTGGCTTGTGGCGAGCGGTATAGTTTGAATACATTGTTGCGCCATCTCAACCAAATCATGAAGAAAGACATCGGCGCGATTTATGAGAATGGGCGCGCCGGCGATGTCAAGCATTCAATGGCTTCCATCGAGCGGGCACAAAAACTCCTCTCGTTCTCGCCTCAGATTAAATTTCAAGAAGGGCTGAACCGCACGGTTGCCTGGTATCTCGAACATCAGAATTGAAGATTTCGTTTTACGTGAGGCGGGCGAAAGCTTTTTCGCCTGCCTTTGCCGCAGTTTTATGCCAATGGCGGTAAATCAGTCGGAATTTTTAATGGCTGCGGCCAATTTTGCTTTTGAATAAAAAACTTGCAGCGCCAGGGAACGGTTGATTGCAAGATTTGATGCCAAGGATGGATTATTGTTACATGGATATGGCGGCATGATTTCGCAGAGAATCATTGCCGTTAATGTCTTGCGCTTGATTGAGAATTATGGGCATCAAAAACGCAATCACCATCGATGTCGAAGACTGGTTTCACGTGTCGTTGTTCCGGACGAAAATCCGGCGCGACGAGTGGGACAAGCTGAAGAGCACCGTGGTCCAAAACACCTGCCGTGTGCTTAATGTATTCGCCGAAAAAAACGTCAAGGCGACTTTTTTTATTCTCGGTTGGGTGGCGGAACGCTATCCCGAAATCGTTGTTGCCATCAAAGAACATGGCCATGAAATCGCCAGTCATGGCTATGCCCACCAGATTGTTTATGAACAGACGCGTAAGGAATTCACCTCCGATGTTGAAAAATCCCTGCTCATTTTGGAAAACATCACCGGTGAGCGCGTTCTGGGTTATCGCGCGCCGACGTATTCCATCACGCGCTCGTCGATGTGGGCCTGGCAAACCCTGGCGGATCTCGGCCTGGTTTATGATTCGAGCATTTTCCCGGTAAAGCACGATCTCTACGGCATTCCGGATGCGCCGCGGTTTCCCTTTGAGATACGCTTCTTAAACCAAACCCGTCTCATTGAATTTCCTCTCTCCACCGTCGTGCTGATGAAGAAAAATTTTCCGATGGCCGGCGGCGGTTATCTCCGGCTTTATCCCTATTGGTTCATTCAACGCAGTGTGCGACAAATCAACGCCGAGGGCCGCCCGGCCATTCTTTATCTGCATCCTTGGGAAGTCGACGCGGATCTGCCGCGACTCAAGGTCGGTTTGTTCAAAACCATGCGCCACTATGGCAATCTGGCATTGACGGAGGAACGCTTGCGCCGCTTGTTGGATGAGTTTTCATTCGGCACGGTGAGCGAAGTGCTGGCCGACACGGAGATTCAAACCGACTGGCCGCGCACGGCCATGCCTGCCCATTATGGCAATGGCAAACTTCACACGAGCGTGCCCGCATCATGATTGTCGAAACCCTCCACGCACAGTTTGACGAATGGGATCGCTTCGTTACGGAACACCCGGATAGCCGCGGGCCGCATCTCAGCGGCTGGAAGCAAGTCATCGAAAAAACTTTTTCCCATCCGTGTCATTATCTGGTTGCGCGCGACCATGGCAGATGGCGCGGCGTTTTGCCGGTGACGCATATGCGCAGCAAGCTTTTCGGCTCCTTTCTGGTTTCTCTGCCTTATTTGAATTATGGCGGCATCGTGGCGCAAGATGAGGCGGCGCGCGCCGCTTTGTATGAGTATGCCACAAGGCTCGCCAAGGATCTGAAAGTGGCGCATCTTGAACTGCGGCATGAATCCTCGGCGCTGTCAAATCTGCCGACCAAGACGCATAAAGTTTCGATGCTGTTGGAGCTGCCCGCGGACACCGACACACTGATGAAGAACTTTAAAGCGAAGTTGCGCAGCCAGATTCGCAAGCCGCAGAAGGAAGGCCTGACGTATCGCGTTGGCCGCGAAGAGGAGTTGGAAAATTTTTATCACGTTTTTACCAGCAACATGCGCGATCTCGGAACGCCGGTGTATCCGATGAAGTTTTTTGCAAATATTCTGGCGGCCTTTCCGAGCAACGCCCATATCTGCACAGTTTATCGCGAGCAGGAGCCGCTGGCCTCCGGTTTCGTGTTCGGGTTCCGTGAGACATTGGAAATTCCCTGGGCTTCCAGCCTGCGCAAGTTCAACGCGCTGGCGCCCAACATGTTGCTCTATTGGGGCGTGCTGGAATTTGCGATTCAGCAAGGCTACAAAGTTTTTGATTTCGGACGCTGCACGTTGAATGAGGGCACTTATAAATTCAAAGAACAATGGGGCGCCAAGCCGGTGCAATTGCATTGGCAATACTGGCTCTCCAACGGTTCGGATACCCTGCCTGATCTCAGCCCGCATAACGCCAAATATCAAATGGCGATTCAAATCTGGCAGCGGCTGCCGCTCGCGGTCACGCGCCTGGTCGGTCCCGCGATTGTAAAGAATATTCCGTAAGCAAATCTGCCGCTTTATTGTTTGGGATTGTGTGACTTTGAGAATTGACGAAGCATGCTTGCCTTTTTCTGGATTTGTGTTTTTCTCATTTTATGGGTTTATGCCGGCTATCCGCTTTTGCTGTGGGCGATGAATCGTTTTCTTCCCGCCAAACCGGTGCAGCGCGCCGAAATTGAGCCTGCCGTGACGCTGATGATCAGCGCCTACAACGAAGAAAATGTCATTCGCCGCAAAATCGAGAACAGCATCAATCTCGACTATCCGCGCGCGAAGTTGGATATTATTGTGATTTCCGATTGTTCGGAAGACGGCACGGACGCTATTGTGCGCGAATATGAAGCGCAAAACGTACGATTGCTGCGCATGCCGGAACGGGGCGGCAAAACCGCCGGTTTGAACGCCGCGATGCCGCATGCCCGCGGTGAGATTGTGATTTTTTCGGATGCCAACGCCATGTATCATCGCGCTGTGGTGCGCAACATGGCGCGCAATTTTGCCGATCCCTCTGTCGGCTGCGTCACCGGCGAGTCGCGCTATAACGTTGAAGGATCGAGCCAATCGAGTGAGAGCGAGAATCTTTATTGGCGTTATGAGCTTGCCCTAAAAAAAATGGAAAGCAATGTCAGCTCGCTGGTCGGCGGCGACGGCGCGATTTACGCTATTCGCAAAAAATTGTTCAAACCGCTGCAGCCCTCCGATCTCAGCGAC
Source organism: Candidatus Zhuqueibacterota bacterium (assembly GCA_003576975.1). Taxonomy (GTDB): domain Bacteria; phylum Zhuqueibacterota; class Zhuqueibacteria; order Zhuqueibacterales; family Zhuqueibacteraceae; genus Coneutiohabitans. The sequence goes on from QEVD01000011.1 coordinate 19,328, forward strand.
TTTGTCAATCCCTTGCAAATTTCCGCGCAAGGCTTTCGTAATGTCTATGAACCGGAAGCGATTTCGTACGAAGACGCCGGCGAGACATTTGAAAAAGAGTTTCGCCGCAAAGTTCGCATTGTCAATCGCGCCTGGCGCGGCCTGTGGCGGGTGGCCAGCGTTTTGAATCCGCTACGCTTTGGTTTCTTTACCATTCAAGTCATTTCACACAAGTTTCTGCGCTGGCTGATTCCGGTTTTTATGGCGGGCGCGCTGCTCAGCAATGCATTGTTGGTCACGCAATCGCCGTTCTTTCTCGTGATTGGAATCGGGCAGATTTTGTTTTACATGCTGGCCACGGTGGGCTGGCTGCAATCGCAGCGCGGCGCGATTCCCCGGGCGTTTTATGTGCCGTACTATTTTTGCCTCGTCAATTATGCCTCGTTGTTGGGCATACTGAATTATTATCGCGGGCAAACCTTTACGATGTGGCAAACCGTGCGGGAACCGGGAGCGTGAACGGAAGTTTATGAGTGTAAGACATCTCAAAATGCGTTTGACGAGCATCGCCAAGGCCGTATTGTTTCATTGCGGTTTTTTTGGCCTGCTGCGCATTCTTTTTCCCAACAAAAGAGCCGCGTTGTTGCGTTATCACGCCGTGGTTGACGCCCCGGATAACTTTTATACGAGTCCCAGCATCAGCGTTTCTGTGCGTGAGTTCGAGCGCCACGTGCGTTATTTCGCGAGAAAGTATCGCGTCGTATCGCTCGATGAAGTTGTCGACGCGGTGCTGGCGCACCGGCCGCTGCCCAAAAACGCCGTGGTGTTTACTTTTGACGACGGCTATGCCGACAATCTCGTGGCCGCCAAAATTTTGAAAAAATACAACGCCACCGGCATTTTTTACTTAACTACAAATTGCATTGATCGCCAAGAGCCGCTTTGGCTGGTGGAAGTGAATTATTTGCTGGAGCGCAGCACGAAGACTTCATTCCACGTCAAGGTCAACGGCGCAACCTATGATTTAAAACTCAACACGGCGAAGGAGCGGGAGCAAGCCAAGCGCCAGGTCGTCAAGATTATCAAAAGCAATGATCGCAACGTTCGTGAAAGTGTGCGCGAGCAAATTCGAACCCAACTCGCCGAGGCCGGTTGGCGCGAGACCGTCGAGCGGATCATGTTGAATTGGGATCAGGTTCGCGAGATGATTGCCGACGGCATGAGTATCGGCGGGCATACGGTGACGCATCTCAATCTACCCAACGCCGCTCACCAAGATGCGCAAAACGAGATTGCCGGGTCCAAGCTTGCGCTGGAAAAAAAGTTTGGCAAACCCATTCGCCATTTTTCCGTTCCCAACAGCGGACCATACAAATACTATAACGCGGCGGTCAAACGCATGGTGGGCGCCAGTGGATTTGTTTCCTCCGTTACTTCAGCGCACGGGTTTGTCGATGCGAACAGCGACTTATTGGAATTGAAGCGTATTCGCACTGTGCCGGCCTTGCACGAAGTTGTTGCGACAATTGAATTGGGAAAGTTTTCGCAGAACGCTGCGCTCAACAATGCGCAAGATTGAATGCCGCACGAAAGCGAGATGCTGTAGTATTCTGTAAAACCTGAATCTATTTCGGTTTTTTGTCCGCAAAGCGTGGCTTTGCGGGTAGCTATATTCGATTAATTGATTTGATTTACAGGCTTGAACATTTGTTACCATGAATTACCCGGCTGCGCTTTCGCGACTATGAATTTAGGACAAGGAAGCCCGCTTAGAAGAAGAGGACATTATGAGAATCAGCATATTTGGACTTGGTTATGTCGGAACAGTAACGAGCGCGTGCTTTGCGCGCTTGGGCCATCAAGTCATTGGTGTGGATGTCAATGCCCAAAAAGTGGGCTTGCTGAATGACGGCAAGAGTCCGATTGTGGAAGAAGAGATCGGCGAGTTGGTGTTGCAGCAAGTGCGGAATGGAAAGTTGCGCGCCACCGATAATATCGATGAAGCAATCGCGAATTCGGAAATCAGTCTGATTTGCGTCGGCACGCCGAGCAGCGGCAACGGCTCTTTGAGCCTGCACAGCGTTTTTGGCGTGTGCAAGAGCATCGCGCAAGCGCTGCGTTCGAAAAGCGAAGATCATTTGATCGTCGTGCGCAGCACGGTTGTGCCCGGCACGGTGAATCGCCAGCTCATTCCGCTGATCGAACGGGAATCCAACAAGGCGCTGGGCAAGGGTTTCAGCATCTGCTTTAATCCGGAATTTTTGCGGGAAGGCAGTTCGGTGAAAGATTTTGATTCGCCGCCGTTCACGATTGTCGGCGTGCGCGATCAGGCCAGCGCGGAAAAAGTGCGCGAACTGTATAAAGATATAACCGCGCCGTTTTATGTGACAAATTTGGAAGTGGCCGAAACCGTGAAGTATGCCAGCAATATTTATCACGCCTTGAAGATCTCCTTCGCCAACGAACTTGGCTCATATTGCAAGAGCCTCGGCATCGACAGCCACGAAGTTATGGAGATGTTTTTCAAAGATACCAAGCTCAATATATCGAAAGCCTACTTGCGCCCGGGTTTTGCATTTGGAGGTTCGTGTTTGCCGAAGGATTTGCGCGCCTTGCTGTATCACGCCAAATCTCATGATTTGAGCCTGCCGCTGCTGGAATCGGTTCTGCCCAGCAACGAGCGCCATTTGCAGCGCGCGGTTGAAATGGTTTTGGCGCAGGGGAAACGCAAAATCGGTGTTCTGGGTTTGAGTTTCAAGGCGGGAACCGATGATTTGCGTGAAAGCCCGCTGGTTTTGTTGACGGAAACCCTGCTGGGCAAGGGATATGAGTTGCGTGTTTTCGATCGCGATGTTTCCATGGCCCGCTTGATGGGCGGCAACAAAGAATACATCGAAAAAGAAATTCCACATCTGTCCTCCTTGCTGTGCCGGTCTCTCGATGAAATCGTTGATTTTGCCGAAGTCATCGTCATCGGCAACGGCAATCGCGAATTCGCGAGCATCTTCGACAAACGCAAACCCGAGCAGATCATCATCGATCTCGTGCGTTTGCTGCCGGATAACGCAAGCTCGCAGCCGAATTACTTTGGCTTGTGTTGGTAATGCAGGCCGCGAGCTTTCGGGCTGTGCGAAAGCCTGAGCTGGCTGCACTCTGAGCCTGCCAACGTTGCCTCCTCAGGCTTCGATGGTTTCAACCGGCGCTGCAACGAAACACTTTCACACAGCCTGAAGCAGCCGTGCTGAAACCATCAGTTTGCCAGGCCGGTTGCGTTCGAATTGCGATGCGGCTCAGACTGGCCGGATCACTGCAGACGGCAGCTTTTCTGCGCGGCGATGCGACCTTCACGTTCGCACAATCTAAATCACCTCCAGCACTTGACTCATTGCATTCACAGCAGAGGGGTGACTCTTGTCACGGTCACGCAAAAAAGTATTATTTATTGCCTACATTTTTCCTCCGTTAGCGCGCGCCGGCGTGCATCGCAGCGTGCGCTTCGCGCGTTATTTGCCGGAACTGGGTTGGGATCTCACTGTTCTCACTCCCGCAGAACGCTACTATCCTCCGCACTCGCCGATTGATCGCGATCTTGTGAAGAAAATTCCGGAAGAGATCGCCCTCGAGTCGACGCCCGTTTTTCAAGGCGCCGCGAGCATGTTTCACCTGAAAGATGTGTTGCGCGGCCGCCAGGCAAGTTCTCCGGCGCCGAAGCCAAAAGTTCCGCCGGTAACGCCGAAATCTGCAAAAAACTCTGCGCCAGCAAAAACGGCAGCAGCGAGCAACGCGCCCAAACGGCGCGGCGCGATGCAAAAGGCGAAAGATCTTATTTATGATTTATTCACCATCCCGGATAAGGATGTGAATTGGTTGCCGTATGCCGTTGCGCGCGGCATGAAACTGCATCGGCGGGAGAAATTCGATCTGATCTACTCGACCGCGCCGCCGTTTACCGATCATTTAGTTGCGCATTTTCTAAAGAAAATGACCGGGTTGCCGTGGGTGGCGGATTTCCGCGATCCATGGGCGCGTGCGCCGTGGAAAGCTGAGATCCTCGGCGAGTCGTTGCGCGGGAAATCTGCGACATATTTGGAACGGCAATTCGTGCTCGCCGCCGACCGTGTGATTTTGAATACGGAATGGATCAAGAGCGATTTTGCCGAGTATTACGGCCCACAGCTTGCTCAAAAATTTTCCGTGATCACCAACGGCTTCGATCCGCAAGATTTCGCCGGCATCCATCCGATTGCGCCCGCGCGTTCCGCAAAAAAGCTGGTGATTACGCATACTGGCGCGCTTTACCGCAAGCGCAATCCTCAAAATTTTTTTACGGCCTGCGATAATCTTATTTCCAAGCACGGCGTGGCGCCGCATGAATTGGAATTGCGCTTTGTCGGAACGGTGGCGCCGGAGCTGTACAGCAGTTTTGAATGCGGCGACGCGTTGCGTCAAGTCATCCAAGTCATGCCGCCGGTTTCACATCAGGAAGCATTGCAGTATCAACTCGAAAGCGATGTCTTGTTGATTTTGCAGCCCGGCACGAGCATGTCCGTGCCCGGCAAGATTTTCGAATACATCGGCATGCGCAAAATGATTTTGGCGATCACGCCGCGGGGCGCGACCGCTGACGTGGTGCGCGAAAACAATCTCGGCATGATCGCGGATCCGGACAACCTCGCTGAAATTGAGAACTGCTTGTTGAAGCTCGTGCATGATTTCCGTAACGGCGGTTTGCAGCCGCCTTCCGTCAACGGGGCTTTCACCAAATACAATGGCATGGAGTTGACCAAGCAATTGCATCTCGAATTCATGAAATGCCTGCGTCATGGCTGAAGCGATTGAAGAAGTGATTCGGCGGCTTTCCTCTCCCGAAACCACCGGCCTGTGGCGCGGCACAAAGCCCGGGAAGATCACGCTGACAGGCAAATCACAACGCGCCTACTCGACCATTTATCGCCTTCGCGTTGAAAGCGCAGAGGAACCGTCAGCGCGTATTGTTTACACCAAAGTTTATAAACTCTCTCCGCGGCACCGGGATAATCCTGCCAAGCCGCGCGCCAAGCTCAAGAATGAATTTGAGACGGCGCGGCGGTTGCAAGCGCATCTCAATGGCAGCCAGAAATACGCCGTCGTCAGACCGATTGCCTACTATCTCGACCTCTTAACCATCGTTACCGAAGAGGCGCAGGGCGAGCCGCTGGCCAATGCACTCGAATCGTCGTGCAAGCTCTGGCATGACAGCAGCAAGCTCGAAGACGTTTTAGTTGCGTGCCGGCGCGCGGGTGAAGCTTTGGCGGCGATTCAACGCGCAACCGTCGAACCTCAAAAATTTAACCCCGTCGAATTGCTGGAATACGTCGATATTCGTCTGCAACGATTGGTCGAAGGCGAAGCGCCGTTTTCCGAGAGCAACCGCAAGCAGGTTCTGAAATTTTTGGAAAATGCCATTGCACAAGTGCCGGGTGGCCAGTGCGGACAATGCGGCTGTCACGGCGATTATGCGCCGTTCAATGTTCTGGTTGGCCCTGCCGGCGTAACGGTGATGGATTTCGCCACGTTTAAATCCGGCTCGCTTTATAATGACGTCGCTTACTTCCACCATCGCGTCGAAGGGTATTTGCACAAACCCAGTTTCAATGTCGAAGCAATTCGCCGCGTTCAAAACGCCTTTCTTGCAGGCTACAATCGCGGCGCTGGGCGGGAGCATGACCCCATCGAAAATGATCTGCTGTTCAAGATTTTTTGGATCAAGCACGTCATTAACAATTACAGTGCAGTCATGCGCAAGAAAGTGATGACCATGCGCGACCGCCTTTCGCTCGCGGTGTATTTGTTCAACCGGCATGTTTTCCGCCGTTATAACCAATGGCTCATGCAAATGTGCCAGGATTAACTTTTTGCGATCATCCGTGATGAACCTGAAAAAGCTTAAAAACATGTCTCCCGGCGAAGTCGGGTATCGCCTTAAAATGGCGGGCACAAAAAAGCTGGCGAAAGTCACGCATAAACGGCCGGAAGGCTTGCTGGCGCCGGGGCGCTTCTTGCCGACATTCGAGCTGCCTTCGGATCATCAGGGGCCATTTGCAGACGCCGTTGCTAACGGGCGGTGGCGCGCTGCCGAAGAATATTTGCTCGAACACATGCGCGCGCGGGTGAAGGGCAGCGGGTATCATCGCGCGCAACCCAGATTTTTTTTCTCCGGCAATGATCGCCCGGAGATCACGGCGTTGATTAAACAGCATCTGCCGGGCGTGTTGTCTCAAACATTGTCGGAAGCTGAAAAGCTGCTCAATCACAAATTCTCGTTTTTTGGTGTGAGCAACGATTTCCCCGGTGAAATCGATTGGCACCGCGATCCTCTTTCGCTCGAATCGTGGCCGAGAAAATTTTATACCGAGCTTAAGTTTTACGGCCAGGCCGACGGCGACCGGCGATTGCCGGGCGATGTCAAGCATGTTTGGGAATTGAATCGCCATCAACATTTTGCCGTTCTCGGTAAGGCCTACTGGCTCACCAACGATGACAATTATTCCAATGAGTTCTTTGCGCAATGCACGAGCTGGATCGCACAAAACCCTTTTCTCTACGGGGTAAATTGGACCAGCGCGTTGGAAGTGGGCTTGCGCGCGCTGTCATGGATTTGGGGATATTTTTTTTGTCTGGATGCAAACGTCCTGGAGGCGCGGCTGCATGCGCAATTCCTGCGGGTGCTGCAATTGCACGGACAGTATGTTAATCGTCACTTCTCGTTTTTTACCAGCCCTTATAATCATCTTATTGGGGAAGCGGTCGCGCTTTTTTTCCTAGGCACGCTCTTTCCCGAGTTTAGAGAAGCATCGCATTGGCGCGAAAAAGGCTGGACCCTGCTCGTCACGGAAGCAACCAAACAGTTTCACCACGACGGCATGTCGGTCGAACAGGCGATTTCATATCATCATTTCACGCTGGGCCTTTATTTGTTGGCGGCTATTTTGGCGCAACGCAACGGCGTGGCGTTGCCCCACGAGATGCGGGAACGATTGGAAAGAGCCGCAGAATTTTCGCAATGGAGCGTGCAGCCCGACGGCCGCCATCCCATGATCGGAGATAACGACGACGCTACGGCGTTTTATTTCGGCAAGCGTGCCGCCTGGGATTTTCGCCAGATATTGGCGTTGAGCGCCTTATTGTTTCACCGCGGAGATTTGAAGGCGGCCGCGGGAGAATATGACGAAGCATGCTTGTGGTTGTTGGGGCCTGAGAGCCATCAACGTTTTCAAACATTGGAAGGCGCCGGCGCTGCGCCGCGCAGCCGGTTGTTCGCGGAAAGCGGCTACGCAATTCTGCGCGGCGACGAGCGTCACGATCAGCAGTATTTGATCTTTGATTGCGGACCCCAAAGCCACGGCCTGCACTCTGATGAAATAGTTTCAACAGCGCACGGCCATGCGGATGCGCTTTCGTTCACGCTCTGTGCTCACGGCGCGCCATTGTTGATTGACTCCGGCATGTGGTGTTATAACGGCGAGTTGAACTGGCAAAATCATTTTCGCAGCGGCATGGCGCACAACACGATAACCGTTGACGGCCGCAGCGCTTGCCGGATTGTAGGCCGCTTGGGGTATTCTCATGTTCCGGTCGTTGCGCAATCCGTCTATATCAGTCAAACGGATTATACGTTTGTTGAAGCAACCTACGTGGGCTTTGAATGTGCATTGCGCCATCGTCGCGGTATTTTTTACCGGCACGGAGATTACTGGCTCATCATTGACAGGCTGGCAGGTGACGGCGAACACGAAATTGACCGCTGGTTTCATTTTGCGCCGGAAGCTGAATTGCGCCGGCAATCGCAACAAATCATCATGCGAAGAGCCGATCACAAGAATCTTGTGCTGCAAGATCTCAACGCGCCACAAGTTGTTGCTGAAATTTTTCATGGCGGCGCGCAAGCCGATCAAGGCTGGATTGCGCCGGGATATGGGCGCACGTTGGCGGCTCCGGTTTTGCGCCTGCGCTCGCAGCAGCGCATGCCAGCGCAATTTGTCACCGTACTCATGCCATGCGGCAGTGAAGCGCCGGCGCTTGACTGGGAATACTCGGGAACTCAGGAGGGCGCGAATGCAGGGCCGTTCGAGTTGCGCTTGAGCGCTCACGGCTGGACTGACCGCATCGTTTTTAACTTTGATGAAGCGCCTGCTCGCGCGAATACCGGCGCGATAATCATCTATCATCGTCATGAACCCGAGGCGCGAGGCAATGAGAGCATGGCTTCCTCACACATGAAGCGTATGGTGGATTGGGATGTCTTCGAAAATTTGAAGAGTTGAAACGAGAGCCATGCCTTATCGTATTCTGCAAATCGGCCCTTATCCGCCGCCGGGCACGGGCTGGTCGGTTCGCATAAAGATGTTGAAGCGTTACATCGAACGCGCCGGCCATGTCTGCACCGTCATGAACACAAACAAAAACCGCCGGGTGAATGCCACGGAATTCGTGCCGATTCACCACGGGCTTGACTATGCGGTGAAGGTGTTCAAGTTTTGCATGCAGGGCTATCTCGTTCACATGCACATCAACGGCAAGTCGACCAAAAGCCCGATTTTAGCCTTAATCGCGGAATCTATTAGCTTGCTTTTTTTTCGCCCAGCGGTTTTGACCTTTCATGCCGGCGTCGTGCAGGATTATTTCCCCAAGCAAAATAAATTTTGGCTCGATAATATTTTCCGTCTGATTTTTTTGATGGCCGGTAAGATCATTTGCAACAATGAAGACGTCAAGGCGCGCATTGTCGAATACGGCGTTCGTCCGGAAAAAATTGTCCCGATTCCCGCATTCTGCATGGAATACATTGAAGACAAGGCCGCACTGCCGGCAGCATTAACCGAGTTTATTCGCAGACATGAGCCGGTCGTGTGCAGCTATATTTATCTGCGCCACGATTTCAATATCGAGTTTTTATTGCAAGCGCTGGCGCAGGTGACGAAAAGCCTGCCGCATGTGGGCATTATTCTGGTCGGCGCTGATCGCGAGCATGAAGCATTGCAAGAACGTTTGCAGCGGTTTGGCTTGCAGACGCACGTTTTTGTTGCCGGTGATCTTGATCACGGTGATTTTTTAGCCGTGCTCGACGCCAGTCACGTCTACATTCGCACACCGGTGGTGGACGGGGTTTCTTCGAGTGTGCTGGAGGCTTTGATGCTGGGCGTGACGGTCGTTGCAAGCGAGAATGGTTCCCGCCCCCCGGGTGTTTTGACTTATGTTGACGGCGATATTCTCTCTTTTTCTCAAACCTTGATGGCCGCAATTCACAACAAAAAGCGTGCTCGCCCGGCAGCCGCTAGCGCGGAAACGCGCATGCACCTGGCGCAGCAGCTCGGCGTGCGCGATACGCTGCGCGAAGAGCTGGCGCTGCTGTTTGCTGAAGCGGCGTAAGAGGGTTTGGGGTTGAAATGCCTTCGCGATACCCGAGATTTGCGCTCACCTGCCGCCGTGTAGAAGCAAAAATTCCAACCTTGCGAAATCACCACACCGGCTTCCGCAAAGACTTTGAAAGCGGGTACCTTTGCCTACACTATAAAGATAGAATAAAAATTCAGTTAAAGATTTTTAATGCCGTCAGGCAAACCTAACAAAGCGCATCAAATTCTCGACGCATTTTTTCCGCCAGGATTTCTCAATAGCATTCAGGAAAATGGCAAGCACTCACAAAGACAAGCCGGCATATCCGCTCATCGAAAAGCTCATCGTTATCGGCCTGATCCTCCTTTTCTTAAACAGCGGTTATTTGGTGGCATTTACGGAAACCTCGATTCTTCTTCGGCTACTCGGGTTATTGGTTGTTGATGTTTGGCATGGGGCTGGGTTTTTATTTGATGATCGTGGGCGCCGGCAAATCACATCACACCGCGCTGGTGATGCATGTCGTTGTCTGCCTGCTTGCGATTGTTCTACTCATCAAAGCCATTCGCAATATCGGCCATCAGATTAGTGTTGCCAACCCCATCAATTCCGCCGGGCGAGTCTTAATGGTTGTTGCCGTTGTTGCGATTTGTGTTCCGGTGTTGGCGCATATCTACAAAACAATTGTTCCCAGTGATGAGATTATTGTCGAGAACACAGTCCCGGCGACGTACAGCATGGCGGAGAGCGCGATGGGCGGCGCACAAGGGCCCTTTTTCCCCTCGGCAGCAGCCACGGTTGACGAAAAATTCATCAAGGCCTCGGCGTTGGGTAATTCCGAATCGTGCGGCGCGCAAGGTTGCCATCCGGACATTTATCGTCAGTGGCAAAGCTCGGCGCATAATTTCCCCGCATTTGAAAGCTTGTGGTATAAACCAGCGATTACGGAACTCGAAGCCAGCCAGGGCAAGGCTGCTTCGAATTGGTGCGCCGGATGCCATACGCCGGCTTTGTTGTTAAGCGGCGCTACTGCCCAAACGCCGGAGGAGCAGTCGCAACTCTCAGCCGCACATGGCAGCATCGGATGCGTCTCATGTCATGCGATTGCACGCATGAAAGGCACGACCGGCCAGGCAAATTACGTCATGGAAACGCCGGGTTTGTCGGAGCTCGCCAATAGTGAGAATGCCGCCTTGAGAAAAATTTATGCCTGGTTTGTGCATCTGAATCCCCGGCCGCATCGCCAAACATATTTCAAACCATTCCTTGCAGATGAAACCGGCAAGTTCTGCTCTTCTTGCCACAAGGCTTCCGTTGATTATCCCGTGAATCAAGGCCATTGGCTGCAAGTGCTCAACGACTACGATAGCTGGCAGAGTAGCAGCTTCTCGCGGGAAACCGTACCCGAGTTTTATCGCCCGGATAAAAAGCAAGATTGCAGCATGTGCCACATGCCGCTGGTTGCCTCACGCGATGCGGGATCAGATAGCGGCCTGGTGCGCGCGCATTTTTTTCTCGGCGCGAATACGCTGGCGCCGGTGTTGCGCCAGGAACAAGAACATCTTGAAAAGACGCAGGATTTTTTGCGCGACAATAAGATTTCACTGGATGTTTTTGCCGTGAGTCTCGGCTGGCCCGATACCAGCCGCCAAACATTCCTTTCATCAAACGCGGATTCCGTTTCAATAATCGAAAAGCGCGTTGCGCTTTCTGCAACGACGATCAATCACGAAGATATAGATCAAATCAGCCCCGAGGCCAGACCGCTTGCGCTGGAGACGACTTTCATCGCGCCACTTGATCGCCAGAATGTTCGCGTGCATCCCGGTGAATCCGTGCGGGTTGATGTCGTGGTGCGTTCACGCGCTGTCGGACACAGCTTCCCGGCCGGGGTCTCGGATATGGCCGAAGCCTGGCTGGAATTCAAAGCGATCAATGATCTTGGCCAGGTCATTTTTTGGAGCGGCGGATCAACGGTCGATTTGCAGCGGGTCGATCCTTATGCACACCGATATGGCGCCGTTATGGTGGACAGCACAGGCCAGCGTGTCTATCATTATGAAAGTTGGAAGGCGCACGGCGTGGCCGCCCTCAATCTTCTGCCGCCCAATGGCGTGGACGTGGTTCGATACCGTTTTAAGATTCCGCCCAATCCCGGCAATAACATCCAGCTCATCGCCAAATTGCATTACCGCAAATTTTCGTCTGCGCTCACTTCTGTCAATGGCCAGCGAACCGGCGTTGCCATTCCCGTCATCGAAATGGCGCATGCCGAAGCGCATCTGGGCGTGGAATACAATCTCATGCACCGCCATTTTTATATGGAAAGTTACATGCCCGAAGACATGTCCCGCTGGAATGACTATGGCATCGGGCTATGGCGGCAACACGATCTGCTGGGCGCCGAACGCGCCCTTCTGCGCGCCAGCCAGCATGCACCGCTGGAGCATAATCCCTGGATCAACCTCGGCATGGTTTGGTTGAAAAGCGGGCGCCTGGAGCAAGCGAAAACGACGTTGTTGCATGCGCTGTCGCTTGCGCGGAATTCTTCGCGCGCGCACTTTTTTCTCGGCCTGGCTTATAAGAGTGAAGGCAATTATTCCGCGGCGCTGGACGAAATGAAAAATGCGCTTGATGGGCACCAAAATGACCGCGAATTGCGCATCGAGATTGGCCGCCTTTATTATTTGATGCAGGATTATACGCGCGCCATTCGCGCCTTCAAAAAGGCGTTGCTCGTCGATCCGGAGGATCCGACCGTGTATTTTTATTTGCGGGAAACGTATCGCGCCGATGGCGACGGCGAAAACGCCCAAAAAATGGATCAACTTTATCTGAAGTTCCGCCAGGATGAAAATATGGAGCAACTGCTGCAACAGACGTTGACGCACCAGCCCTGGATCGAAGCGCGCCCGCGTGAGTATCATGAACATGCCATCTCTACGCCGCGCTTCTGGAACTCCATCAAAACAAACGCAACGAATGGGCATACCGAAAAATAAAAAACTTGTTTTTGTTTCCTGGGCGGCCAATTGCAGCCGCAGCGACAATCTGGCGCGTTTGCTCGGCGGCGATTCTAAGATGGTTTATGCGGAAAACCTGGGCAGCAATTACGTGACGGTTTGGTTGAAGTATCTGCTGCAAATGTGGATGACCTGGAAGCTGTTATGGCGTGAACGCCCGCAAGTGGTCATGGTCATGGTGCCGCCGGTGTTCATCTGCATTCCGGTTTATTTCTATTGCCTTTTTTTTCGCGCCGGATATGTCACCGATACGCACACCGCTGCGTTCACTATGTCGCGCTGGAAGCCCCTGCTCTTCCTCAATGCCTGGTTCTACCGCCGTGCGCTCATCAACATCGTCACCAACGAGCATCTCGCCCGGCAAGTCGAAGTTTGGAAGGCGCCTGTTATTGTTATCGGTGATTTGCCGGTGCAATTCAAACAGATCGGAAGCTTCCCCAGTAACGGGCATTTCACGATTGCGGTAGTTTGCAGCTACAATCCCGATGAACCGCTCGATAATATTTGGCAGGCCGCGCGCGAGCTGCGCGATATCGAGTTTTACGCCACCGGCAAGCTGAAAGTCGTGCCGCCGCAATATGTTCACAGTAAACCCGACAATCTATTTTTCACCGGCTTTCTGCCGGATGAAAAATATGCGGGTCTCATCAAAACCAGTCACGCCGTGATGGTGTTGACCACACGCGATCATACCATGCAACGCGGAGCATATGAGGCCCTGGCGCTCGGCACGCCGATCATCACCTCGGATTGGCCGATCTTGCGCGAGACCTTTGGGCAGGCCGCGGTCTACGTTGACAATTCACCGCAAGATATCGTGGCCTGCATACGAAAGCTGCAAGCCCGCTGGCCGGAAAGCAAAGCGGCTGTACAACGGCAACGGCAGCAGCGTCTGGAAATTTGGCGTGAAAAAGAACAAGCCCTGCGCACGGCTCTTGCCGCCAAGCTTTCTGCCTGAGCCCTCAGATTGCCATGAGCCACTCAAAACCCGTCTTGTCCCGTTTCAAGCAATATTATAACAGCCTGCCGGAACAATTGGGAGCAGGATTGCTCAAAGACGGGATTTATGAACTGCCCGGAGCTTGGAAATTTTTCACACGTTTGACGCCGGGAGAGCCGGTTTTATTGTTTTGTCCGGGATTGACTTCCGTGGCGTGCGCTTTTGCACGGCATGCTTCACGCGTAGATGTGATCGGTTTGCAAGCCTCCGAGACCGCCTTGCTCAGGGAACTGGCGGAATTCAAGACGCTCGGTAATATTCGAATCTTACAGCATGCGGCTGATATATCGGAGACTTATGCAACCATCATCGTGCTACCCAGAAACAGCGCACCGGATATAAAACTGTTGCGCAGCGTGGTCGAAACGTTGACGCAGACTCAAACACGTGAAGCGGATTGGTGGATTCTAGCGCAAGAGTCTTCCGGTCAAGCCCTGGCCCGGATTGGCCAATCTCTAAAGCGTAAATTTCTGCGCCGCACAAGCAGACAAAGATCTGCTGCGAACGCGCGGCTGTTCCTGTCAAACGATGATTTGATGTCCCGGTCGCAGGTGTCGGCGCTTTTTGCCAAGCGCCTGCCGAACATGCGTATGCAATTGCATCTGGCGCCGGCGTTTGTTCATCCCAAATTTATTGCACGGCCGCATCCGGAGCAAAAGAATGGGCACGCCGGCGGGCAAACGATTTTGAGTCATGCGCCGGACGGGCTTTCTTATTTGCAGCGCCTTCTCCATCACCTGAATAAATTTGGCGGCGCGCAGTGGCGACCGGAGCAGCGGCTTCATGTGCTTGCCGGCGGCAAAGTACAACTCGTGTTGTGCAACGAAGCAATGCCAACCCAGCCCAAGGCTTTATTGAAGCTACCGCTTGTGCCGCACGCGGAAATCCGTTTGCGTGAAAACGCCAAAACACTCACTCGCCTGCGTGAAGCGCAGGAATTGACGGAAGAACAACCAGGCCTTTTTCCGCAGTTGCTGGCGCAAGGCGCGTTCGAAAGTCAGAGCTATCATCTTGAAAGCTTTTTGGCGGGGCGATCTTTGGATCAATTGCCGGCAGCGACCAAGCGCACACCCGCGCAAATTCAAAAGATCTTGCAATGCTGGCTCGCATTGCAAGCAAAGTTTGTCAGGCCGCTGCGAGTCAACGAAACGGTTTTTCAACAAGTTTTTGTAAAGCCGGCACAGGCGGTGCAGGAATGGCTCGAACTCGGAGCTGATGATCGCGCCAGAATGCGCCGCATTTATGATGCCTGGCATAGGCAATTTGCCGATCGCGAACTGATATTGGGATTGGTACACGGTGATTTTTCAATCAAGAATATCATGGCCGATCCCGGCACGCTCGAAATCACCGGCTTTATCGATTGGGACTTGGCGGATTTTTGCTCGATTCCGTTGATGGATGTCCTGCATTTCTTTATTCGTTTAGATGCGCGTTCGTTTCACGACGCGCCGCCTGCGATTGCCTTGCGTTTGGTCCAAAGCGCGGCGGGCGTGCACCATAACCATTTTCAAAACGTGATGCAGCGCTACGATTACAGGCCGGAAGATTGGATGGGAATCGTCATGCTCTATTGGCAACATCGGTTGCGAGGCTATCTCGGCTCGCCCAAAAATTACAACCCGCGCTTCGTGCGTCGCCAGTTTTTCGATGTGCTCGCTCTGTTTGAGCGCGAAGTTTTTACGGTAAAAACGTTTGCCGGTGCAGGGAGGCACGCGAGTGAAAAGACCGTTGTCTAATCGTGCTGTTGCAGGCTATCGTCCCCGGTCCACGCGCCACAAAACTGGAGATTCTGTGAGTCGTGATGTGAAGACCACCTCATACGGGGCCTTGTTGAAGGAATTGCACAAACGCGGCCTGAAGTATGCCCTGTTGCGCGATCATCCCGAAAAGCTTGGCATGCGCGACCTTGATTTGGTGATCGATTTTACGCAACGCCAGGCGTTCGTGGCGTGCTGCGAGCAAAACGGTTTTCGCCTGCTCAAGTCCGGGCGGAGTAACCCGGGCAAGCTCGTCATGTTGTGCTGGAACGAGGCCGGTCCGCAAATTATCGATGTGCATGAACGCTTGATCTATCAGGGTTATGAGTATCTGAATGTCGAAACCCTATTGGCGCGCCGGCGGCTGGACGGGCACTATTATTTCTTGAGCTACGAAGATGAGTTGCTGGCGCTGCTCTTTCACAACATACTCGGCAAGGGTGAAATTCAGCAAAAGCATCGCGGCCGTCTGGAAGAATTGCTGCGTTTGCGTTTGGATGAGGATTATCTCGCCGCCCATTTGCGCGAATTTGGCCTGCAAGAAATTTTGAGCCGGGCGCGGAAAGATTTTGTCAATCTGCGCGAAGATGCCAAAGCCGTGAAGCGTTTGCGCAGCGCGGCGCTCCGCTCGCTGCGCTTCAAGCCCGCGAGCAATGCCCTGCGGCGCGTGCGCATGTTCCTGTTTGGCTTTTGGGAGAAATGGTTCGGCCCGCGCCGCGGCGCATTGATTGTGTTTGTCGGCCCGGATGGTTGCGGCAAAAGCTCAATCACCTCTGCACTGCGCCGCGAATTTCGCAGCGCTACGATTACGACAGATATTGTTTATCTCGGGCCCTGGGGCCAATACAAACTGCCGTTCATCAAAATTCTAAATGCTCTGCATATTAAACCGTACCGTCCCGAAGACAAGGCAAAGTATCGCAACCGGAAAATTCAACACAAAACGCCGGGGGCGTTCAGCCGTTTCTGGCGGGACCTCAAGGGTAGAATTTTTTATCTCGCGCTGGCCGCGGAGTTGTGGTTTCGCTATGTCGCCTTCGTGTTGCCCAAATTGCGGCGCGGACGCATCGTGCTGGCAGATCGCTATGTTTATGACATTCTCATCGGTTATAAAAACCGCCCGATGGATTATTTCAACGGCATTCGCCAATGGATTTGCCGTACCTATCCGCAGCCGGATCTCGTTGTGCTGCTCGATGCCACGCCCGAAATCATTCACGCGCGCAAGCCGCAATTCAACGTGCCGCAACTCGTCGATATCCGGCAACGCTACCAGGAGCTTGGGCGCACGCTCGACTTTCATACGCTCGACACCAGCGTCAGCGTATCGACTTCACTCGCTTTTTTCCGGCGCCATCTGCTACCCAAAGTTTTGCAATCCTTGAAAACCTGAGCGGAACGCGACAGGTTCCGCAGGCCATTTTACAAGAAACGAGTACATGTCCAGTAAGAATAGAAGTGTCGGTGAGCAGGCCAAAGAAGGGATTTTTTATAACGCGCTCACGCGCCTGAGCGGCACGTTTTTTCAATTTTTCTCCAGCGTCATACTCGCCCGGCTGCTGGCGGTGGAAGACTTTGGCGTCATGCAAATTGCAACGATGCTGCTCGGCTTCACCACCAAGTTTGGCGAGTTCGGCTTTAACATGGGGCTTATTCAACGGCGCGAGGAGGTGGGGCCGGAACACGTGAATACCATGTTCTGGATGGATCTTGCGCTCAAGCTCTTTCTCTTTGCCGTTATTATAGTGGCATTGCCCTTCTTGGTGGAATATTTCCATGAGCCGCGTTTGTGGCAAGTCATGCCCGCCGTGGGGGTTTATATGCTGCTCGATACGCTCTCGAACCCCAGTTCTACGCTGCTCAAGCGCCAAATGCGGTTTAAAGAGCAGGCCAAGATTGACATGCTTGACCGCGTAATCGAAGTGTTCAGCTCCGTCACGCTCGCTTTCATGGGATTTCACGTGTGGAGCCTGATTCTGAGCAAATGGCTCGGCGTCTCCGTGGCCGCGGTGTTAACGGCGCGCGCAGCCGGCTGGCGGCCGCGTTTCATTATCGACTTCAAAGCCAGCAAAGAGCTGTTCCATTTCGGCGGCTGGGTTTTCGTGAGAAACTTGTGCCGCGAAATGGCGGAAAACGTCGATTACTTCTGGATCGCCCGCCATCTCAATACCACCCAGCTCGGCTATTACTCGAAAGCCTATGATTTGATGCGGCTGCCGCAAAAGCGCATCAGCCAGGCTTTCAACTCCGTGCTCTTTTCCGCGTTCTCGCGCGTGCAAGATCAACCGGAAAAAATCAAAGCTGGATTTGAAAAAGTTTTGACGACCGTGTCGCTCGCCAGCTATCCGTTGCTCATCGGCATGATGCTGGTGGCGCCGGAATTCGTGTTTCTGGTTTACGGCGAAAAGTGGATGCCCATGGCGCTGCCGCTGCAGATCATGTGTTTGGCCGGAATTCTGCGCTCGATCGATCCGTTCTTAAACTCGGTCATTACCGCCACCGGTTATGTCAAGCATACGGCATATCGGCGATTCATTGAGTTCGGTTTACTCGCCGGCGCAACGTATATCGGCGTGCAATATGGCATTGTCGGCGTGTCCATTGCCGTGCTGGCGGTGGCATTCATCGTCATGTTTCTCATGGTCAATTTGCTCAAACGTGTGGGTGCGGTGGGATGGCGGGAGTATCTCTTGCCGCAAATGCCGGCGGTCGGCGGCAGCGTGGTCATGGTTATCGCCGTTATGGCGTTTCGCTTTCTGATGCAGGATTTTCTCGGCGCAAATTCGATTTGGCTGCTGCTGGGCATGGTTGTAACCGGAGGGCTGTCTTATGTCGGCGTGCTATGGCTGGCGCGGCCCAAGCGCGTCATGGCGTTGCTGGGAGAATTGTCCGGTGATATTGCCAAATACACCAAAAAGTATCGCAAAAAGCTTGCGGGCTTGGCGCCTTCCGCGTCAAAGTAGGACGCCACGGAATATAACGGTTTACGCTTCAAAAGAGGAGTGAGGGTATAGTTTAACTCAGCAGGTCAAGGCCTGAAGCGCGCAGCCGGGCCTGATGATTCTTCCGTTACCTTGAGGTTACAAAACTGTGTCAGCTCGCGTTCTCGTCATCGTTACCCTATTCGTCGCCATGCTGGGCTGGACGCTGCGCCGGCCTTTTGTCGGCGTTTGTGTTGTGGTGGCGCTTTTTCATTTGAATCTGAGAGTCTTGGGCACGGGACTGGAAGATATTCGTTTTCAGTTTTATGCCACCCTGGTGTTGATGATATCTTATTTCATCAATCAAGAAACGTTGAATCGCATACCCTCGCCCACGTATCCGCCGATGCGATGGCTGATTGCTTTTACCTCGATGACGTTCATCACCAGCGCTTGGGCGGTTGACTCTGGGCATGCCTTTGAGAGCGCGTTTGAGTTCTCGAAAATCATCGTCTTCTCGTGGTTCATGAGCAAGATCATCAAAACCGAGAAAGAGCTGCGCATCCTGCTGTATGTGATTTTTGCGGGCTGCTGGTATACCTCGTTTATGGCGCAATGGGGCGTGGAATGGAATATTATTGATGAAGTCGAGATCGGCGTGGCCACCGGCGGCAGCGGCACGCACCTTATGATGTTTTTGCCGCTGATGATCCTGATGGTGATTTACGGCAACTGGAAGGAGAAACTGTATGCCGGCGCCATCATCCCCTTTGTGCTGAATTTTTTGCCGAATACGGAATCCGGCTCGCGGTCGACTTTTCTGACGCTGATAACGGTGAGCGTCATGTTGTTACTGTTTTTGCCCGGACGCATGCGGCTGAAAGCTTTGCCCCCGATGATTATCGGGGGATTGCTGTTTATTTTCGTCTTGACCCCGCCGGGCTATTTTGAATACATGACCACGATTCTCGATCCCAGCTCCGAAAGCTCGGCGGCCTCGCGTGCGCTTATCAACGAAGCAAGTTTCAAAATCATTCAGGAATATCCGCTGGGAATCGGTTATGACAATTATCCCATTGTTTCGATGAAATATTTGCCGGATGAAGCGCTTACCGATTTGGGCACGCGCGATGCCCACAATAGCTTCCTCAAAATCACATGTGAATTCGGCATCATCGGATTTATTTTTTGGGTCATGACAGCGCTTATGACCTGGAGATTTTTTCGCAAAGTGAGAAGAACGCTGAAAAGCGGCGGCGCCCGGCCCACGACCCTCCAGCTCAGCGCCATGTCCTTCGAAATCGGGTTGATCAGCATCTTTCCCGGCCTGTGGACGCACAATTATAACCAGCTCGATTCCCTGTATTGGATGGTCGCATTGAGCGGCGTGCTTTATACCTTGCAACAGCGGCAAACGCCTGAAGCGGAACCGGCGCAAAGCACGAAGCCGCCCTTGCCGGCCAAAGCGCCCGGGGTATTGCCGCCGCCTAAAAAGCCGGCGATCAAAGCTGCGACGGTTTGAGAACGTTGTGATGCGATCATCAACACGAAGCCGTTTAAGTCCAACATAATATCGTGATGAATTTGACGCTCAAAAAAAATGTTTATGCCGGCCTGCGCCGCCTCGGGGTCTATCGCTTTTTGCGGTGGTGGCATCGCAAGCAAGCCGTCATTTTGACGTATCACGGCGTGATCTCAAACGGCGACGATAGTTATCTCAATCGTAACAGCCTTTCAGCGGAAATGTTCGACCAGCAAATGGCCTATCTGAAACGGCACTATCACATCATGTCATTGCCGGAATTGGTGCGCCGTTTGGTTGCGCGCGAGCCGTTGCCGCCATATGCCCTGGTTATCACATTCGATGACGGCTTTTACAACAACTATGCTGTCGCCGCACCGATTCTGCGAAAGTATGATCTGCCCGCAACGATTTTTTTGACCACGGCTTTCATCAACAGTCCGCAATTAGGATTGTGGACCGAGCGCGTGGACTGGCTTTTGCAAACCGCCACCACCGCGGGCTTGGCATTCGCGATGGACGGCGAAGTGCAGCATCTGGCTTTGCAAACGACGCGCGATCGCATCATTGCCTCGGATTTGGTGCGCGGTTATCTCAAGCGGCTTCCCCCCAAAGCGCGTGAAGAGGCCATTGCAAAATTGGCGGAAGAGATCGGCGTTGTGCGAGATCTTGATGGCGGGGTGGCAGAACGATATGCTTTTTTAACATGGGATCAGGTGCGGGAGATGCAGCAATGGCGCATCAGCTTCGGCTCGCACACGCATACCCATTCCATTATGTCGGGTTTGAGCCTGGCGGAGGCGCATTTTGAGCTGAACGAATCGCGCCATTTGATTGAATCCGAATTGGGCGCGCCCTGCACGATTTTCAGCTATCCCAACGGCTCGGCGCGTGATTTCGGCAAACGTGACATTGAACTGCTGCGCAAGCTGGGATTCGTTGCGGCCACCAGCCAGCTTCCGGGATTCAATGATCACAAGACCAATCTCTATGCCTTGCGGCGCATCAATATCTCGCGCCACCGGGATTTCAATTATTTCCTGGCAAAAATTTCAGGAATGCATTCGCATGTCAGCTACAAAGCTTGAGCGTTACGCCGTCACCGTGCGCCGCGGCGATCGAAAAGAATTCGAGGAGAACGGCGCATGCTGATTACATTTTCCGGCATGGTCGGCAGCGGCAAATCAAAAAATGCGCAAAACACGCTGCTGCTGCTGCAAGAGTTTGGTCATGCGCCGCATTATTTGCGTTTTCGCATGCTGGGGTGGTGGCAACTGTTCAATCCGCCCTCGCGCGCGCCCTGGCAAATGCGGGAAGAATCGTCTTCAGAAAAGCCGCCGCGGCCGCTCATGATGGGCTCCCGCAAGCGCCGGCTCGGCCTCGACAAACGCTTAACCACATTGGTGTTTGTCGGGTATTTGCTGCGCATTCTCCGTTTTCGGATTTATCGTTTTCTGTATCATCGCCATGATTTATTGGTTCTGAACCGCTACTTCTACGACAATCTCGCCCAGTTTCGCGCCGTGAATGCGCGCGAGCAGAAGTATTTGCGCCTGCTGCTCGACGCCATTCCCAAGCCGGATCTGGCCTTTTTGATGGTGGTGCGCCCGGAAACGGCGTTGCAGCGGCGCGCGAGTTATCACCGCCACGAACTGCAACAGCTTGCGGAAAATTATGCCCGCATCCAAAAACAGATCAGCCGGCTTATGGTTATTGCAACGGACAACTTGAGCCTGGTTGACAGCCAAATTGAAAAAAGTGTCCGCGCCGTTTTTCATCAAGAACAGATGCGCCTGCATGAAGAAAAAAACGCTTCATAGGATCAAAATCGCGCATCCGACCCCGGGGCTGCATGTTGGCGGCAAAGAACACGGCATGGTCAATCTGGTTAACCGGATGTCGCCCGAGATCTTTGAAAATTATATTTTCACCTTCAAACAGGGCGGCATTTTGAGCCGTCAGGTCGATCCCCAGCAATGCCGCGTGATCACGCTGGGAAATCGCCCGGGCGGCGATGTGCGCATTCCCTTCAAGCTGGCCCGGCATTTTCGCCGCCATCATTTTAATATCGTGCACACGCGTTCATGGAGTACACTCTTGGAAGGCGCCTTCGCGGCAAAAGCGGCGGGCGTTCCGATTCTGATTCATGGCGAGCACGGTTTTATTAAAGACGATACGCGGCTGCATACCTGGGTGCAGCGCCGGGTATGGAATCGCGCCGCGCGCGTCATTTGTGTTTCCAGCGTTCTGCGAGAGAATCTCGTCGCACGCATCGGCTTTCCGCGGGAAAAAATCCAGATTATCAAAAACGGTGTCAATCTCGAACGCTTCGAAGTAACCATCGACGCCTACGAATTTCGCGCGGCGCTCGGCATTCCGCCGGAGTCCCTGGTTTTTGGCAGCATCGGGCGATTTGTGCCGGTTAAAGATTATGCCACGTTGATCAAAGCTGCGAAGGTCGTGGTCACGAAAATGCCGGAGGCCCGCCTGGTTTTTTGCGGTGACGGGCCGCTCAAAAATGATCTGGCCGCACTGGCGGAAAGTTTGGGCATTGCCGGCCACGTACATTTTTTGAATTGGCGCGATGATATTCCCAAGCTGTTGCAGGTGTACGATGTTTTTGTATTGTCCTCCGTCAGTGAGGGAATGTCGAACGCGATTCTCGAAGCCATGTGTGCGGGCCGGCCGGTGGTGGCCACGAATGTCGGCGGCAATCCGGAATTAGTGCTCAATAACAAAACCGGCTTGCTAGTGCCGTCGCAAGACCCGCAGCAAATGGGCGAAGCGATACTCGCCTTGTTGTCGAATACGAAGCGCCGTCAGGCCATGGGCGACGCCGGCCGGCAGCGCATCGTATCGCAATTCTCGCTGCAAGGGATGGTACGAAATTATGAAAAGATGTATGTCGAAGCTGCTTCCCGCCACTTCGATTTTGACCGCGTTTTGCAAGACAAAATCGAGCGGCACTTTGCCGCCTCTGTGATGAATGCCGCGCCGCAATTGGTCGAATGAGTGCAACGGGGTTTCTACAGCCCTAACCCGAACAAGCCGGAGCCCAATTTTTGCCGCCAAGTCACGAAGGCACCAGGAAAAAACTTAGTGACTTCGTGACTTGGCGGTGAGAGATTTTTCACTTTTTTTGCAACGCTTCAACTTTAACGAGACTACCCCGATTTGCAGACAAGCTGCAAATCAAAGCTTCTGCGAAGCAGCAAATAACTGTTCGGCGAAACTCGGTGTCTCTGGTGACCATCAGCGATAAAGTTTCTCCACCGAAATGCGCGGAAGTCGCCGAGCATCGCCGAAAAAACTTTGGCAGGATGATTTATCGGCAGAATTATTTTGACTCGTTCTGCCGACAAATTATTCTGCGACAAACTTTCAGAATTTTATTCTAACTTTGAGCGGCTTATGGCCCTAAAGATCACGCGATAACGGTGCATTAAGGAAAACATATGCAAACCGAAGTCACCGGCCAACCGGAATTGCTGGAGTTGGCGACCGAGCCGTGGAAGGAACGCATCACCGGCGAAATCCTGACGCGCGTGCAGGAAAACGTGTTGCGCTATTATCCCGAGCTGGCGCGTGAAAAAAGCGCGCGTGTCGTGCTCAGCAAACCGCCGCAGCGCCGCCGGTTCACGTTCATTTTCTGGTTGACGATCGAAAGCCCGGAAGGCCGGCCGCTGAAAAACCTGATTGCCAAGGCCTACCGCATTACGCCCAAAAAAGACGCGCGCGACCAGGACATTCGCTACAAAAGCCAGCGCGAATTTCTGTTTCATCGCGAGGTTTATGACTACTTCAGCGCGCAGGCAGAAGTGTATTCCGTGGTGAGGCCGCTGGACTATTTTCCCGACTTGCTGACGTTGATCGTCGAAAAAGCAGAGGGCAAAGATCTTGGCGTTTTGATCAAAGAAACACGTTATGCGCTGAGCGGCTATCAAACCCGCAAAACCCGGCTGGGCGCATATGTGCAGCGGTGCGGCAAATGGCTTGCCCTCATGCACCGCGGTTTTCCGGCCGGCGCCGCGTTGAAACTCGAACCCGATCATTTCGAACGGCAAGTCAATCATTATTACAAACGCTTTTGCAAAGCCGGCGGTGAAGTGGAGTTGGCCGACCCCCTCCGGCAGCGCATCCTGGCGGTCAGCCGCAAATTCGCCGGCGCCGAAGCCACACAAGCGCATCTGCACGGCGATTTCAAACTGCGCCATCTGTTTTTTACGCCGGAACGCATCATTCCCATTGATTTCGGCAATGAATTATCTGGCGCGGCCTTCGACGATGTGGCGCGCTTTCTCGTCGAGTTGAAGTTGATGGAATATGGCGCGCGCTTGCCGCTGCACAGCGACTTGATGCCCTACTTGCAGGAACAATTCCTTTTGGGTTATCTGGGATCGAGTTCCTGGCCGCCCTTGTTGCGGCTCTATTATGTCGTCTGGCTTTGGGCCAAGTGGGATCGCCGCTTGAAAAAATTGACCACCAACAAGCGTGTGCGCAAAGCTTTGGATTGGATGCACGCCGGAGGCGTGCAGCGCCTGCTCAATCACACGTATGTAAATAGCTGGTTCAAGCGCGAGCTAACCTCTGAACTTACTATTTTAGAAAAGGAAGTTGACGGTGACAACCATGACGGACACCACCCGCCGCCAAGCCCCGCGTTCCGTTCTCTCAAAGCATGAGGCCAAACGTTGCCGCTTGTTCGCCCGCCTGTCGAAGATCGGGTTTACTCCTGTGCTCCTCCTGCTGCTGGCCTCCATGGCCATGGCGTGCAGCGATGATGCCAAGCAGAGTTTGAGTGACACGGCAAAGAGCATCATCAAAGAAAAAAAGAAATCTGCCGGCAAAAGCGAGGCGAAAGCCCCCGTCCCAATTTCGGTGTATACGCCGCCGCCGCAAAGCCCGCTGGCGCGCAAGGTGCATCCGCGGCTTTATCTGACGCCGGAAGAATTGCCGGCGCTGCGCCAGCGTTTGAAAACTCTTTATCGCGAAGAGTTTCAGAAATATGTCAACGAGCTGGATCGTCATTTTGACGATCTCCCGGAATCGAAAATTGGCGGCATTCTTTATCTCGATACCAAAAACTATGCGTTTTTGTATCTCATTGATCCCGCCACGCTGCCCGAGTTCTCCTTCGGCCACAGCCGTGAACAGTATGGCCGCAAAGCGATTGAACACGCCATGTTTATCAAACGAGAGACGCGGCACGATCGCCAATCGTCCGCCGGTTTGCAGGGCGACAACGGCGGCTATCTCAATTTGAGTTTGGCCGTGTCTTACGACTGGTTGCATGCCCTGTTGACGCTTGAGGAAAAGCGCACGCTCGCCGATGCCATGATTCGTTTGTATGATACGCGCGACGACGAAGCCGATCCCGGCAATTATGTCAAACTCTCCAATCAAGTCACCGGCTACATTCATTCCGGCTGCGCCGGCGCACTGGCCTTGTGGGGTGATGATCTGGGGCCGGGTTACAGCGACAAAGCGCAAGAAATGCTGAATTTTTTCAACGCCGTTTTTCTCGAACGCTCACTTGCGGTGGGTGATAAAGTATTCGAAGGCCCGGGTTGGGGCGAAGGCGCGAGTTACTACATGATGGGAATTACCAACGTCAGTTTCATGGCGGGCGCCGCCTCCACGGCGCTGGGTGAAAATCTTTTCTTCAAACATCCTTTTTTGCGTTACAACGTGCTTTACCTTTTGTACAACATTCTGCCGCTCAAGTTGAAAGATAACTACTACCTTTCCCGGCACGATACCAACAGTCTGCAAAAAGTGATCGGCAGCAGCACGGGGCGCATCTGCGCCATTTCCGCGGGTGCGCTGCAGCATGAAGACCCTCGTATTGCCGGTTTGGCCAAATGGATGATGAGCGAAAGCGGCTTTGGCCAAAAAATGGAAGATTGGAAGTATTTCGATCCTCGCATCGATTATTTGTTTTTCAAATTCATTTGGGGCAGCGCCGAGGTGACGCCGCTAACGCCGGAACAGGCAGGCATGCCGTTGACCTATAAACTGGCGTTGGGCGAAATTGTCATGAAGTCATCTTTTGATAAAGAAAGCTCGACGCATATCATTTTTTGGGCGCCAAAGTATTGGTACGCCCCGCATGCGCACAAGGACATTGCGAGTTTTACGATTTTCAAGCACGGCAGCCTGGCGTTGGATGCCGGCAGTCCCAAAAATGCCAACGATTTTCCGCGCAGCTCCAGCGCACGCGAAGCCGTGTTTCACAACATTCTCGGCCTGTATGATCCCGACGAGCCAGAGGACGCCGACGATCGCAATTTTATGAATTTCAGTTTCAGCGCGCGGAGTGAGGCCGATCATTGGCAAGACGAGGAGTATCAGCCCAACGGCCGGAATTATATTGGCGAAATCAAGGCGCTGGAATCGAATGCGGATTATGATTTTGTCGATTACGACTATTCCGCGGCCTATCGCGGCGGCGACAAGAGCAAAGCGAGTTCGGCGCATCGCCGCTTCGCGTATTTGCGCGGGCCGGAGAATCAGGAATTCGTGCTCATCCACGACCTGGTGGAATCTCCATTCGAAAAACGTTTTCTCTTGCACACCGCCTTCGAGCCGGCGATTGCCGATGATCAAATTACGGTAACGAACAACTTCGAGGTGGCGCACGGGCGCATGATTGTGAAATCGCTGCTGCCCGCGCAAAAGGAAATTCTGAAAATCGGCGGCGAGGCCATGTGGTTTGTGGATGCCGACGGCAAGCCGGTGAAATCGCGCGGGCCTTACGTTGACTGGGGCGCCTATTGGACCGGCAGCTATCGCGCCGAGATTCGTTCCAAAGACGGTGAATTCCTTACTGTCATGCAAATCGGCGACTCGCGCACATTGCAGGCAATGGCGCCCGTCACCAAAATCGCATCCGCCGTGTGTTCCGGCGCCTTGATCAACGGCCAGCGGCTGGTGATGTTCAGCAAAAATACGACGCCTCAGCGTTCACTGAATTATAAAATTTCTGCTCAAGGATTGGTTTCTCATTTGGTCACCGGCCTCACGCCCAACAAGATGATGCAGCTCAGAAAGAACGGCAATGTCTTTTTGAATGTGAAAACCAGCGAGCAGGGCGTGATGTACTTCAAGGACGACCCGCAGGGTTCAGCGACCTACGAGGTAACGGAGTAAACAGACGTTATGGCGATTGTGATTCGCGATGCCGAGCTGAAGCGTGACCGTCAAGTGATGATGGATTGCCTGCTGCGCAACCGGCAGCGCTATGAGAAAAATGATGCCTTCGAGCAACGTTTCGATTGGGCCTATTCCGGCAATCCTTACGGCGAGGGCCGGGCGTGGCTGGCCGTTGATGAAGCCGCGAACAAAGTGATCGGCTTCACCTCGGCGTTCCCGCGCCGCATGTTCGTGAACGGCGAATGCATGATTGGCTGGAATTGTGCCGATTTTTCCATCGACAAAGAATACCGCACGCTGGGCGCCGCGATGAAATTGCGCCGCGCCGCCAAAGAGTGCGTTGACCGCGGCGAGTTTGCCTTTTTGTACGCGCATCCCAACGATCGCATGCGCGTGGTGCACGAGAAGGTCGGCCATCACGCCATCGGCAAAATGGTGCGCTATGCCGCGCTATTGCGGCTCGATCAAACTCTGGGCGCCAAGCTCGGCAATAATCCGGTTGCGAAAGTATCAGCAGCGCTGGCGAATCCTCTGCTGTGGCTGATGGCGCCGAGCCGTTCCGGTCTCGACAAGTTTCAATTCAGCCTGGTGCAAGAGCAGCGTTTTGGTGAAGAGTATGATCGCTTGTTCGAAAAAGTCAAACACCAGCACAGCGTCATCGGCAGCCGCGATACGGAGTATTTGAACTGGCGCTTCCTGCGTAATCCGCTCTATCGCGCCAAGAGCCTGCGCATGCAACAAGATGGTGAGCTGAAAGGATATGTTTTGTATTACGAAGGCAACGGCATCGCGCGCGTTGCCGACGCAATTGTTGAAGGCAAAAGCGACGAGATGGGCATACTGCTGGCCGGGCTGATTCATCATCTGCGCAAAGACGGCATCAGCTCGATTTCGCTGCGCCTGCACAACATGAATCCCCTGCTGGCGCAAGCGCAGCAACTCGGGTTTCGCTATCGCGACGATGCCACTTCTACGGTAATTGCCTACGCTTCATCAACTTCGCCCTACGCCCCGGTTGTATTGGAGGGCAAGAATTGGTTTATGACAGTGGGTGATCGAGATATTTAGCAAGGGGCAGGTTGCAAGGGGCAAACAGCGGCGATACTACTTTATGTCATGGCCAACACCATTATTTGTCATTCAGCAGGAATCCTGTGAAGTATCATAAAAATGACCCAAATCGATTGC
>QEVD01000416.1 GCA_003576975.1 Candidatus Zhuqueibacterota bacterium
GGGGCAGGGCTACGAAATCATGGTAACAATGTACTAGCGACAAGTTCAGCCAACGATGCAACGAACCATTTTCACACAAACTGAATCCTGTGAAGTACCCTCCACTCACTTGATCAACAAACACTTCTTCATCACCGTCGTCTTCCCCGCCTGCAAACGAATCCAATACACGCCCGACCCTGCCCTGCGCGCCTGCCACACCACCGTGTGCGAGCCTGCGCTTTGCAATTCATTTACCAGCTTCGCCACCAGTTGGCCGTGAATGTTATACACGCTCAACTCCACCATGTCTGCTTCCGGCAGCGAGTAAATGATTTGCGTTGCCGGATTAAACGGATTCGGAAAGTTTTGCAAGAGAACATAGTTGTGCGGATAAAGCTCCACCTCGTGCGCTTGCTCAGTAACATATGATTTGTTGCCCGCCAGCAGCTTGAATTTTTTCTCAGTCAGATTTTTGATGGCAAACTCCAGTCGATTATTGCTGCGCAGATTATAAGCGGTTTCGGTTTCCTCGTCAACCAGAAATGCCTCAAATCCGGCAGGGATTTGCTTCACGCCGTCGAATGTCAGCCGCAGCAATACATCTGCGGGATTCACAATGCAGGTGAAATCCCAGGTGTGCCCTTCGGCTGAAGGCCGGCGTACATCCGCTTTCAATCCGCCTGCGATCTGCTTTGGTTGAAATTGAACTTGCACCTGATCTGCCAGGCGCGGCGGCTGGTGTAAATCCCAGGCATCAACCTCGTTTGCAGCAGCCGCATGCTGGCCCGCAAAGTTGAAGCGACTCTCGCTGCGGCCATTGCTGGCGATGATCTGTATCAGCCAATTTTCGCCCTCGTTGTTCGCCACCGCATGCGCGGCAACGCCATCGCTCAAACCCGCTACGCCCGGACTGATAAACAGCGTCGCCGCACGATTCAAATGAATGGCATAACCCTGCCATGGCTCCAAACCCGCGCGATTGAGCTGCCAATCGCCGTTGAAACTCCACAGCTCGAAAGTGGCGCCCTCAGAGACGCGCAAGCTGTCATACGGAATTGCGAAGTTGAAGGGATTGCCGATCAAGCTCCAGCCGGCAGGCAAGGGCACGTGATGCACATCCGAAATACTCATGGTTTTGCCGCTGCCGGTTTTTAAGCGAAAGTTTTTGAGGTTGGCCAACAACGGAAAGCCCATGTCCGGCGTCAGGGTGATGTTGCTGAAATCCGGATATTCCTGCAACGCGCCCGTGCTGCGATCACAGGCATACCAACGATACTTCGTGGCATCCGGCGGCTCCAGCAGCGGATTGGCTGCCACGAATGCTTGCGGGGACTTGTCATCCAAATCCAGCGGCACGGAGAAAATGCGGAAATTCCCGGTTTGCGTGCCGGCCGGCTGCATGGCAGGATTGATGATGCCTTCAGGGCAGTTGACGCGCAGCAAGTAGCGCTTCGAGGTCGCGAGATTGCCATGAACATCACGCGCCGTCAAATAGAACTCCGCGCCGCGGGTGGTCATGACAATCGACGGTATATTGCGAAAATACGAGCCATCGGTTTGCAGAATCATTTGCTTGTTCAAAAAGCTCGCCTCGCCGCCGGAACGATAAAAAATGTGCACGGTGGTGATTTGACGATAAAAAATGTGCACGGTGGTGATTTGCGAAAGATCTGTGATATTGACCCGCACCGGCGCGTCGGTGTTCAGGTCAACGAAAATCGAATAGGAAGGCATATCGATAAACGGCGCCTCCGTGTCACGCAACGGCGCGGCAGAAGCGCTGTTGGAAGCGGCACTGGCCTGGCCGCTGGCATCCACCGCCGTGAGAAAATAAGCGTAGGTTGTTCCAATAGTGAGATCAGAAAACGTGAGACTCGTGTTGGCATTTGCCGCAACGGAATCGAGCAACGCTGACGGCGCCGTTGCCCTGCCGCCATAAATGCGATAGCGCAACAAATCCATTTCAACATTGGCCTCCCACGTGAGCGTGATTTGACCGTGCGCCGGGCCGGGCGTGGCTTGCAGATTCTGCGGCGCTGCCGGCGGTAAATCCGTGGCCGTGGGCGTGGCGTTCACTTCATTCGAAAAACCACTTTCATTGAGACTGTTGTCGACTGCCGTAATACGAAAGTAGTACGTTGTGCCATTGGTCAAGCCGGTAGTGGTTTTCGTCGTGTTCGCCACGCCATTGACCGAATCGATTTTTGTGGTAGGATTGGGCGTTGTGCCGCCGTAGATGCGGTAGCGCAGAAAATCGACTTCGCTGTTCGCCTGCCAATTGAGCGTGATTTGTTGATCGCCGACCGTGGCGGTTAGATTTTGCGGCGCTGCGGGCGGCAAATCTGCTGCGCTGGGCGTGGCGTTCACTTCATTGGAAAAGCCGCTTTGATTGAGATTGTTGTCAACCGCCGTAATCCGAAAATAATACGTCGTGCCATTGGTCAAGCCGGTAATGATTTTTGTCGTGTTCGCCACGCCGCCGACGGAATCAATCTTGGTGGTGGGATTTGGCGACGTGCCGCCGTAAATGCGATAGCGCAGAAAATCCGCTTCGTTGTTCGCTTGCCATGTGAGTGTGATTTGTTGGTTGCCGGCGGTGGCGGATAAGTTTTGTGGCGCTGCGGGCGGCAAGTCTGCTGCGCTGGGCGTGACGTTCACTTCATTCGAAAAACCACTCTCATTGAGACTGTTGTCGACTGCCGTAATACGAAAATAATACCTCGTGCCATTGGTCAAGCCGGTAATGATTTTCGTTGTATTCGCCGCGCCGTTGACGGAATCAATCTTGGAGGTGGGGTTGGGCGAAGTGCCGCCATAAATACGATAGCGCAGAAAATCCGCTTCGTTGTTCGCTTGCCAGTTGAGTGTGATTTGTTGGTTGCTGGCGGTGGCAGATAAGTTTTGTGGAACAGCAGGTGGTGATGAGTTGCCATCTTGCTCAATAACAGTGTAAAGTTGATTCGTCGTAAGGGAAGTTAAGATCTGAACCTTGCCAGAGGGCCAGACGATCCTTATTGAATCCACCAAAGTAGCATTGCCTAACCCGAAATGTTGCACAAAATCATTTTGAGTGCGATACCCATAGCCCGCATTAATTTGACGATACTGTTTCTTCCCTTGTGCAATCAATTCAATCCACGCACCAACTCCAAAGGTATTCGATTTCACGCCAACCAACTTAATGTTCAGCCAGTTGCGCGCAGTCGAGGTGTTGCGATAGAGGCGATCCCTCGGCTCAACTTCGTATGTTCCAAAGTAAATATCCAGTCTTCCATCATTGTCGTAATCAGCTACAGCCAGAGTATTTGCATGCAGAAGCGAATCAATGCCGGCAGAAATCGTGGCGTCAACGAATTTGCCATTGCCTTGATTACGGTAAATTGAAATTCTTTTATTTGTAGCTCTGGGAACAAACACCAAATCAAGAAGACCATCATTATCAAAATCTGCGAATGCACTTCCACGAAAATAAGGTGCAGTTGGATCCAAACCTGAAAGCGCCGTCACTTCGATAAACGAGTTGCTGTCATTCCTGAATAATCGAAGAGGGCCAACCTGGTCATTGTTACCGACTAGTAGATCAAGATCGCCATCGTTGTCATAGTCTGCAAATTCTGCACTGTGGGAGAAGTCCGATTCCATGGCAACACCAAGTCCTTTTGCAATTTCGGTGAAATTACTTCCATTGTTGCGGAAAAAGTAGTTTCTTGTTGGACCCGTGTTTGGAATCACGATGTCCATATCACCATCGAGATCGTAATCACCGGCAGCAATTCCCCGTGTGTCGCTAAAAAGTCCATTCACGCCAACATTCGTCGTTAAATTGCTAAAAGTCCCATTACCTTGATTTTTGAGAAAATAGTTGGACGGTTCCTGTACTGTACCCAGAAACAAATCCAAAAAACCATCATTGTCGAAGTCAAACCAAGTGGCAGAGAAAACACGTGCACTAATAACGGCAATTTTCGAGGTAACCGAAACATCATCAAAACTACCATTTCCATTGTTTTTAAACAGAAAACACGGACGTTGTCCGGTTGACGATCCGGCGCTTTTCTCGCCTCCAACGAACAAATCTAAATCACCGTCCTGATCATAGTCACCTAATATGCCCAGGTACATAACTTCGCTATTCGGAAGTGATGTAAGAGATGGCTGAATAGAAAACCCGCTATTACCATTGTTCAAATAGAGCTTGTTCCCACTATTTTCCACCGTCAAAATGTCGGGATGGCCATCGTCATTTATGTCAGTGAACGCAACAGAGTTTGTTTTGCCTGAATTGCCAATGCCAACCGAAATAGTTACATCTTCGAACAAAAAACCGCCTTGTTGAGCCATAAGATTGAAGCAAAAAAGCAGCAGCATAGCTGTAGCTAGTTTTGGTCTCATTTTTTCGCCTTCGTAAGGATTATGATGATTTCCGCTAGCAGCAAGCCCAAGTCATTCCTGTAATTGATTTGATTTTCAGTCGGCAATAATACCTTTTCTTTAATTGCGTCGTGTGCATAGATATTTCCCATTTCCCTTGCAGATTCGTGCAAATGTTCCATGACTTTTTGAAAAGAAGTAGGTTTGTCTCGCCTGCTTTCTCCCTTATAGTTGTTCACAACTTCCTTAAAATTACTGTAACCCAAGATTGGTGGAATATGATCAAGTAACGCGCGCGTCAACAAAATAACTGCTATATAGTTCTTGTTTCTGAAGTTTGAGTTCATCTCTTCGCATAATCTTGCTAATCTTCTTAGGTCAAATTTTGATGAAGAACTAAGCCTGTGAAGCTCATCTATGCTTTCTAAACTAATGTAACCATCTTCGGGCAAAGGAGGATAATATTCAACAGATTTGCTTTTAACCACGGGTTCACGAGTTTCCACGTGGCCTTGTGAATCATAATCATATACAAACTCGCAAACGCTGGCATGTATTGCATACCAAATATGCTCACACTCCACGCATTGACAAAAGGTATGAGAGCTATCTCCACCACAGTCTGCCTCTTCAAATAACCAATCTCCCAAAATGATGTATCTGAGGTTTTTGATAGAGATGTTCTTGCACTTAGGACACTGCGAGTATCCCACATACCCTTTGAATTCATCTTCGCCTACACTTGAAAAATTTTCCCGCTCAGGCGGCCCATCTTTGTCATTGTGATAATTGCTCATTGACATCATCTCCAAGATTTTTATTCTGTTCCATTTTTCTGTTAATGTAGTACTACGCCTAACTCATGCGCTGACAGTAAAGCTTGCGCTGCGGCGTCAATCTCTACTTTGCTTTCACCGCTTGCCCGCATAGTCATTCTAAAACCCAATACGCGGGCGGTGTTTCACAGAACCTCTGCTAGCGCCCGGGCGGTTGTGGTGCTTCACAGGTTAGATTCGCAGCAATAAACACAACTCCCTCGCGGAGCTTGATGAGTCGAGTCCCCGGAAGAGCGCGGTTTTGGCGGGCAAAGGGCGATTCCGCCCGACCTCAGTTCACCTGAACCTCTGCTACCGCCCGGGCGGTTGTGGTGTTTCACAGGATAAACTTGCAGCAATAAACACGACACCCCTCGCGGAGTTTGATGAGTCGAGGCCCCGGAAGAGTGCGGTTTTGGAGGACAAAACGCGATTCCATGCGATCCCAGGTCACCCGAGCCTCTGCTACCGCCCGGGCGGTTGTGGTGCTTCACAGGATAAATTTGCAGCAATAAACGCGGCACCCCTCGCGGAGTTTCTTGAGTCGAAGCCCCAGAAGGGCGCGGTTTTGGCGGACAAAAGTTGCTACCGCCCGGGCGGTGATAAATTGCAGCAAACACGCCAATCGACTTCTCCGCACTCATACCAACCGCCCGGGCGGTTCTCGTACTTCACAGGATAAATTTGCAGCGATAAACATGGCACCCTCGCGGAATTTGATGAGTCGAGTCCCAGCAAGGGAGCGATTTTGGCGGACAAAAGTTGCAACCGCCCGGGCGGTTGTGGTGCTTCACGGGATAAATTTGCAGCGATAAACACGGCACCCCTCGCGGAGTTTGCTGAGTCGAGTCCCCGCAAGAGCGCGGTTTTGGCGGACAAAAGGTGCTACCGCCCGGGCGGTTCTCGTACTTCACAGGATAAATTTGCA
>QEVD01000417.1 GCA_003576975.1 Candidatus Zhuqueibacterota bacterium
TTGCACCTACGGTGCCAACTTAAAACGGGTAGATGGGACCACTTTTTTCAATGCCTCATCAGCCCGTGAAAAATTCATCACCTTTTGGGAATTGCTCCCCCTTCTGTTTTGCCAGCGATTCAAACGAGAAGACGACGCCTCTCAAAAATGCGAGGAGATCGCCGGGGCGGGTTTCGAGCTTGAGCTTGCCGGCTTCGAGGCGGGAGAGATCGAGCAATTGATTAATGAGCCGCAGCAGCCGTTGGCCGTTGCGCTGCATCATGCCGAGTTCTTGCTTGGCCTCATCGTCGGCAAGGCGTTGCCGTAAATTTTCAATCGGCCCGAGAATCAATGTCAGCGGCAATATTTGCAAAAAAACGCGACTTCAGGCTGTCCAGCTCTTTCAGTTTGTCTGATTCAACGCGCTCCAATTCCAGTCCGTGTTTCCATTGCTGGCGGTTTAGTTCATAACGCCTTAAACCATAAAAGAATCCAAAGATAATTGCAAAATAAAATGTGTACGCCCACCACGTTTGCCACCACGGCGGACTGACGATCACTCTGACCGCAGCGCCCACTTCATTCCACACGCCGTCGTAATTCGTACCTTTGGCGCGAAACACGTACTCGCCGGGATCGAGATTGGTATAAACCGCGGTGCGCTCCTGGCTCGGGGCGTGCCAATCTTCGTCGTAATTCTCCAATTTGAAAGAATACAGATTGCGTTCCGGCATGCTGAAATCCAGCGCGGCAAACGTGATCGAAATATCGTTTTGATCGTAAGCCAGCATGATTTCCTCGGCCACGGCAATATCTTTGCGCAAGGGCGAGTCCTTGCCGATGGCAACAGGCCGGTTATTGATCCGCAAATCCGTGAACACTATCGGCGGCACGTAATCACTGTCTTTGATGCTGTCCGGGTAAAACGCGTTGAAGCCGTACTGTCCGCCGAAAAACATCTCGCCGCTATGACTTTTATGATGCGTCCAATAACGAAATTCATTGTCCTGCAGGCCGTCCTCTTTAAAATAATGGTGAAACGTGCCACGATCGGGATTGTACTTGCTCAATCCCCGCGCCGAGCTGATCCAGAGATTGCCGTGGCTGTCTTCCTCAATCCCGTATGTAGAATCATACAGCAAGCCGTCGGCTTCCGTAATGATTTTAGTCACGGTTTCGGTTTTCCGGTCAAACAGCGCCAATCCCCCAATACCCAGACCACCAATCCACAGCCGACCCGCGCGGTCAATGAGCGGTCGGGTGACCGCGATATCGTCAAATGAATTCTTTTTGAAGCCTTTTAGCTTGCCTATGGCAGGGTCGAACTTCACCAAACCGTCTCCGTTTGTCCCCAACCAGAGCAAGCCCTGATCGTCTTCCCTGATACCAAATATTCCGGCGCCGGAATACCAGTCGCTATTCGCTGCAAATTCACGATAGCGGGTGAAGATCTCTGTCGCTGGATCAAAGCGATGCAACGTGCCGGTATAGTTGCCTACCCACAACACGCCGGAGCGATCTTCAAAAATGCTGGTGACACCATTTGAGGCGAGGCTTTGGGGATTTTGCGGATCATGTTTATACCGCTTGAAAACCTTTTTTCGGGGATCAAACTTGTGAAGTCCATCATTGGAGCCTATCCAAATCGCGCCATGACGGTCTGCAATAATGCAATTCACATGGCCGGCGCTCAAGCTGTCACGGTGAGCCGGGTCGTTTCTAAAATAGGTGTATTTCCCGTTTTGCCGATCGAGCCGGTAAAGCCCCTCCATTTCGCCGCCCAGCCAGATATTGCCGTTGCGATCTTCGCAGATGGCTCGAATATGTTTTCCATAAAAACTGTTTGGCTCATCGGGCTGCATGGTGTAATGCGGGAACTTCAGCGCCTTGAGATTTAACTTGAATACGCCATCGGTCGCACTGCCGGCCCAAATAAGACCGGAACGATCAACCAGCACGGACACCAAATTCTTGCTCAGATCTATAGAATGCCGGGTAAC
The DNA here is from genome assembly GCA_003576975.1 of Candidatus Zhuqueibacterota bacterium. Lineage (GTDB taxonomy): Bacteria > Zhuqueibacterota > Zhuqueibacteria > Zhuqueibacterales > Zhuqueibacteraceae > Coneutiohabitans. The sequence goes on from QEVD01000417.1 coordinate 1,980, forward strand.
CTGGGAGGTTTGGGGGTTAAAGCGATTAAGCTGATTAGAAGAAGTACCGGTGACACCGGCAACAATCCAAAGCTCCCCGTCGGCATCTTCATCGATGCACCGTATTATATTGTCACTGAGACTGTATGGATCATTGGGATCGTGCTGATAGCGCGTAAATGTTAGCGCGGTTCGGTCAACTCCACCGGCAGGTCTCACCGAAGAACCCGCGGTCGGTTGCACAAGTTTATTCAACCCGGCTTCCAAAGTGCCGATCCACAAAGCACCTTGGCGATCTTGAAATATCGTCGAGATATTATTGCTACTAATGCTATGAGGATCGGGAGTGGGGATGAAATGATGCGTCACACGTCACACGTTCCGTTTCAAAATTGACCCGCAACAAACCACTTCCATTGGTACCCACCCAAAGGATGCTATCGTTTTCACAAACAATACTGGTAAACTCAGGCCGGGCTGTCCCGTTAAAAAAGTTACTCATGCTCTCAACCCGAACCAGTGTTTCCCGCACCGGATCAAATTGGTAAAGTCCGCGCGCCTCAATACTCACCCAGAGTCTATTTCGCTTCGCGGGATCTCCGGTAATATAGACCACTTTGTAGTGCTCGAGATTTTCAGCTCCAACTTGCAGGGGATAGTGTTGAAAGCGATCAGAATCCCGCAGGTAGCGATGCAGTCCGCCATCGCCGCCAATCCAGAGATTCTTATCCGCATCTTCATACAACATCCCCAGCGAACTATAGACCACCCCCTGCGAACCATAGAGGAAACTTCTGCTTCGAATACTTCCGGGGTCATCGGGGTTCGGCAGGTAGACTTTGAAGGAGTAGCCGTCATATTTGTGCAGGCCGTTCTGGGTGCCCAGCCAGAGAAAGCCCAGGTGATCCTGCAGCATGCATTCGACGCTGTTTTCCGCCAGGCCGTTCGAAGCATTCAGCCGCTGGATCGCCATCTCGTTGCGCTGCGCTTGGCGTTCCGGAAGCGGTGGCAACGGCTTCACAACAAATTCCGGTGTGGTGCTTGATTGGGCGAGCAACGCCGGCGGCAACAGCAACGCCGGCAAGAGAATCGAAATCTTCCAAGTTTTCGACGGCATTTCCTTTCCCAAAGAAAATGGCAGATCATACTTTTGTTAAGATCGGGTTGATTCAACCGATGTAGTCCCTCAGATTGGTGGAAAACGTAGCGCAGACATCTTGTCTGCAGGCATGATGCCTGCGCTACTCCACCCGTAACTGAGGCGATACATTCATACACGTGTTACGATTGGATTGAGTCAATCGAATCCGTATAAAAATAATCTAATCCACTCAAATTGGAGTGCAAGGGTTTTTTAATGGACAAGAAGTTGAGGCGGGAAATACAAAAGAATCTCGAGGAGAGAGAGAGCAAGGGAAAAATAGCGCGTCCGGGGCGGCATCCGAACGCGCTTGGAAATGCCAGTCACTTATGCACACGATGCTCGCCCGCATTCTGCCTTTCTTGAATTAGCATAGCGATTGGGGGCATGTGCATGGCGCGGCCTATTTGATCAACGTCATCTTCTTTGTATCAACATATGCCCCGGCATTCATGCGGAGAAAATAAGTGCCGCTGGGCGCGGATATGTTGCGGTTGTCTTTTCCATCCCATACCTGGAAATATGAACCCGGCCCGTAACTGCGGTCTACCAGCGTACGCACTTCTCGGCCCAACGAATCGAGCACTTTGAGATTGACATACGTTGCCTTTGCCACTTCAAAGCGAATCGTCGTGGAAGGATTGAAAGGGTTGGGGTAATTTTGCAGCAGTTCGAAAGAGATCGGTGCATGGCGAGGGCTTTCGTTGACCGCGGTCACGGTTTGCAAACGAATGCGAGAACCTCGCCCTGTTCCTTGCGAAGCATTCGGCGAGACCACTCCTGTCGGCGAAATGAAATCCGCTTCCCATGTTTGGGTAAGGCTATCCTGCCCGATGAGAGTTATGCGAGACCGAACCCTCACCCTGCCGATAAACTTTCCGGTCGAATCAAATGCAAAGAGCATCATGGTATCTGCGTAGTCATTGCCCTGCCGCGCCCACTCGAAGGAAATACCAAAAGTCGTGTTTGTTGCCTTGATTAACCAAGTCCCGGTCAAATCATCTTGCGCCGCAACGTTTGCGGCCATCGTGATGAGCGCAACGAGAACGTACAGCGCTGCAGCTTTTCTTTTGCTGTTCATGGCTGATTTTCCCTTTCGGTTGATAAAGTGACTGAGCGTGAATTTGAACTGAAACACGTTCATTAGCCTTCGTTCTTTATTTTCGGTTGATAAAGTGACTGAGCGTGAATTTGAACTGAAACACGTTCATTAGCCTTCGTTCTTTATTTACTTTTGTTTGTTCAAATTATTGGCTTGTAAAGCAATCAAGATCCCAATCACGACCCGGTCGGTACTCATGAGCTTGGCTTGACTAATTAAATCATCGGTATCATCTGTTCGGGCGTACTGGTCAATGAGCTTATGGATTGCCTCAAGGTCGGCCTGGTCTTGAGCGCCGGCAGGACTGCCGGCGAATAAGAGCAGCAGTGAAATTGTACAGAAAAAGATGGTGCATTTCATGATTTCCGCCTTGTGTGATCGATTCATACAATTTTGCTCCCTACCCAATATAGAAAAATAAACCTGGCCTTGTCTAACACTGCGGGCGCAAGGTTTGACACTGAGGGCGTATTTTGCAGGAAAATGAGGACTCTTGGGGAAGAAGCGGCAGCCTGGGGACAAATCTCCAGGCTAAAAACGCAAGCCGCATAAATGCGACTTCAGCTTTGAGACTGCTTCCGTCGCTGGGGGATCAAATGCAGGCGGAGGTGGTAAAATTTATCGTACAAATTTCAGGTCATAGTTAGTTCGGGCTGTTTCTGCGAATCCGGCGGGGCGGTTTCTTGAATGCCATTCGGTGATTGCCACTTGCGATATGCTCGTTACACCCTGGTTTTGGAGATCCGTTTGCCCAATTCGCGCAGCCACAGCACCGAACTTGCCACTGCGGCGCAGCGCAACCAATCATCGAGGCTCAAGCTCACGGTTGAAAATGTTTTTTGCAGAAACGGTATGTAAATCACTGCCACTTGCAACAGGAGCGACAACAGCACTGCTCCCCAAAGCCAACGATTGTGGAAGAGGCCGGCGAACGCGCTGCGCTCATCCGAACGCGCGTTGAACACATTGAAGATCTGAAAGAGCATCAGCGTCGTAAAAGCCATCGTCTGGCCGTAACGCAAATCACCATCGCCTTCGATGAGACCGTCGGGCAAGCTGGCATCGAGCACGAGCAGCGTCCCCGCCGCCATGATCGCGCCAACAAAAAAAATGCCGAACCACATGCGGCGCGTGATCACACCTTCATCCCGTGAGCGCGGCGGCACATTCATCAAGCCTGCGTCCGCCGGATCAACACCGAGCGCGAGCGCGGGCGCACCGTCAGTCACGAGATTGATCCACAGGATTTGCGTCGCCAGCAGCGGCAGCACGATGGCGCCGGCGCCTTCTGCCGTCAGCCCGATCACACTCGCCAGCAGCACGCCGAAAAACATCGTCATCACTTCACCGATGTTTGATGAAAGCAGATAACGCAGAAACTTTCGGATATTCGAAAAAATCGCACGCCCTTCTTCGACCGCCGCGACAATGGTGGCGAAGTTGTCGTCGGCCAGCACCATGTCTGCCGCTTCTTTGGAAACATCGGTGCCAGTGATGCCCATAGCCACGCCGATGTCGGCGGTCTTCAACGCGGGCGCATCGTTGACGCCGTCGCCCGTCATCGCCACTGTAGCGCCGGCGCGCCGCAACGCCTGCACGATGCGCAGCTTGTGCTCGGGGTTGACGCGCGCGTATACAGACACTTCTTGCACCGTTCGGTCGAGCGTCTCTTCCGACATTTTCTCCAACTCCGCGCCGGTAATAGCGCGACCGTTTTTAACAATGCCGAGTTCTTCGGCAATGACTGCGGCGGTTTTGGGGTGATCGCCGGTAATCATCATCGGGCGAATGCCGGCGCCCTTCGCGCGGGCAACGGCATCCTTCGCCTCTTCACGCGGCGGATCAATCATGCCGATCAATCCCAGAAAGACAAGCTCTTGTTCAACGCGCTCATCAACCTCTTCGTGCTTGAACGCATCCTTCGGCAACGAGCGCGCCGCAACCCCGAGCGTGCGCAGCGCTTCGCCGGCCAATTCTTCGTTGGTTTGCAAAATTTCCGCGCGGCGTTCCGCGGTCAAAGGTTTGATCTCTTCGCCCACCAACTCACGCGAACAGCGCGCGAGCAGCACGTCCGGCGCGCCTTTGGTGAAAACGAGCAGGCGCTCCTGTCGCTCGGCGTCGGTGTGAATCGTGCTCATCAGCTTGCGCTCGGAGGAGAACGGCACTTCCCCGACGCGTTCCAATCGCGCGTCGAGCGTCTCCGCCTCCAGCCCGGCTTTGCGCGCCGCGACGATCAATGCGCCTTCGGTCGGATCGCCCTGCACCATCCAGCGTCCATCGCGCTTTTGCAACACGGCGTTGTTGGCGCGATCCGCAGCGGCGAGTGCGCGCACCAGTTCGAACCGCAGCGCTCCATCAATTGTTCCTCCGCCGTCGAGCCGCACTTTCCCTTCAGGCTCGTAACCCGTCCCACCCAAACTCACGCGCCCGCTCGCGGTGACGACCACCCGCACGGTCATCTCGTTTTTCGTGAGTGTGCCGGTTTTGTCGGAGGCGATGACGTTCGCCGAGCCGAGTGTTTCGACCGCGGCGAGATGGCGCACGATGGCATTTCGCTTCGCCATGCGCTGCACGCCGATGGCAAGCACCGCAGTCACCACGGCGGGCAAACCTTCCGGCACTGCCGCAACCGCGAGCGCGACACCGAGGATGAGCACGTCGAAAAGTCCGGCGAACCCGCGCACGTCTTCGACGAGGATGATGGTTGCAATCATCACCACGGCAATGACGACGACGATAATGCCGAGCAGTTTGCCGACCTGGTCAAGTTCTTTTTGCAGCGGCGTGGTTTCTTCCGGAGCTTGCTTCAGCATCCCGGCAATGCGCCCCATTTGGGTTTGCATTCCGGTTGCCACCACCACCGCGCGTCCGCGGCCGTAAGTGGCGGCGGTGCCGCTGAAGACCATATTGTCGCGGTCGCCGAGTCCGACTTCTTGCGCAATCGGCAGCGTATCTTTCGACACCGGCAAGCTTTCACCGGTCAGCGCGGCTTCGCCGGTTTGCAGCGCGGTTTCTTGAATCAACCGGCCGTCCGCCGGAATCGTATCGCCCTCTTCAATGAGGATGATATCGCCCGGCACAAGCTCGGTTGCCGGAATACTCTGCCGCTCGCCGTCGCGGATGACGTTGGCATGCGCCGCCGACATTTGGCGCAACGCCGCCACCGCATCTTCCGCGCGTGATTGCTGAATGTAACCCATGATGGCGTTGAGCAGCACGACGGCGAAGATCGCCATCGCTTCATAAGGCAGCGCCGATTCGCGTTCATACAACCACAACGCGGTCGAAATCAATGTCGCGATGAGCAGCAGAATGACGAGCGCGTCTTGAAACTGCGCAAGGAATTTTCTCCACGCGGGCACGGGTTTCTCCGCCGTCAGCTCGTTCGTACCGTATTTTTGAAGTCGCCTCCGCGCTTCTGCTTCGTTCAAGCCGTGGCGCGCATCCGCCTCGAACGCGGTCAATACTTCTTCAACCGATTGTTGATAAGCATTTGTTTGATCTTGCTGCATCGTCGCAATACTCATCTATTTGTATTTTTTGGTTGTGCGAGAACTTGTGTTATGGTGCGTTGAACCTTCGGCGTGAGCGCGGCTCAACTGAGCTCACCGAGGTCTCAGTCGAACGCTTGCCGAATAATTGAAGAGTATACAAATTTTATAACGCAATTTCCATCTTTTCGCGGGCCAAAACACATGTGCGAAATCTTTGCTGGCATTCCCGTTCCATCCGTCGTAGGAACTCATCATCGTGATCCGGATCGTGATGGGTGATGGCCAGCATTTTCGCACCGGCCATCTCGGCTACTTGTAGCGCTTGCTCGTAGCTGCTGTGTCCCCAGCCTCTTTTGGTTTTCAATTCTTCGCCGGTGTATTGCGCTTCGTGGATGAGCAAATCAGCGCCCTTGGCAAGCGCGACGACGTGAGGGTCAATAGCGTCGCCATGCTCTACGTCGGTACAAATGACCAAAACTTTTCCGTGCCGTTCAAAACGAAAGCCATACGCGCCGCCAGGGTGGTTGTGCCGATTGGCAGTCACTTTGAAGAACTCGCCATGAACGTCTTCAAAATATTCGCGGGACTTATCGATTTGTAAAAAGTCAAAACGGGCTCCCATATTATCCAATTGCACCGGAAAGTACTCCGTCTGCATTTGGGTTTTAAAAATTCCTCGCAGATTCGTGGCCTTTCTGCCTTTTCCCAGGGATAGAATGTTGATTTTTTGGCTGGGGTTATAAGCCGGTGCAAAAAAGGGGAAACCCTGAATATGGTCCCAGTGAAAATGTGTGAAGCCGATGAAAATTTCATCTTGCTGATGGCCGGCGGCGACGAGAGCTTTGCCCAAATTTCTGATTCCGGTTCCGGCATCGATGATGGCAATGAGTCCTGTATCCGGAAACGTGATTTGAAAACACGTCGTGTTCCCGCCAAATTCTTGGAATTGGGGATCACAAACCGGAATCGAGCCTCGGGTTCCGTAAAATTTGACTTTCATAGTTGTGATTTCTTCGTTGATGAGGCGCAAAACCGGAGGTTCAGTTTACCCGAACCTCCGGTTAGTTTTACTTTAGTCCGATAGCAAAATTTAAATGTGCTTCATCAGACCGTGGCCGGCTCGAGCTTTCGCAATTCGCGCAAACGGAACGAAAGCACAATCATGATGATTCCGAACACCAGCGTGTAGGAGCCGATCAGCCACACCACCGCGAGCGCGCCCGTGGCCGGATTCAAAAAGAGCAGGACCCCGAAGATGATCGAAAGAACGCCGCCGAGAATCAGCATCCATTCGTTGGTCAATTCTTTGCGCAATTGAATCGCCGTCACGATCTCGAAGATACCCCGGACGACGGCCCACGACGCGATCAGAATGAGCAGCCAAAATGCGGTGATGCCGGGAAAAATAAACGTCAGCACGCCGGCGATGAGTCCGAATACTCCGGCGAAGACCATCCACCACGCATGGGCGCGCCCACCGACAAAGATTGCAGTAACGCCATCCACCAGGGCATAAGCGCCGAAGAGAAAAATCAGCGCCACTAAAGTCAGCCCCGGCCACACGAAGGCCAAAATGCCAAACAACACGGCGGCAATGCCGCGTAGCAACAGCACCCACCAATGGCTTGCAAAAGCGTTGAGAAGAGGAAAGTTAGTCATAGGTTCTCCTTTCGGTTTTGAGTTTTGAGGTGATTATCTTTTAGCGAAATGTTAGCGTTCATCGTTCCGCCTTTGTGGCGAAACTTGAGACAGGCACTCTTTCGCCTTTCTGTATCTGTATCCTAATTCAATCATCTCGGATGCCCGGTCAAACTCCAATGTCCGGCACGCGTTCCTGGCAATTTCTATTACTATATCCGGTGGATATGCGGCAAGCTTTTGGCGGGCTATGGCACTCTGCATAGCATCAAAAGCCTGTATGGCGATATCGTACGCTCCCCAATCTCGACTGCTGCCACTTGTCCCGGATTGTTGGAGACGTGTTATAAAGCGATTGATCTTTTCACGGACCGGAGATGAAGGGTCAACTGAAGCCGTACTCACGGAATTCGGCTCTTTACGATCATCTGGGGAGCCGCCCAGATTTACAGCAATAGTTAAATCAGTTTCATCCCCAAATGTCGGCGCAATGGGCACAGGATTCAAGATCCCGCCATCAACAAGATCGACCCCTTTGTACTTGAATGGAGTGAAGAGAAGGGGTATCGCGAAAGACGCTCTCATGGCATCAAAAAGACTGCCCGACTTTATCCATACTTCTTTCTGGTTTACGATGTCAGCGGCAACAGCCGTATATGGAAATGTGAGATCTTCGATTCGTTTCTTTCCGACTAGTTTGATCAAAGTATTAATAATTTTGTCACCTCTCACCAGTCCGCTCTTTTCCCACGAAAGATCCAGTAGAGTGAATATGTCGATTTTAGTTATGGACCGTACCCATTGCTCATACTCATTCAATTTTCCGGCAGCATATACTCCTCCAATTACTGCTCCTATTGAGCAACCGGCAATTGACTCGATTTTAAAATTATTTTCTTCAAGCCAATGAATGACACCAATATGCGCCAAACCTCGCGCGCCCCCGCTTCCAAGAACCAGAGACACGGTTTTCATATTCGTTGTTGACATAATCTCACCAAATGCCTTTCATTTCAAATCGATCTTTCAGCCGCGCTTTTTCGGATCGAGCAACGCAGTCAATTTTTTCCAGCCGTGCTCCAGCTTTTTTTCTAATTCACTCATAACAATGGTAGGTTTTGTTTTCATCATGCTTTTCCTGCTTCTTCTTAAAATTGTATTCCCCACCCTTATGCCCGCGCCTTTCGCAGCGCCGCCTGCACCATCAAAAATTCGCCGACGTTATCCATCGTAACGATGCCCGCGAGCTGGCCGTTGCGCACAAGCGGCAGCGAATGGCAGCGACTCGCATTCAACCGCGCAAAAACAGTTTCCAACATCTCGTTCGGGTCGGCGGTCTCAAATTGGCGTTGCATGGCTTCTTCGACCCGGCCGTTTGTGCCGCGCTGCGAAAGCGCTTTTAGCAAATCGTTGCGCGTGAGCACGCCCACCACTCGCTCTTGCTCCACCACCGGAAAGTCTTGTTGAAAACCCGCCAGAATATGCTCAACCGCCCGTTCCAAAGAATCCGCGGGCGCCAGCGTGCGAAAGTCCTTGATCATCGCGGCCTGAATCGGAATGCCGCCGAGCGCCGATTTCATTTGTACCATGCTCGCTTCTTGCGTGGCGCCCATCCACACAAAGAGCGCGATGAACACCAAGAAGGGATTGTAAAATAATCCGATGAATCCAAACAGAAGAGCCATGCCTTGTCCGACGTGGGCGGCGATTTGCGTCGCGCGCACATAGTCCATGCGCATGGCCAACAACGCGCGCAGCACGCGGCCGCCATCCATCGGAAACGCCGGCAGGAGATTGAACGCCGCCAGCGAGACGTTGACCCACAGCAACTTTTCCCAAAAATTCCCACTCACCATGCTAAGGTTGCTCAACGACGGCGGCCCGGAGGTTAACCCAATCGCGACGTACAACACCGCCGCTAAAACCACGTTGACTGCCGGCCCGGCCAGCGCCACCCACAACTCCTGTTTGGGATCATCCGGCATGCGCTCCAAACGCGCGACGCCGCCGATCGGCAGCAATGTAATGTCGCGCGTCTGAATGCCGAAGCGTTTGGCGGTAAGCGCATGTCCCAGCTCGTGGAGCACGACAATTCCGAACAGCGCCAGCAAGAACGCCACGCCGTTGACTATCATGGCAATGCTCTGGCCGGCGATATAATAGCTCAACGCCACCCAGCCGAGCAGCAGCAAAAACGTCGCGTGCACGTAAATGCCGATGCCCGCAATTTCACCGAGTTTAAAAGACCATTTCATTTCAAGTCTCCTTTCCTTTCAGAAGGTATTGTAGATGCCGTTATTGAACGAACTTTTTCTGCTGATAGAGTTCTAATGTGTAATTCGTCTTTATTAATGAATCGTCCGGCAGCGCGGAGATATGCGGTATTTCACCAGCCGGACTTGCGTTCCTATTCCGCTTTCAAAGGCAAAATGAACTTCATCCATCAGCATCTTCATCATCAGAATGCCGCGCCCGCCGGCTTGCAGCTTTGAAAGGAGCGCCTTGGCATCCTGCTTTTCGAGTTGCTTGAGATCAAAGCCTTGACCTTGATCTTTCACCACTATCGCCAGTTTTTGATGGTCGATGGTTATCCGAAGATGCAGCGACTTGGCCGCGTCATTTGTATGGGCATGTTTAATTGCATTGACGCAGGCCTCCTCAACGGCAATCTCGATCGCCATTACCGCCGTTTCGTCAAAACCGGCTTTTTGAGCAATGGTGGCGAGGAAGCTGCGAATCGGCGCCAGATTTTCAGTATGGCTCGGAGTTGTCAGCTCATAAACTTTCTCGGCTTCGGCCAAATCCATCACAGTTTTTGGATGGCGGCTGGGCATGCTCGCAAGAATTTCGGCGTCGTGACTTGCATTCACCGCGAGAGCCTTGTATGTATTTTGATTTTGCAACATCGCATTTTCCTTACAAAGTACATCGCCAGTTTTATGTTTGGAAAAACGGGAAGTCTTGAACGGACATCAACTACCGCAAACTTCCCGTTTTTAGACGCGACGCTAGTGCAACAACGTTAAGTCGTAGTCTTGCCCCCTTGTGGGGCACTGTTGCAATCTCAAACACTCGGGCAGCGACAGCGACCCACCAGGGGTCGGGACTACGATTGAATCAACTACTAGAGTGCCAATGCCTCCTTGGCAAGTCGTCCAGCTTCCTGGAGCTTGGTGTGACGTGCCTCGAGGTCAGCCTTTACTTCGGCGATGCGCTTCTCAATCTTTGCCTTCTGCCGGTCGCTCGCCTGCTTGAGTTGTCCTTGCAGGGCGGTGATCTTCGCCTCGGCTTCGCGCTTGGCTTGATCGATTCGGCCTTTGGCCTGGTCCTGCATCACCTGGGACTTCTTCTTCGCATCGTCGATCTGCGCCTGGATCGCGGCCTTGTTCTCAGCCTGTTCCTGCGCCAGCTCCTCCTTGAGCTGCTTCACTTCAGCCTGGAAGGCAGCGGACTCCCGCACCAGTTGGTCCTCGACGACCTCGGAGCGCAGGCGTCGGAAAACCATACCACCCAGTTTCCTGACTCGTGCGTCAACGGGCTCCGTCCAGCTCTCTTCCACATCGGCCAGGACCGCCGCCTTGCCAGAGCCGAGGGCGTTCGAGACCTCGTCCACGAATTGGACGTCGATGCCCGACTTGTTCAGATCAGAGATCAAGCCTGTCAGGCTACCTATCGACGCTCCCACGGCCAGTCCGACCGGACCCGCCAGCAATCCCACCATGCTGCCGACCAACATGCCGAGGCCGGCGCCGATGGGCCCCTGCTCGACGACCTGCTTCACGCTCACCTTGCCCGAGGCATCCTTCACGAGGACCGCCGTTGCGTACACCGTGATGTCCCCATCCTTGTGGAGTCCCTTGAGCGCGCTGAGGCCCTCAAAAGCCACCGTCTCGCTGTCGAAGACTGCGACCATCATCTTGTTCAT
>QEVD01000418.1 GCA_003576975.1 Candidatus Zhuqueibacterota bacterium
GACTCCGTCGGGCACGCGATGCGCGAATGGCTGTCGAGGATCAACCGCAAAAGCGTGGTGCCGGAACGATGCACGCCGATCAAGAAAATCGGCGGCTCCGTGAGCGTGGGTGCGCCGGCTGGCGCCAGCATCACCGAGCGGCGCGACTTCTTGAGTTTGCGCCGCAGGCGCGCCATCATATTCATTTGCTTCGTGACGCGCGGCGGCGCGCCGTTGGCCGCCGGTTCCGGTTGTTGGAGTTGCGTTTGCATTACACGTTGCTGAGCGGATTCCGGATATCGATGGTTTCGTAAGCGCGCATCAGCTCGTCCACGCCTTGTTCCACAGAAATCGTCGTTTGAAAGCCCAGCGCATGGATTTTTTCATAGGAGACTTCATAATTGCGCTGATCTTCATCTTTGCCGACATCGGCATAGTGCAGATAGAAATCAACCTTTGAGCGCACAAGATTGGCAATGTCTTCCTTGCTATAATTCATGTTTTCCGAACCGACATTGTAGACGTTGCCGGTCATGCGGTCGGCATTTTCCAGGGCGAACATGAAGCTGCGCGCCATGTCGATCACATGAATGAACGTGCGCTTGAAGGTTCGTTCATAAATAATCAGATTGCGCACCTTCACGGCTTGATACACGAAATCGTTGATCAACAAATCCAGGCGCATGCGCGGCGAGACGCCGAAGGCTGTGGCATAGCGATAGCAAATGGTATTGGGAGAATCGAGCAAGTGCTGCTCGGCCTGGGTTTTGGTGCGGCCGTAAATGGTGAGCGGGTTGAGCGGTGTGGTTTCCGTGCAGATTTGTCCGACCACGGCGCCGTAGTTCGAGCCGGTGGAGGCGTAGAGCACAAGCTGTCCGCGCTCGCGATTCTTCTCGACGATTTTCGTGCCGATAAAATTCACATCGTGCGCAAGCTGCTCGTTTTTTTTGCAGGCGGGATAGCCGACAATCGCGGCAAGATGGATGATGGCATCCATGCCTTTGACGGCCTGGCGCACTTTAGGCTCATCCAGGATATTTCCTTTGATGAACTCAAAATTCGGATAGCTGAAATGCGGCAGCAGGCTCGCGCCGCCGTACATCAAATTATCCAGCACACGCACATGATGGCCGGCGTTGAGCAGCCGAGGGATTAAAACGGAACCGACATAACCGGCGCCGCCCGTGATAAGAACTTTCATCCTGAACTCTCCGTGGTGTTAATCCTGAAGCAATGTTGCAGCGCATTCCCACGGCTAAACCAGGGACACGCCATCCATGTCCTGCGGAACAGGCACGTTCATCATTTTTAAAATCGTCGGCGCAAGATCGCCGATCCAAAGCTGGTTGTGATCGCGCTTGATCTCACGATCGCGCATGAAGAGCAGCGAGTCTTCATAGGTGTGCATGCCGACCAGCGCCGTTTTCTCGCCATGCACGGTTTTCTTGATATCGCCTTTTAGATCATAGCCGTCGTACGGCACGGCAATCAAATCCGCCGCCAGCTCGCTGTTCTGGCCGTCGTAAATGTCTTCACGTTTGATCACCTGGCGAATGATAGGCGCATGGTTTTCCGGGTCGCGGAAACCGAGCAACGCTTCCGTCAATTTTTCGCGCATCGCTTCATACTGGCTTTGCGGCACGGAGCCGTTCGGCTCGCGGCCCTGCAAATTCACGAACACCCGACCGGGAATCAGACTGTACCCTTGCGACTCGGGATGCATGTCGGCCAGCGAAGCGGGCGGAGTCTTCTTGAATTTCAACAAACCGGCTTCGGTGAGATACCAATTCAGATAAATTTCTTTTTTGATCGTGCAGAAGCCGTGATCAGACAGAATGATCAAATCCACATCATTTTCGAGTTTGCGATCGACTTCGCCCAAGACCTCATCGACGCGCTTATAGAAATCGAAAAACGCTTTCGCATACTGCGAATCATCCTTCTCCATGTGTTCCCAGAAGAAGTGATTCATGCGATCGGTTTCCATGATGTGGCATTGAAAATAGTCCCACGGCTCTTTCGCCATGTAATGAAACATGGCGTGCACGCGCTTGGTAAGCGCTTCGTTGCATTCGTCGAGAAAGCGATCGCGGTTTTCGCGCGCAATCGCGGCGTCGGCGTCGATCTTGTAGCCCATTTGCTTCAACTCCTGGCCGACGTGCGCGGGATTGGCAATCTTCTCGATTTGCGTGCACAAAAAGCAGCCGATCAAAATGCCGTTGACTTTGCGCGGCGGATACGTGACCGGCACATTCATGACGAACACGCGCTTGCCCGCGCGGCTCATAATTTCCCAGATGGTGTCGCTCGTCATGTGCGCGGAGGTCGGCACAAAAATATCGAACGTGCCGGGCTTGCGATCAACAAAGCCGAAAATGTTGTGCTTCGCGGGATTCTTGCCCGTCATGTAACTCGACCAGGCGACGGAGGAAATACAGGGCTGCACCGAATTCATGCGGCGAAAGGCGCCTTTTTCGGCGAGTTTTTTGAAATTGGGAAAATCGCCCGTGCGAATGTGTTTCTGCATGAAATCATATGGCACGCCGTCGATGGAAATCACGAACACGCGGCGCGCGCGGTCTTTTTTCAGAAATTCGAACATAGGTGTGCATATCAAAAAAAGCGTTTCTCAGGCAAGCTGCACGTCTGAAAGCGCTTGGGTGAAAATCTTATTCTCTTCTTCGGTGAGATGGTTTTTCCAGTCGCCGGAACCGCCGCGCCGGAAAAAGCTTTTCTCGTCGACGACGCCCATCTCGCGTCCGCTCATTTTTTCAAAGCGGAAATAATCCAGCGCCTGCGCCACCAGCTCGTCCGGCACATTGAAGCCGGCCGCGCGCAGGCATTGCGCCAGATAAGGCGCGCCTTGCGTCATCACTTTTTCGTATTGAATCACGATGCGCGTGTGCGGACGCCAGGCCGTGAAATGTTTTTTCCAGTCCGTGATGAACCAACGCAATTGCATGCTTTTGCCGCCCACGCCGAGCAGCTTGTAGCGGATTTTTTTGAGCCGGTTGGTGGAGCGATGCTCCATGTAGTAGGAATAGCTGACAAAAACGTCGCGCGGGTCGCGCTGCACATAAATCACGCAGCCATCTTTGAAGGGGACTTCATGCGGCAGTTTGTGCGTCTTCATCACGGCATGAAATCCCTCCGCCGCGCGCCACGGGTGTTTCCCGGAAACCGCGTGGCGCACCCAATCTTGCTTGGGCGCTTTTGCGCCATCATCAAAACCCTGAAAGGGAAGGTTTAGACAATAGGCGCACAAATAATTAACCCAGGTGTTACCGCTTCTCGGATATCCGACAACCCAAATACTTCGCTGTGTAGCTAAGGCGTTTTCCATGACTTGTATGCGGCTTTCGGCCTGCTCATATTTCAAAGTTGGCGATAGCAACCTCTGTTTCGCGCCCAACACGGTCACGCGAAACAGAGGTCAAGAATAAATTAGGCGCGAAGGCAGGGTGCCTTTGCGGAAATCAAACATACCCCAGATCGGCGAGCCGTTGCTTCACGACGCTCTCTTCTTCAGCGCTGTAAGCGCCGTCGCCGTTTTTGTTTTCCGGAACGAGATAACCCAGCTCTTCGAGACGCCGCACGATTTTGGCAGCAGATTCCTGCGGTGTTTCGTTTTCAGTCTCGCAAATCACTTCAGGCTTTTCCGGAGCTTCATAAGGATCGCTGACGCCGGTGAATTCTTTAATCTCGCCGGCCAGCGCTTTTTTATACAGGCCTTTGACGTCGCGCTGAATGCAGGTTTCAAGCGAAGCCTTGACATACACTTCGACAAAATCCTTGATCAAGGCGCGGTTTTCATCGCGAATCGCTTTATATGGCGAAATCGCCGCTGAAATCGCAAAGACGCCGTTGCGGGTGAGCAAATCGCACACAAAGCCGATGCGGCGAATATTGGTATCGCGATCTTCCTTGGAAAAACCCAGGCCTTTGCTGAGATTGGTGCGCACAACATCGCCGTCGAGTACTTCAACCTTGCAGCCGCGCTGCTTGAGCAGCGGCACGAGTTGTTCGGTGATCGTCGATTTGCCGGCCCCGGACAAGCCGGTAAACCAAATGGTGCAGCCACGTTCATGTTTCATTAGGAGGCTTCCTCTCATGTCATCAAATGTTAAAATATTCGATTAATCAAATTTGGTACACTGCTGCCCTGATTTGCATGAGTACTCTCAAAAAATGTCATTCAGACGAGTCTTGTGAAGTATTTGGCATTTGGCCCAGGACTTCACAAGGTCCCTTCTGAATGACAAATAAGAACCGTAAACCTTTCAAGACAACAGCACACTTGTTCCGCCCGTATTCCGGGCGTGTTGTTCTCACTGCGCTGAGGTTTTCAAACAATCTTTTTGCCGATCATCTGCGGCAGCGGCGCCATGCCGAACAGGCTTAGAATCGTCGGCGCGACATCGTACAGACGCATGCCTTTGATCTCACGGCCGTTGCCGGGATTCGCGGGATCATGCAAAATCAAAACGCCGTTTTGCGCGTGATTGGCGTCATCCGGGCCGGTATCATTGTCAAACGTGTGAATCGCGCCGGATCTCCGAAATAAATCAATAAATCCGGCGGAATGTTGTTGAGGTTGCGATACAAGGCCTGCGGCTTGTGCACTTTGGTGCCAATCGGTTGGCCGTTGTGATCAGGAATCGCGGCAATTTGCTCGGCCAGCTCGCTGCGCAACTGTTCATAATCTTTCGGATCGACGACGCCCTCAGGCTCGCGGCCTTTGACATTGATAAACAAACGCGCATAGTAGCCGCCCTCCGACCATGCGATGGTCTTGGACCAATCCACTTCACATTTGTCGATCGCCGTCGGACTGCTCGGCATGTGTTTGAGCGTGAGATAGCCATTCTGCAACAGCCATTCGTTGATGCAAATGCCGCCGTCCATTTTTTTAGCGCCGTGATCCGACACAATCAGCACGACGGTATCGTCGTCGATCAGCGTGAGCAACTCGCCCAACTCGCGATCGAGATATTTGTAATACTCGCGAATCGCATGCTCGAAACGGTTGCCCTTTTCATAACCGCGATGGCCGGGATCGAGAAACTTCCAAAAGCCGTGATGAATGCGATCGGTGCCCATCTCCACGAACATGAAAAAGTCCAGCCTTTCACATCAACCAGGTATTCTCCGACCAGGCCGGAAATCTCCTCTTGCAGCTTTGCCGGATAGGTGTACTGATTTTTGGTGGAAGGCGTCAGGAAACAAGAAACCATCATGCCGTTGACCGGGCGCGGCGGATACGTTCCGGGCACGCCGATGACCGCCACTTTTTTGTCGGCATGCGAGAGCGTGTCCCAGACGCGCTCGGCTTTGACCGCGTTGCCGGTCGCAATGCTGAGCTTGTCGTAACTGTGATCGGCGCGATTGCGAAAGCCGTAAATACCGAGTTGGCCGGGATCCTGGCTGGACATCATGCACGACCACGCCGGCACGGTGATGGGCGGATGACAGCTTTCCAATTCGCCCCAAACTCCTTTGGACATCAATTCGGCAAAATGCGGCAGATCGCTGCGATATTGCTCGAACAACAATTCCGGTGGAACGCAATCGAGTCCGATAACCAAAACCTTGCGATTCGATGCGCCCGTTCGACCCTGATTGCCTATCATAAGCTGACACTTTCCTTA
>QEVD01000419.1 GCA_003576975.1 Candidatus Zhuqueibacterota bacterium
ATCATCTTCCCGCCAGGAACGGAAACCCAGGCGGGAAGTGACGAGGAAATATTTGTTGGTCCCAGCCATTAACAGAAGAAATAGCCTTACGCCTACATCTCACTCTCATCTTCGTCTTTGCCCTCGACGAAGCCATGAACTGAAATGCTGCGTTGCTTGGCTTCCACATCATTGGAAAAAACATAAACCGTCTTGGAAGCCTTGCCCACCGCAGAGCCGGTGTTGTACGTGACGGAAATTTGGCCGTCGGCATTGGGCGGTATGATTTTCGAGCTTTCTGCCGCTGTGCAGCCGCAGGTAGTTTTTACCTTCTCGATTTTGAGCGTGTCCGTGCCGACGTTTTTGAATTTGAACACGTGTTTCACGGCCGTGCCTTGTGCGACCGTGCCGAAGTCGAAACTGGTTTCTTCAAATTTGATTTTTGGGCCTTTGATTGCACTGCCGTTGTTGGCGTCCTTTTCGCCTTCTTGCGCCAGCGCAAATTGGCATGACAGAGCAAAAATAGAAACAACCGTGAAGCGGAAAACACGATTGAGTACCATTGCAAAATCTCCTATTTTGTGTTACAGGTTACACGCACTAAAATCTCTTGGGGCTAAGAAACACGAGGTAATCGTTCACCGGGTCAGCGCCGTGGTTTGCCCATCGAACGCCGCAAGAATACTCTCGGCGAATTGATCATCCCAGCGTGCCTTGATGCGGCCGTCTTGCAGCCAAAATACGCGCGGCGGACTGTCGCCGATCAAATCAAAGAACTCGCTCGCCGTGATCAGGTGATACGGATAATTCGTATGGGTTTTTTCTGAAAATGCGGAAATGGCGGCTTCGTCTTCACTGAACATCAGCACATAGATTTTTGGAATTGCCGCATTTTTTTTTGCCAGCTCGTCGAGCGTCTGCGCGGTTTCCTGGCAATGTTCGCAATCGGCATTGAACACGGCGACCAGCTTGTCGCCGCGGGTCAGATCCACCCGGCCCGCTTTTTCAAACTGGGTATACTGCGCAAAGTTGGCCTCATAATCCTGACGCACTGGCGCGAGCACCAACACGGTAATCAAACTGCCCAATGCCAGCAAAGCCAGCAACCGGGGCCGGCGTTTTTGCTCTGGGGTGATTTTGTACAGCCAGAGGCTCAATCCCAGCAGAATAACATTTTTTATCAGGGATTCGGCGGATGACATGGGCAAAAGCTCGCCGAAACAGCCGCAATCCTGCGTTTGTTCGCCCAAGGTCAATTGATAACCCTGCAAAGCAATGAATCCAACGAACGTCGCCATCGCCAAGGGGAGAATGGCGCGTTTCAAGTAAAACGGAAACAGCAACGCGAGGCCGAGAAACAATTCGAAGGCGATCAGCAATCGCGCCGGATATGCTGCCTGCGCGCGCGTGGCAGCCAGGCCTTGCTCCACGATTGCAATTTCAAACAGGCCCACGCCCGGCAATTTTGAGAAAGCAGAGAAAAGGAAAACTCCTGCCAGCAAAAGCCTCAAGGCCAAGCCGATTCTTGCAGCCGTCATAGGATTCGATCAGAAGCGAAACCAATTTTTCGCAAAATTAGGCGTTATCACCTTCAAACTCAAATGAAAATTCTGAGATTCCCAAATCGGAATGGTGCGGCAATCAAGGCGTCACTTCAGGTTCTCGCTGCCTCGAGCGCCTGCGCTAAATCCTCAAGTAAATCCTCCAGCGCTTCACAACCCGCGTTCATGCGAATGAAGCCCTCGGGAATTTTATCGCCGCCCCAGCGCGCGCGTCTCTCGGCGGTGGTGTGAACGCCGCCAAAGCTGGTAGCTTCGTAAACCAAGTTGCAAGCGCTCAGAAAACGTTCTGCATGCGTTTTGTTGGGCAGCACAAAACTGACGACGCTACCGAAATAGTGCATTTGTTTGGCGGCGATGGCATGCGAGGGATCGCGGCGCAATCCAGGATAGCGCACGGTTACAATCTCCTCGCGCTGCGTCAAGAATTCTGCCAGCGCCAGCGCATTCAGGCACTGTCTGGTCAACCGCACATCCAGCGTTGCCAGGGAACGATGCGCGAGCCAGGTTTCCATTGGCCCGGGAATCGCGCCGATTTGCGTGCGCCAAGTGCGCAAGCCCTCGAGTAATTTGGGGTCGCGCACCGCTACATGTCCCATAATCAAGTCCGAATGTCCGCACAAGCCTTTGGTATCCGAGGCCACTGAAAAATCTGCGCCCAGGGCCAGCGGTTGTTGGCCGAGCACTGTCGGTGTCGTATTGTCCACCGCGACCAATGCGCCCGCTTCATGAGCCGCCGCGGAGATTGCCGCAATGTCGCAAACCTCAAGTGTGGGATTGCTGGGCGTTTCGAGCCAAACTAGATTTGCGCCGGCGACATGGGATTTTTGCGCATTGCCAGCCGTGGGCGCGAGTATTGTTTTGACGCCCATTTCCGCGAAAAAGCCTTGCGCCAATACACGCGCAGAATAGTAACTGTCTGCCGGCATAAGCACGGTATCTCCGGGGCGAAGCACACTGCCGAGCACCGCCGAAACCGCTGCCATGCCTGAGGCAAATGCAATGGCGCTTCCGCCTTCAAGCGCGCTCAAGGCATTTTCGTAATTCGTCCAGGTTGGATGATGAAACCGGCCATAGGTATAATTGCTTTGGGCTGGATCGCCGGCGGCATGAAAGGGCGCCGCGAACACCGGCCCGGGGAGAAACGGCTCGCCTTGGTCTGGTTTTGGAACGCCGGCGTGGAGCAACAATGTTTCAGGCCGCATGTTGCGATTGTTCTCCTACATCTACTTTTTTCGAGTAGTGGTCGGCGCCCAAAAAGTGCAACGAAACATAAGGCTCGTTGCCGATGACCCAGCTATCATGTGGCACGGGTGGAATGTAGAATATCGTGCCGGGCGCAAGCTCTTTCACCGTGCCGTCGGCCATGGCTGCCACGGCGCGCCCGGCTAAAACCATTCCAAGATGCTCGACTTCACAAAGTTCCGTGCCTGCCAACGGTCGCACGTGTTCCGACCATTTCCAACCAGGTTCGTAAGTCGCCCGGCCAATCGTCATTCCCGCGATTCTCACGATTTCAAACTTGCCCTTTTCAAAAATGCGTGTTTCATCCGGGGCTTCGAATTGTTTGAGGATGACTTCGATCATGACCATGATTGTCTATCGAACAGAAAGATTTATTGCGCTTCAGCCGGACGTACCGCCATGCCCGGACGCAATTGCAGGATTCCCGAAGTAATCAATGTGTCTCCGGGCTGCAAACCGGCCGTGACTTCGACGCGTTCATCCGAGCGGCTGCCGATCTCTACGCTGCGCGATTCCGCTTTGCCGTTTTTATACAAAAAGACCCGTTGCCCTTTCAGTTCGGGAATCAGAGCATAAGCGGGAATCGTGAGCGTTTCTTTTTCCTTGAACACGACTTCGACATTGGCGAACGCGCCGGGAATCAACACGCCCTCGGGATTGGGGCTAAGCGCGCGCATGTGCAGCGTGCGCGTCGTCGGGTCGATTTTGGCCTCAACAGCGTAAACCTCGCCTTCGAATTTGCGCGTCACGCCTTCCACGGAGAAGCTGACCTTGTCGCCGCGTTTCATGGCAGCGGCATATTTTTCCGGAATGGTGAAATCGACTTTCACGGGATTAATGTCTTGCAGCGTGGTGATGCGCGTGGTGGGCGAGAGGTAGCTGCCTTCGCTGACATAGCGCAAACCGATGATGCCTTCAAACGGGGCGCGAATCTCGGTTTTGCTGATTTGCGCCTGAATGATTTGCAGTTCGGCTTTCACAATGTTCAATTCATTGATGGCAATATCATACTCTTCCTGGCTGGCAAGTTTTTTTTCAAACAATTCACGCTGGCGTTCTGCTCGTTCTTCGGCAAGCGCCTGGCGATATTGAGCGCGCATGAGTTGCGCTTGCGGTTCGGCATCGTTGATCTTCAACAAAAGTTCGCCCTTTCTTACTGGCGCGCCTTCTTTGAAAGAGATCTTTTCCGCTTTGCCGGAAATTTCACTGCGGATATCCACTTCTTCATTCGAGAGTATCGTCCCCACCGTCATGATGCGGTTGCCCAGCTTTTCCGACTGCACAGTCGCGATGCGTACCGGCATGCTCTGATCGCGCGGTCCGCTCGCCGCGACAACGTTGTTCTTGCTCGCTGAAGAGCGGCCCCACAACGAACTGACTTTGGGCAATGCCAGCGCCACCAACACAGCAAGGCCGCCAATGATCCACCAAATGCGTTTTGTTTTACGACTCATACCTAAAGCCTCCAAAGGGGATTTTTGAACAGCAATGGAGCACGACAGTACGACATTTTTTCATAAGAAACAAGATGTCAGGTCGTTAATATTGCGACAAAATCTACCGAGAAATAAAGTATGGCTAGAAACTAATGAAAGATTGTAGATGGTAAATTCCCCTGGGATTCTGGTCGATATAATCTGTTGTTTCTATTTAGTGTTGACTCTCTGGAGATCTTCATTCGAAAGTCAACACTCATTGTGTCATGCTGTTGAGAG
>QEVD01000420.1 GCA_003576975.1 Candidatus Zhuqueibacterota bacterium
GTCAAGGGGATTTACATCCCTTCGCTTGAGCAACCGACATGCCAATCACAAAAGGCAAAATGCGGTGGAAATTTGTCAATAGTAATCATGCAATTAAAGCCCTTGTCAGTTCGCGCTAACATGTACTTTATTGCGCAATATCATGTGCCAAACCGGACAACGTCTCAGCACGAGACGCCATCATGATGCAACTGCCAGAGATTTTCATGTGCTTTGAAGAAGATGTTCTATTGTGATCATGCTGAATTAATTTGAAAGAGAAAAACCTGTTGCGCCGCAGAAAAAATCTGTGAATATTAGCGCCGCGTTACATTTCAGGCATGCTCAGCGCGCGCGAATTTCGCTGGCGATAAACTAAACCTCCTGCCAAATTTTGTGTAGGCCGTTCAGCGCCTATGATTTCCTCCCGCACGTTTTTTGAGTTGGGTGCCGCGCCCGCTTTTTAGTTTGAATGATAATCCAATCATCCTTTTACCTGACCAACCACAAGGGATTTTTATGAGCAAAGGTTACGCGCCTCGCCTGCTGGTTGCTTCGTTTCTCGGAATCGTTGCTTTGAGTGTTCTTGCAGCCGGCATGAAACCCGGCACCGGCACACAAAAATCGCAGCACTTGTCGCACAGTCAAGCAAACTTGAAATTTGTTCCGGGCCGCGTGATCGTCAAATTCAAGCCGGCCATTAAGAATGCGGCAAACAGCCCGGAGATGCACGCTCTGCGCAGCACGCACAACGTTCTCTCCGCCCTGCCCGCGTTCCCGCATTTCAAAAACAAACAAATTGCCGAAAAATCCGGCATCGGACTCTCTCGCATTTTCGTGCTGACCGTGTCGGAAAATGCCGACATCCCGCGTTTAGTCGCGCAACTGAAACGTGATCCAGCATTGGAATATGCCACGCCCTACTACTTGATTCCGGTGCATAGCACGCCGAACGATACGCGCTACGGCGAACAGCAACATTTGCCACAAATTAAAGCGCCGGAGGCATGGGATCTTGCGCAGGGCGACTCTGCTGTAGTCGTGGCCATCATTGACACGGGTACGGATTGGAATCATCCTGATCTTGCCGCCAATATTTGGCGCAATCCCGGTGAAATCATTGACGGCCTTGACAACGACGGCAACGGCTTCGTTGATGATATTCGCGGCTGGGATTTTGTCGATAATACAGAATTCGTCTTCCCCGGAGAAGATGGCAGCGATCCTGACAACGACCCGATGGACTTCAACGGCCACGGCACACACACTGCCGGCCTTGCCGGCGCGAGTACGGACAATAACGCCGGTGTCGCTTCCGTTTCATGGAATATCAAAATCATGCCGATCCGCGCGGGTTGGCATTCCACGCTCGGATTAGGATTTGTCGATTTAGTTGCGGTGGCGCAGGGCTTTATTTATGCCGCGGATAATGGCGCTGACATTGCCAATCTCAGCGCCGGCAGCGACGAAATGATTGCGGACGCGGCGCGATATGCCTTTGAAAGCGGCGTGTTGGTGACGGTCTCTGCTGGAAACGGCAACAATGAATTGGGCGATCCTTTAGCGATCGCGCCGTTTGCACTGTCCGTCGCGGCATTGGATGAGCGCGATTTCAAAGCTTCCTACTCTACTTATGGCGATTGGGTGAAAGTGGCGGCGCCAGGCGGTGATCAACCCGCCGGCCGGCCCGGCATTTTGAGTACGGTTTTCGATGATGACTATGATTCGTATTCCGGCACTTCCATGGCCGCGCCGTTGGCCGCAGGTGTTGCAGCGTTGCTCAAATCGGCTCATCCGGATTGGTCCGGTTTGGATATTCTCTATCAAATCGTTGGCACGGCCGACAACATTGATGGCATGAATCCGGATTATCGCGGTAAACTCGGCGGCGGCCGGATCAATGCCTTTCGCGCGTTAACGGAAACGGTCAGCCCGAAACCCAATATCGTGATGAACGGTTTCACCTTCACGGAAGCACCGGGCGGCAATGGCAATGGCTTTCTGGATGCCGGAGAATCGGCCAACCTCGTCGTCACGCTGCAAAATCGCTTTGCAGATGCGCAAAACGTCGCGCTCACGCTGCACACAGACGATTGGGCGGTGCAGGTCACGAACGGCCTGGCGAGTTTTGGCGATTTCCCCGGACTCAGCGATCTCGACCGCAGCATCGCCAGCAACGCCGCAACGCCATTTACGATTGCCGTTTCGCCGCAAGCCCTGCCCCACCGCGTCAAATTCACCGTGAATCTCACCGCCGCAGGCAGCTATCAAACGAGCTATGATTTTTATCTTGCCCTCAGTCCTTCGGTGTTGTTGGTGGACGACGATGACGGCGCGCGTGCAGAGGCTTATTTTGAAACCGCGTTGGATAGCTTGGGCATTTCCGCTAATATTCAAAATCGCCTGACCGGCGGGCCTCTCACATTTGAAACGATGCTGCGATATCCCACCTTAATCTGGCAATGCGAAGCCTCTTTTTTTGAAACCCTGGATTCTACCGACCGCGCGGAATTGACGCTTTATCTTGAAACTGGCGGCAATCTTTTTATCACCGGACAGGATATTGGCTGGGATCTGTGCGATCCGAACGGCTTTCAGTTATCTGCGTCGAATGCGGCTTCGCTGGCTTTTTATGAACACTATTTGCATGCGCGTTATTACAACGACAACTCGGAGTTCGCCTCCATTTCAGGCGTGGATGGCGATCCCATCAGCGACGGCCTGAGTTTTGACATTTACGAGCCGGGGCTGCCGCCGGAAGCGCAATATCCCAGCGAAATCGGAGTGTTTGACCCGGCGGTTAGCATTTTCAACTATCCCAATCATCTCTCCGGCGCGCTGCGATATGAAGGCCTGTATCGTCTCGTCTATTTTGCCTTTGGCGGTTACGAGGCGATCGTGCAGAAACCTGCGCGCGATCTCGTCATGCGGCGCGTGATGAATTGGCTGAACGGCTTCAGCCTGTCGCACACGCCGTTGAAAGACACGGAAAACTTGACCAGCAGCCGCGCGGTCAACGCGCAAATCGTCTCGGAACTTAGTCCGCTGGCTGAGGTCAGCCTTTATTGGGATACGGATGGCGCACTGCCGTTCAATCAGGTGACAATGACACACTTGGGCAATGGCAACTACAGCGCCAGCATACCGGCCCAGGACAATGAAACTGTCGAGTATTTCATTTTCGCGCGCACGGAAAAAGGTTTTGCCGCGCCGATTGATAAACATACCTACGATTCCAGGCCCGACCGCAAAGCGCCGGTATTCCAGCAACTCACCCAGCTTCCCAATTCAATCAGCAACTATGGCCCTTTCACCGTCACCGTCGAGGCAAATGACAACCTTGGCGTTGATACGAGCCGGATATGGCTGCACTATCGCAGCCGGGCGCAAGCCGACAGCGTGCAGATGAAGCCAGCAGACGGCGCCAATCGCTTTGTTGCCGGCTTTAGCTCGAGATTCAGCGTGGGCGATACGATACATTATTTCGTCAGCGCTTATGACATTGCCGCTGCGCGCAATCGCGGGATTAGCGCCGAACCAAGTTTTGTAACCGGAGCAGAAGATTTTGAAAACGGTTTGCTGGCCTGGGAGGTTGATTCGAGCGGTTGGGGCCTGGCGAGCAATCGGCGCGTTTCCGGCAAGTATTCCGCGAACAGCAATCCGCAACGCCTCTATTCGCCGAATACCAACACCTCGCTGACGCTGATGCAACCGCTTGATCTTTCACACATGAGCGGCGCGGAAATCAGTTTTATGGAACAGCATTATTTTTCTGTGAATCAGGAGGATTTTGCCGTGTTGGAAGTCAGCGCGGACAGCGGCGCAACGTGGACGGCCGTGAGTGAACAATTTCGCAGCGCGCAAACGCAATGGCGCGAGCACAAATACTCGCTCTCCGCGTACGCGGGCGCGGGATTCACGGATGTACGCGTGCGTTTCCGCATTCAAACCGATTCCATCGGTGCCCAGCCCTTGCCCGGCTGGTTCGTTGATGATATCAAAATCAGCGAACCAACCGTGGCGGTGCGCGAACGCAAGCAAAGCGACGCAATTCCCGCGGCGTTCGTGTTGCAGCAAAGCTATCCCAATCCGTTTGCCATTAATACCGGCGGACTTTCCACAAGCACGACAACCGCAATTCGCTTCGAGCTGCCTGCCAGCGCTCAGGTTGTGCTCGAAATTTATGATTTGCTGGGCCGGCGCATCGTTGCGTTGCTGAATGAAAAAAAGCTTGCCGGCACGCATGCCGTCACATGGGATGGGCATGATTACGCCGGGCGGCGCGTGGCCTCTGGAGTTTATTTTTATCGTTTGCACGCAACCTCAACAGACGGGCAAAAATTCCAGGCTATGCAAAAGCTGGTGGTGTGGTAATAATTTTTCGTCGCTGTGGAGATTTCTTAAGAATATTCGGAGCGTATCGCATCTCTATGATTGCGCCGCACGCCGTCGCTGCGGCCTCAATCAATTCAATCGTGTCCGCCCACCGCCCGGGCAATCTGTAATGAACGATTCT
>QEVD01000421.1 GCA_003576975.1 Candidatus Zhuqueibacterota bacterium
TCTGCGCGCAAAACTGCTACCAGAAAAGTCAAGTCTGCCCCCGCGCCGGCTCAGAAGGCGGCCCGCTTAAATGAAAAGCTGTTTGCCGCCGCACGCATCGCAGTGAAAGATTGCATGGATGTGCGGGCGGGTGAAACGGTTACCATCATTACCGATGAAAACAAGCGCAACATCGGGGTGGCGTTGTGGCAGGCCGCAAAAGAATTAGGGGCAGAAGCAATGCTCGCGGAGATGACGCCCCGCTCGCGCAACGGCGAAGAGCCGCCCGCGCCGATTGCCGCGTTGATGGCCGCGAGCAGCGTTGTGCTTTGTCCCACGACGAAATCCGTCACGCACACGGAGGCGCGACGCCAGGCCTGTGCGCGCGGCGCGCGCATCGCGACGCTGCCGGGCATCACCGAAGACATGATGATCCGCTGCCTGAGCGCCGATTATCAAGCCATTGCCGCGCGCAGCCGCAAGCTTTCAGACGAATTGCAGCGCGGTGATCTCCTGCGCGTCACCAGCCCGGCAGGCACCGA
Source organism: Candidatus Zhuqueibacterota bacterium (assembly GCA_003576975.1). Lineage (GTDB taxonomy): Bacteria > Zhuqueibacterota > Zhuqueibacteria > Zhuqueibacterales > Zhuqueibacteraceae > Coneutiohabitans. Next base: position 522 of record QEVD01000421.1, read on the forward strand.
CATTACGCTGCGCCGCGGCGATCGTTATCCCAAACCCGATACCGGACTCTATCATGAAGCGGGAAACTCCGGCAATCTACCCGCCGGCGAAACCTTTTTTGCGCCGCTTGAAGGCAGCGCGCAGGGTCATATCGTTTTTGAAGCCGCGGTTGCCGGCATCGGCAAGTTGCAGCAAACCATTCATATCGTCGTCCGGGACGGCATGGCCGTTGAGATTACTGGCGGCAGTGAAGCAGAGAAATTGAATGAACTGGTGGACGGTGTCGGGCCCGACGGGCGTAACCTTGCCGAGCTTGGCATTGGCACAAATGATCAAGCGCAAATTACTGGCGTGATTTTGGAAGATGAAAAAGTCATGGGAACCGTTCACTTCGCGCTTGGCGATAACAAATCCATGGGCGGTACGGTCGCTGTATCGAGTCACCTCGATGGCCTAATCTTGCAGCCGACGGTTTATGTCGATGGCCGCATGATCATGGAGGCCGGCAAACTCTTGGTGTAGATGAATCGACTGGAAAAAACAGCGCAGCTTGCGCTCTTCGATTACCTTGAGCTGGAACCCAAGCAGGCGTTGCTCATTGTTGCGGCGCGCGATCAAGCGCCGGCGGCCGGTCTTTTTCGTAAAGTAGCGGAAAAAGCCAAAATTGATGTTTTTGTATTGGAATTGCCCGGCAATCATGACCGGCGCACCCTTCATTCTCTTCTCTCCCGCAATTTTATCAACACCGCAGAAAAGGTTCTGGTATTGGCGCCGCGTTTGGACACGGCAAGCATCAATTGGCTGCGGCAACAAACACGCAGCCGGATTGTGATTTGTCCGGTGATGGAAGAGGAGGCCGTGCAGCGCAGCGCAAAAACCGATTTACGTCGTTTGCGCGAGCGCTGTCGTAAAATCGCCGACATTCTGACCATCGGCAAAACCATCAAAGTGACGAGCAAAGCCGGGGCAGCGCTGGAAATGTCCATTCACCAGCACCGCGGCGCGCTGGAAGCCACACCGCTGCAGAGCGGATTGATGTGCACGAGCCTGCCGACCGGCCGCGCTTATATCGCACCGATTTCAAACACAGTCAACGGCGAACTCATTCTCAACGGCGTGGCCGGCGAACGCAACTCAAGTTCGGCGATCATCACCATAAAAGTTATGGACGGCAAGATCAAAATGATTCGCGGAGGGAAGGAGGCCATGGCGCTGCGCCGCCGTTTGCGCACCAGCGGAGCCGAGTTGGTTGACAGCAGCGTCGTCAAATCCAAAACCGGCACGGCGCGCACGGTTTTGGAAATCGGCTTTGGCATGAATGAATTTGCGCGTCTTGGCCAATCCGAATTGGAGGATGAAAAAACGCTGGGCACGATTCATCTCGGTTTTGGCCGCCGTCTCGGCTCTGCGAAATTGACCGAAATCGTCGCACGCGGCCTGATCACCGAGCCGACGGTGTCAATCGACAACAGAACAATCATGCAAGACGGCAAATTGATGTTTGAGTGAACGCAAGCATTTTACCCTTTATCGGCAAGCATTTTTTCTCTTAAGAGTCTGGCCTGGTGGATAATTCGCACAACTAACACATCTCTGCCCCAAATCCGAAAGATGATTCGATATGAGCTGACAAGGGCATGCCGGTAAACGAAGCGGGTATAAAATTTTTCACGGATTTTCGAAAATCGCTCAGGAAAATGCTGGAGGGAACTCAAACTTCCGGTAAAACGCTGTTCGAGCTTATCTGCTGCTCTGGGGTTATCTCTGGCAACGTAGTTCAATATTTCAAGAAGATCAATTTTGGCGCGCCTGGCGACGCGAACGCGATACCGTGCGAGCACGCCGAACCTCCTTCAAAACTTCTTCTAGATCCTCAACTTTACCCGCCGCAATATCGGCTTCTCCTGTTGCAATTTGGCGGGCAAGCGCTTCCGTCGCAAGCTCATCAAGGTAGGATTTAGCATCTAAAAGCAAGGCCATCGGCTTACCGTTTTGTGTAATCAGATAGGGCTTGCCAGATCGTCTTGCCTCTGCAACGATTTTGCCCGCTTTGGATTCGAGCTCGGTTATTGAGATCGTACGTTTTTGCAGGATTTCGAGCATGTCCGTAAGCTCCGAATGGTGATATGCTACGGCTATTTTTTTAATGTGGCGCTAATATAAGTAGCCAGTGGCTATCACTCAAGTGATTTCTTGGGTTCAAGCAATACTCGGCGTTTACTAAAACTTGCTTGACATTCTGCTTCCAGCATAAGTATTATCTTGGCGTGATCAAGAAACGAAATAGTTGGAAAGATAGAGCACAAAATTCATCAATGACACCCTGGACGCCCGAGAGCTGGAGAACAAAACCCATCTCACAGCAGCCCGCCTATCCCGATCCGGCACACCTGGAGCGAGTCCTGTCTCAGCTCCGTTCTTATCCGTCGTTGGTTTTTCCCGGAGAAGTCGATTATCTCAAACGCCTGCTCAAAGACGCAGCACAGGGCAAGCGCTTTTTGCTGCAAGGCGGCGATTGCGCCGAACGCTTTCAAGATTTCAACAGCCGCGCGATTGCCGATAAATTGAAAATCCTGCTGCAAATGAGTTTGGTGCTGATTTATGGCTTGCGCAAACCGGTGGTACGCATCGGGCGCATTGCCGGACAGTTCGCCAAGCCGCGCTCGGCCGCCTATGAAACCAGCAACGGCCAGCGCTTACAAGTTTTTCGCGGCGACAGCATCAATTCGTTCGAGCCGAACGTCAAAACCCGTGTTCCGGATCCCGAGCGATTGTTGCAAAGTTATTATCACGCCGCAACCACGATCAATTATATCCGCGCATTGATCGAAGGCGGATTCGCCGACTTGCATCATCCCGATCACTGGAATTTGGAGTTCATTTCAAAAAGCGATCGCCGCCGGGATTACCGCCGCCTGGTCAAACGCATTCTCGACAGCATTCAATTCATGGAGGCGTTGGGCGGTGTGAAAGCCGAGGTGTTGGGTCGAGTTGATTTTTTCATTTCACACGAAGGCTTGTTACTGGCTTACGAAGAGGCGCTCACGCATTATCTGCCGGAACGCAAGCGTTACTACAATCTTGGCGCGCACACGCTGTGGATCGGCGATCGCACACGCCAGCTTGACAGCGCGCATGTGGAATATTTTCGCGGCCTCGCCAATCCTGTTGGCGTAAAGATCGGCACGAGCTGCACGCCGGACGAGTTGATTGCGTTGATTCGCGCGCTCAATCCCCAAAATGAGTGGGGGCGCTTGACTTTGATTACGCGTTTGGGGAAAAATGCCATCGGAGAGTTATTGCCGCCGCTGATTCGCGCGGTGCAAAAGCACAAATACCGCGTGCTTTGGTGTTGTGATCCCATGCACGGCAACACCAAAACCACCGCACGCGGCGTCAAAACCCGTGATTTTCGCGATATTCTCTCGGAGCTGGCGCAGTGTTTCGATATCCATCGCCGGAATGAGAGCCACCTCGGCGGCGTGCATTTCGAGTTGACCGGAGAGCCTGTAACCGAGTGCCTGGGCGGCGCCGAGCAAATCGTGGAAGATGATCTTGCCACGAATTATCAAACCTATTGCGACCCGCGCCTGAATTATTCCCAGAGCATGGAAATGGCGTTTCAAATTGCCAGCGCGCACGATGTTCGTGTGCCGAATCTTGCCTGGCCCAGCTTCTAAAATAAAAAGGGCGCAAATCTTCTTGCGCCCTTGCCTGCCCACAAATCTGTTGGAAATTTAATAATTCAGAAATTTTTCTAGTTTATGCTGCGCACTCTCAAAACGTTAGCACACGTTTTACCTTAAAAACCACCCTGATTTGCAGACAAGGTGCAAATCAAAGCTTCTGAGAAGCAGCAAATAACAGTTCGGCGAAACTCGGTGACCATCGGCGATAAAGTTTTTCACCGAAATGCGCCGAAGTCGCCGAGCATCGCCGAAAAAACTCTGGCAGGATGATTTATC
>QEVD01000422.1 GCA_003576975.1 Candidatus Zhuqueibacterota bacterium
GTTATTTGACCCAGGGTACCCAGAAGCTGGGCACCCTGGGCTAATATCTGTAACGCCTTCGGCGTATCGTCGCCACCGTGGCGTCATGGTCATGCAATGCCCCACACCAATCAACATGGAATCTGAAAACTCTTCGCGTGCTTCGCATCTTCGCGGGTTCAGTCTGGCGGGATGACTACGGCGTCTTTATTCCCACAACAACATCTCCCTCCGACCATGGCAGCATCAAACCCTCCGGTGAAAATGCGTGATGCTGGCCATTGATCCAAAAGCCTTGCTCTTGTGCGGCTTTGACTCGTTGGATATTCATCTTCAAGCGAATGTTTCTTATCCGCAACTCTGCTTCCATTTGATTCACACCTTGCAGCAAACGCGGCCGCAGATGCAAGTTTTGCCACGAGGGTCGTACTCCCAGCATGTGATGCACAAAGAGTATGATGATTTCCGCCCAGTTCCAGGGTATGATGCCGATTTGCGGGCAAGGTGGAATGGGCCGTGGCCCGTAAAATTCAAACCAGGTTCCGGCTTTGCCGCCCGGCAGGGTCATCAGCCAATTCAAAACGCGCCAGACTTTTTCATCGTTGCCGGCTTCGAAGTAGGCGCGCGCGATAAGCAATGACGCAATCGGCCATGGACCGGGCGAGTCCGGTTCGGAGCTTACGTGATAACGGCTGTATCCGCCAAAGTCCCACTGCAAATTCCAGAGTTGTTCCAAGTGCGTGAGCGTATTTTGCGCCAGTTCACTGCGCGGATCGATGAACTCCAGTGCAATCGGTAATGCCGCGGAGCTGTCGGGATTCAAATAATGCGGCCCGGGCTGGCGCAACGGAATGCTCGCGGGAAAAGCTTCCGGCTCGCGCAAAAATGTCTCGGTTTGAATCTCGCCGTTCACTTTGCGGCGTTTGATAAAACGGCCGTTGTCAATCAACGCGTATTGCGTATCGTGCAACATGGCGTGTTTAATCGCAGCGGCAGCTTTTTGCCAACTGTCTGCCTCGTGTTCATAGCCGAGCAGCCGCGCCAAATATGCGGCGTCACCCAATCCCAAAGAAGGATAGAACTGATACATCAGTTCCACGCCATCTTCAATTCCAAACAAGCTGTGCCGTTCCCAATACTCGCGTTGATTGTGAAACAGAAAAGCCCTGGGATGGCGGAAGACGGGCTTGAGGGGAAAATTGGCAACGGCGCGAACCCGCGGCCAGTGTTTGCGCGCCAAATCGAGGTCACCGGTCCAATCGACATAGCTGCGCAGCGCATACAGCAGCACACCGTTTTGATCCAGCTCCACTTCCTGCGGCGGCCGTTTGCGGCTGGAATCAACCGCGTCGCCCTCATCTGTGACCAACTCCTCCAGGATGTGCTTGAGCATGGCGCCGGCTAGCTCGAACTGGCCGGAGTAGGTCAGGCCCAGAACAATCATGGCCTGGTCGCGCGCCCATTCCAGGTTATATTGCCAGTAGCTGGCATCGACGCGGCCGGAAGCGGCAATGGTGGCTTGCAATTGATGCGGTGCAGCACTGTAAAGATGATTTAAGACCGGCGAATCGCTGCGGATTGTTGCAAGCTTTTGCGAGTATGCCGAGGCCTCCGCCTCGAATGCGGCTTGCGCAATCCAATTCAATTGTACCGTAAAATGTGATGGCCCGTTCGGAACGAGCCGGTATTCGCAGGCGCATGTTTGCTGTGCGCCGCTTGCCAGCGTAAGCTCTTTTTTAATTTGATGGGCAAGAACGCCGGTTTGCACGCTGATGGTTTGCGCTTGCGCAGAAATATTTTTGATGGCGAGCGTGCGAATGAGACGAGGGCGGGTACGATCGGGGCAATAGAAATGCTCAGAAACCTCAAAGTTTTTGCTTCCCCAGTCAGCGCGCAAAACCGGAACGTGATCCCATTCTTTCCATGTTGCCGATACTTGTGAGGGCAAGGCAACGATGATCTCGCCCTGCACCAGCAGTTCCATCATGGTTGCCGAAAGCCCGGTCTGCGGATCCAGACTCCACGCCTTGCGTTTCGGGCCAAAAACGTCCGGCGACATCAAGAGCACGCCGAGGGGGGTGCCCTCTCCGGAGGTGCAAACTTGAATGGCCACAGTTATGTGGCCATTACCGAGAAAATAATAATCAACACCTGCCAACATCGTGCGCACATCCGGAGGGCCAATGGCAGGATCATCAGAATAAAAATGTTCAGAGGCTTCCATGTCTTCTTTCTCGGAAGAAATCAAACACGCAAAGCAACGGTAACGCAAAAATGCGCGGAGTTTGCCTTTGCGTGTGAGGGGTTGTCTGCTGGGCAAAAAATTTTAAGAACTTAAATCTTTTTCTGTCCCACAAAGAGATCACGGCCTTTGACCAGATTGCGCAGCTTGGCGTCGGCAACCGAGCGTGGCAGCATCCACAAGCCGCAATCCGGATGCACGTATTGAATCCTTTCCGCGCCGATCATTTTGGCAACGGCTTCAATGCGGCGCGCGATTTCCTCTGGGGATTCCACTTGATTGTCTTTGATATCAATGACACCCAGGCCAATGCCCATCTCCGGTTTGAGCTGGCTGAGCATTTGTTTGTCAGATTCGGGCCGGCGCGCCATTTCCAGCACCATATGGTCGCATTGCAAACTATTGATGAAATGAACCAAGCGCTCATACGTTCCTTTTTGCACGCGCTGGCCGCCATAATTTCCAAAACAGAGATGTACGGCCTTTTGGGTTGTCACGTTTTTGAAAATGCGGTTGATAGCCGTTGCCGCCAAATCCGCATCTTCGGGATTGCCGGTGAGATTGGCTTCATCAATTTGAACAACCTCGGCTTCGATCCCTTCAACCTGTTCCGCCAAAATTTCTGCGAGCGCCATGACGACTTCTTGAAAATTCTTGTAATGTTGATTGACCAACACGCGCGCCAGCATGTAGGGACTTGTGAGAGTGAACTTCAATGGCTTGGCGGTGAGCGGCCGCACGAATTCAAAATCTTTTAACAGATTCAACGTACCTGCGCCCAGGGCCTCGATCACAATGCCAGCGGGCTCGGCGCGATAGGCCATGCCGATATTCCGGCGAAACGCTTCCAGGGTTTTGCGTGAAAATGAAGTCTGTACACCCGTCATGGGCCGGATGAAGTAGTCAATCATGCCGTTGGTTTCGGGATGATTGACATCCCAACGATACAACTCGCCATCCACCACCAGATCAATGCCGGCAAGCTCCTGCGTTTTGAGCACCACCATGATGGCGTCGCGCAAATGCTCTTTCGTGCCGAAGGTTCGGAGCCAGAGTGGCACCGGATAACTTCCGACTGTCGTCGTTTGAATGCTGGTTTTGGGCATAAGTAATCCGCGGTTCGATGAAAAGGCTTGACATTTTTCCTGTAAAGATTAGATTATCACCACGATTTTCTTGGTATCACAGGACTTCTTTATTTGCAATTTCGGCATCAGCCAGGATGGGCGTAACTAGGCATCGTACGGTAAGTCGCATGGAGATTGCAGCATGATGGTTATGCCCGTTGCATCCGAAGAAACAGTACGCCTCACCAAAAAGCCGGTCAAGATCGTCATCCCGCCTTACGGTATCAGCATCGCTGAGAGCCATCATGAGCGCGGTTTTGTTATGCCGCCGACGCGCAACAGCTACACGAAAATCTATTACATTCTCGACGGCACCGCCGATTGTTTTATCGAGCGCCGCGCCGTGCCGCTCGAACGCCAGCAAGTGCTGGTTATTCCCCGCGGGGCAACGCATTTTTTGCGGGATAAAGAAGGCGCGCCGCTTTCACTTTACATTTTGGCCGTGCGCAACAACAGCCTGGAGCACCTAGTCTCATTCAACGAACAGATCGAACTGCTCAGTGTGTTGGCCAGCAAGCATCTCAAGCCGCTGACCTCGCACGATTATGCCGCTTACGATCTGCCGCGCAAAATTCGAAAAATTCTGTATGAACAACGAATGCAAGCCGCGGGTTTTGTGCCGGCGATTCAAGCCAATTTATTGAGCCTCGTGGTCGCACTCAATCGCATTTATCTCAACATTCCCGTGGAGCAGCAGTTTCCCGGCGACAAACCCACCGTCAATCGCATTCAGCACGTGGCACATTACATCGAGAAAAACTTCTTCGAGCCGGTTTCGGTCGAAAACATGGCGCGCATGGCCTGTTTGAGCGTGCGGCAATTCACCAATCAATTCAAGGCGGTGTACGGCGTGACCTTTATGCAATATCTTCATTTCCATCGCACGCGCTATGCCCAGCGCCTGCTGGCGGAAACCGATCAAGAAATCATTTCCATTTGTTTCTCCTCGGGCTTCAACGATCTCGCGCACTTTTACCGCATTTTCAAACGCTATACCTCGCTTTCGCCGCGCCAATTCCGTCTCAACACGAGCATTGAGGGTATTTCGCTCTCGCCTTTTGAGGTGTTGAAAGAGGGGTGCGTATCGCTGCTCAGGAAGATCCATTATGCACCGCTTTGATATTTTCGGTTCTGCCGTTCACATTTCTGATTCCACGCCTGCCAGTCGCCAAATGGCATATGCCTACCTGCGACATATTTCGGCCACGGATTATATTCATTCACGCCGCTCACGACATGGCCGCGCAACATGAAAGCGCTGGGGTGTTTCTGTTCTGTGATGATGCGCGTGCTTGCCGGAATATAGCGTATCGTCAAACCGCGGCGCCAGCGGCTGGAGGTGTTGGCATTGGAGCCATGAATGACGTTGGGATGATGCACGGAAACATCGCCGGCGGCCAGCAGGACATCAACCGCTTGGCTTTCATCGATCTGCGCCGGATCGATGCCGGAGCCGAGCACGTTTGTGCCGTCGTTTTGTTGAACGAGTTCCTCCGGGGTAAGCAGGCGCATGTTTTGCGTGCGCGGCACCACGCGCATGCAGCCGTTCTCCGCATCGGCGTCATCGACTGCCAGCCACAGCGTAACCACTTCCATCGGCTGCAAAGGCCAATACGTGCCATCTTGATGCCACAACACTGCCTGCCCGTCGTAAGGCCTTTTGCAGATGTAGTGTGAAGCGAACAGCGCAATGTTCGGACCGATAAACTGTTCGGCAACATCAAGCAAACGATCGTCGCTGATAAGCCGCACCCAGAACGGATCATCGGTCATCAAAAAATGATGAAGCTGTTCCGGCCTGGTATCTGGATTCTTTTGCAGCAGCCAATCCACATGTTGCCGGGCTTCGCCGATCAAATCCGCATCCAGCACGTTGCGGAAGATGGCATAGCCTTCGTGATCGAAATGGGATTTGCTGCTGATTGTTGGGGATGGAGAAGAGTTCATGGATTTTCCTCGATTGGTTGCTTCGGTGTTTGAGTTTCTTGATTACACCGTAAATGAAAATCGCGGCGCCTTGGCCAGTGTGTGAGTACATCGCCAAATTTTTTTTGAATAATACTCACGCGCCGGCGGGATTGGCATCAGGCGGCCTGAAAATCGCGCGTGTGAATGTCATTTGCCTGTTGCATTTCTTCAGCGGCATAAGGCGCCGCCTCAGAGGCGGCGGCGCAATTCAGAATCTCATCGGGCTTGCTGGCGCCGGAGAGCACGAGCGAAATCTCCGCATGATCCAACACCCAGCGCATCGCGGCCTGGGGCAGCGTGTCAATATCGCCGCGCATGAGAAAGTGAAGACGTTCGGTGTAATCCACGCGCGCCGCAATTTCCTCGCGCGAGTACCGGGCGTTCAGGCTCGCGGGCGGGAAAACTGTGTCTCGCGTGATCGTGCCGGAGAGAAAGCCGTTTGCCAGCGATTCGCGCGCCACGATGCCGAGGTTTTCGCGGCCCAAATCGCGGATGAGCTGGCGTGCTTCGCGATTCATCAGGCTGTACACGACTTGAATTACATCGATCCTTCTCTCCGCCGCCCAGTCGCGCGCCATTTGTTGCGTGTCTTCGAATTTGGAAATCGAATGCCCGACAAAGCGAATTTTGCCTTCGCCTTTGAGTTGGTTCAGGGCTTCCCAAACCTCATCATGAATTTCATCTGCGCTGAACGGTGAGTGAAAGAACAGCACGTCGAGGTGATCGCGCTGCAGGCGTCGCAAGCTTTCTTCCACTGAAGTGCGCGCCCGTTTGCCGTGAAAATTGGGAAGGTTGCCCTCGGTTGCATTTCTGCCGAATTTGCTGGAGATGATAACGTCATTGCGTTCTGCCCCCAGGCCTCTGCTCAGAATTTCCTCGGCGACGCCATCGCGCGTTGCCGTGCCGTACAACGGTGCAGTATCAAAGAAGTTGATGCCGCTGTCAAGCGCTGCGGCAATTGTGTTCAGCGCCTCACGCTCCGTTACGGTTCCGTAAATCTGAGAGGCAAAAGCCCACGT
>QEVD01000423.1 GCA_003576975.1 Candidatus Zhuqueibacterota bacterium
TGTTGTCCTGGCGTGGCGCGAACGTCTTGCCATGAAACGTTGAAGAATAGAGCTGGCGCGCGCTGGTGCGCAAATAGGTGTCGCTGGTCAAGGCATACATATTGCCAAAAACGCTGAATGTGCCGGGCACGTGCACACCTAACGCCGGTAAAATGAGATTGGTAACCGGTTCCGGACCGCTCAGGCTGAACTCTGCAACATCGGTGCGAAAGCTGTGACTGTTTTTTGTGCTGAGTGTGCCGATGATCGGCGTGCCGGGATCGAAGCTGCCAAAATAATCGCGTTTGTAGGCCAGCGAACCGCGGTAAGTAGCGCCGCCTTCTTTCGTTCTGACATTGATGATGCCGGACATGGCCTGGCCGTATTCGGCATTGAAGCCGCCGGTGATGACTTCCACTTCTTCAATTGCATCGGCGCTCAACTGCAGGCCGAAGCCCGTTCCCGCAAGCGGATCCTGCACGGAGATGCCGTCGAGCAAATAGGCGTTCTCATAAGCGCGGCCGCCGCGAATGTGAATCTCATTGTCATTTTGTACGGCGCCCACCTGAGTGGCGACGATGTCTTGCACATTCTCGACGATTTGGTTTTGAATTTCTGCGCTGCTCACACTGCGCCGGCTGGAGGTTTCTTCGAGATCGAATAGCGGTTTTTCACCAATCACCACCACTTCCTGTCCCAGCGCCAGCACGGTTGATTCGAGCCTGAAGTTTAGTTCTGTTGCCGCGCCGGCCGTCACTTTCACGCCGGTGTTCTGCACCTGTTTGTAACCGAGCATCGAGACTTCGATGGTGTACACGCCGGGATTGATGTTGGGAATGGTGAAGGCCCCGTCGATCGAGGTGGCAGCGCCGTAGTACGTGCCCTTGATCAGCACATGCACGCCAGGGAGACTCTCGCCGGTTTCCTTGTCGGTAATGCGGCCGGTGATGCTGCCCTTGGTTTGCGCGTGCAGAAGGCACGAGGCGCTGAAGGTGTACAGAATCAGAATGAGGAACAGAAGGTTCTTGCATTTCATTATTACACCCAACGGTTTTTCACAACGGATAACAGCGGCCAACGGATTGGTTTGATCAGGCACAAGACTTGGCTTCGTTATCGTAAAATCGCCTTGATTTCCAAGCATGATTTCCCAAAGTTGATCAACAAGCCAGCAACAAAGCCAGAATGCTTTAGATAGGTTCTCATTCGTGTCACGTCAAGTAAACTGATTTGATTTTGGATGGCAGTTACTGTACACAAGAGCTGATCTTCGATATTAAACGCTTTTGTCTTGTATAAACCAATAGCCTGGCCATCATATTGCACTGAGACATGGAAGTTGTTGTTATATGTAATTTTCTGATAATCCAACTCTGCTTGAAGCAGGTTTTGGCAAACCATCTTACCATATCCCAATCCATGCGCTTCAAATACAAATAAGATGGCCTCTCGTACTCTAGCCAATAGATGCCGCGTTGCTTCCCCGACTCGCCTCTTTATTTCAGAATAGTCTTCGCCGATTCTTTTTTCTTTCTCATTAAATGGTATTCTTTCAATCTCGGCTCTTGGTCGTCCGAAATTGACCAGAAGTCCGAGATCTTTTTGCCAGAGCTTTAGTTCTGAGATGATTTGTGCATAATGGGCTTGCACGAAATCAATCGGCACCGCCTTCAAGGCCATGATGATTTTTTCAAATACAAGGAGGTCAAGCTCAAACCTTTTGAGTCTGGCGCCTCGATGCGCAAGATATTTTCTTTCCTTCGAAACAGCCGGAAACCCCCTTTTTGAAAAACATGCGAGCAGCGCTTGATGGTAAGTTTCTTCATTAAGCCCAACTCCTATGTCGTTGTGCACCTCGAAAATACACGCGCGAATCTCTTTGGTCAACTCTTCGTGCCTTAGCGCCATACCAATTCCCCTCACATATGACTTGAGTGCAGCCTGAACCTGGTTGAGATTTGCTCATCAGTTGGCAGCTTTTATCCGTTGGACCAAAGTCCGTCTGCCGAGCCTCTTTATTTGAATGTATCCGTCAAAATTCTCTCAATCAACTTCGCTGCCGTACCGTCGCCGTCGAGCGTGGCAATCGGCAATCCCATAAACACGAATGATGAGGTACCGTCGACGACGGCCACCACTGGCGTGCCCGGCCATTGGCTAGCGTTGGCAGGCAGCACGTAGAGTGTATCCGAACTGATTTTCGGTACTAACGGGAAAACATTGGGAATGATTGCAGTGTTGACGCGCAACTGCGGGAAGTCTCTGGCGGCATATTTCGCGGTGGGTTGAATGATTTGATTGCGCGTGATGCGGCTGATCCTGGCGCCGAGACTATCGACCGGCGAAAAATCCAGCGGGTCACCCTGATTGGTGGTGAATTCCTGAAAGGAGGTGGTCATGATCAGCTTGCCGCCGCCCGCGAGAAATTGTGTGATGCTAACCTGGGCTTTTTCCAAATTCGGCTCGGTATCCGCATACCAGAAAATACGATCGAATAACTGCAACGTGCCGAGAAAGGCTTGCGCTGAGGGCGGCTCGAGCGCGCCGCCATTGCTTTTGATATCCCAAATTTCGACCGGGCCCACGAGATTTTGCAGCGTCGTGCGGTAGAAATTTCCCGCATTGTCGTTGACGTTGTAATCATCCAGCAATAAAAATTTGCTGATCGGCTCTTTCACATACCAGCCCTCATCCTCGCTGCGCGGCATGCGAATGATCTCGCTGCGCGCGCCGGCGAGATCGATTGCGCGCAGATAGAAAACATGCGATCCCTGCGTCAAACCGTCGTCGGCCGTTAATGTGAGGGAGCGTGTGCGGGCGTCAAGATCATGCCAGGCGGCATTGGTATCGTCCAGCGCGTATTGAAATTTTTCGATGGTGTCATCGCCATCGAGATCACTGCTTGACCAGTTGAAGGTCGCGACCGTGAACGTGGTGTCCGGCACATCTGTGCCCGTGGGAAATTCAACCACCGGACGGGTGTTGACGACCGGGAACCGTTGTGTGGCGGAGGACGGATCCGCCGCGCCTAGATCATCAACCGCTTTCACGCGCAGGGTGTACGTTGTATCCGTGCCTGCCAGGCGCAGGGTGAACGTTTCTCGCGTGTTCGTCGTGAAGATCCATGAGGCCGCCGGCGAGGCATTGCTCCAACTCGTCAACTCCGGGGCGTTGTTGTCGAACGTATAGATGAATCCTACAATTGCGCCATCCGGATCATCGCCCCACCAGTGCAAGGTTTGGCGGCTGATCGCGGCGTTGAGATCGCGTTCGGAGAAAATCGAGATAAACGTCTCCGGCGGCTGGTTCGGATGAGGGTTATCGCTGAAGTTTTCCGAGCAGGCAAAAATCAGGCAGCATGCGACCGGAAAAATTGCTTTTAAAAATTTACTGCTCTGGCGCATAGAGATAACCTTCTCTCTTGGTGCAAGTGGTGTGATGATCGGAACGGAGTGTTATCACCTAAATTTGGCATTGTGTTTTGGCCAACACCCGCCTGTGGATGAATCCACAGGCTAAAATGTGTAAGTCGCGTAAATGCGACTTACACCCATCGGGTGACAGTCGTCTTCAGATGACTTGCGCCTCTTAGCCTGCGATTTCAATCGCAGGCGGAAGCGGAAGTGCTTGCTTAAAACAGTTACCCTATTTCCTATCAGGTCAACTGACCGGTCACTTTTGCACAATCTACCGCAAAGCGATTTTATTGTAGTGACCGGTCAGTGATTTTGACCTATTTCCATTCAGGTCAAATGACCTTATTTGATGAGCAACATCTTGTTCACTTTTTCAAAACTCTTTGACGTCATTTTGTAGAAATACACGCCGGTCGGCACGGCCATGCCGCGTTCATTTCTGCCGTCCCAGTTTATGGTATGCACACCCGTGGGTTTGACGGCATCGACCAGGGTTCTCACCTTTTGCCCGAGCATGTTGTAGATCACCAGCGATATCTTGCCGCCTTGCGGCAGTTGATACTTGATGGTGGTCTCGGGATTGAAGGGATTGGGATAGTTCTGCTCGAGTGCATACGTCAACGGCGCCTCGTTGCGATCGGCAACCGAGGTGGGCGCGCGCACGACATCGTTGTTGTTGCGCGGCAGAAGCTTGTAGTTGTTGAAGGAATAATAATGCACGCCGATCAACGAACGAATGCTGTCGCCTTGCACGTAAATAGAGTCAAGATTGCCGTCAAAATCTCCCAAATCATCGACGCGCACTTCGCCGCTGCCATCATTGATGGAAAATTCGCCGAAATTGCTGGCGCCGTCCGGAAAGGGATTGGAGACGACTGCGTTCCGCACCTGGACCAAAACGCTTTCCCACTGTTCGGCCGTTGCGGCGCCAGTACGCAGATCGCCCGTGCGAACCTGCACCGGCGCGGGCA
>QEVD01000424.1 GCA_003576975.1 Candidatus Zhuqueibacterota bacterium
TGATCAACGGCGACGGCAAGCAGACGCGCGACTATGTTTACGTGGGCGACGTCGTGGCGGCAAATCTGCGCGCGCTTGACTATCCCCAAAACGATTATTTTAATGTCGGCACCGGCATTGAAACAGACGTCAACCAGTTGTTTCGCATTCTCAATCAAGCCACGGGCAACCGCGTGAAGGAGTTGCACGGTGCGGCGAAAGCCGGTGAACAATTACGCAGTGTGTTGTCACATGATAAAGCCGCCAGGCTGTTGGGTTGGCGACCGAAGGTGACGCTCGAACAGGGCCTGACTCAGACCGTGCAGTGGTTTCAGAACAAGCGATGACTTGCAGCAAGCAAACGAAAACATTTTAACCCACTAGTCGAATCCCATGAATGCTCTTCCGGGGAAGGTTAACGGCGCGCAAGACGATTTGCACACGTTGCGCGACGAGATTGGCCTGGTCGGCGACTCGCCGGAAATCTGGCAGATGCTCGAAACGATCCAGCAAGTTGCGCCCACGAATATTCCAGTATTGATTCTTGGCGAGAGCGGCACCGGTAAAGAACTGGTGGCCAACGCGATTCACCGTCTCAGCCCGCGCGCCGACAAACCGTTTGTGGTGGTGAATGCCGGCGCCATTCCCGAAGGAATCATCGAGTCGGAATTATTCGGGCATGAAAAGGGCGCGTTCACCGGCGCAATCGGCTCACGCAAAGGCTATTTCGAGCAAGCCGACGGCGGCACGCTGTTTCTCGATGAAGTCGGCGACATGCCGCTGCCGGCGCAAGTCAAGTTTTTGCGCTTGCTCGAAGGCAAGGATTTTATTCGCGTCGGCGGCAGCAGCAATCGCAATGTGGATGTGCGCGTGGTCGCCGCCACCAACAAGGATTTGCGCGAGGCGGTTGAACACGGCCGGTTCCGGGAGGATTTGTTCTTCCGTTTGAATGCGATCCGGCTGCGCATTCCGTCCTTGCGCGATCGCTTGCAGGATGTTCCGGCGCTCGTCAAGAAGTTTGTGAATGATTTCTGCCGTGAAAATAGAATCGAATTCGAGGGCATGTCTGAGGGCGCGATTCGCGCGTTGCAGGATTATCACTGGCCCGGCAATGTGCGTGAGCTGCGGAATTTTGTGGAAATGTTGATTGTTATTGAACGCGGCAGGCGCGTCGACGAAAATGTTGTGCGCCAGCATTTGCCGCGCCGATCAGAGTATGATCGCCGTTTGCCCGTGCCGTTGAACCGCCGCAGTGAAGAAGTCGAGCGCGAGTTTATTTATCGCGCGCTGATCGATCTCAAAAACGAAATTGCGCAGTTGCGCGAGTTGATTGTCGGGCGTTACGTTTCGCCCATGCGGCGTCTCAAACCAGGCGGCTTTGTGGAGACGGATGTCGTGCAGGATGTGAGCGCCGATGAAGTCGGCAACGAAGAAGATGACATGGAATCGATCGAAGGCATGCAAAAGCGCTTGATTTACGAAGCCCTGCAACGCACCAACGGCAATCGCCGCAAGGCTGCTAAGATTCTCAAAATCAGCGAGCGCACGCTTTACCGCAAAATCAAAGAGTATAATTTGCCGTTTTAGCGATGCTCAATTCACCTTCTGAAATGTCATTCAACGGAATTTTTTTTCAAGATAGACGGGAAGAGGGTTCCCTCGGCGCCGCGAGGAATATCAAGTCAGTCGCCGGCAATCTGAATAGATTGGCAAGTGCGCTGTGCATGGTGATGTTGGCAACGCTCGGTTGCGGCGTTTATTCGTTTTCCGGCTCGGCAAATCCTCATCTCAAAACCGTGGCAGTACCGATTTTTGACGATCAAACTGCCGAATTCGGCGTTAAGGAACAGCTCACAAACGCCATCATCGCGAGTTTCAATCGCGATAATACGTTGAAAATCGCCGACCGCCGCTTGGCGGATGTGATTGTCGCCGGCGCGATTTTGCGCCTGAACGAGCAAGCCGGCGCATATACTTCGCAAGAGCAAGTGCAGGAGATTCGCGTTTATCTGACGGCAAAAATAAAATGTGATGATGTCAAAAAGCGCAAAGTTTTGTGGGAAGAGGAACTCACGCAATTTGGCGCTTACTCGCCGGGCGGCGCGAATTCCGGCGATCGCCAAAGCGCGATCGCTGAAGCCGTAGAAAAAATTGCCACGGAGGTACTCAATCGCACGGTTTCCGGCTGGTAATGTTACATTGTTGCAACGCTGGTGTGTGTACATATGATAACCCAATAAAAAAGTTGCGCTTTAGATTTGATTTACTTATAATCCTCGCCGTATTTCTAAAGATGAAAAGATTTTAAGGAGGTAGGTTTCAACCGCGGCCGCAACACTAGCAAACGGCGGCGGTGAACGTAAAAGTTATGCTAACTGTTTTAGAATACCTCGTTCTTTCGGTTTATTTTGTGGCCCTCGTGATTTTGTTTGTGTTTGGCGCGCACGGTTTTTTGATGGTTTATTACTTCAAGAAATTCCGGCAAGTCGTCGGCTTGCGCCCGAAACCGCTCAAACACCATCCCAAGGTCACGATTCAATTGCCGGTTTTTAACGAATACTATGTGGTTGAGCGCTTGATTCATGCGGTCTGCCGCATGACGTATCCTCTCGATCGTTTGGAAATTCAGGTTCTGGACGATTCGACCGACGATACACTAAGCCTCTCGCAAAAGTGTGTTAATGAATATCGCAGCCGCGGTTACAATATTTCGTTGTTGCATCGCGAAAATCGCAAAGGCTTCAAGGCTGGCGCTTTGAAAGATGGGCTGGCGCAAGCGACGGGCGATTTTATCGCAATTTTTGATGCGGATTTCATTCCACCGCGGGATTTTTTGGCGCGCACGATTCCCTATTTTGCAGATACCGGTGTGGGAATGGTGCAAACGCGGTGGGGACATTTGAACCCGAATTTCTCGATGCTCACGCGCGCTCAGGCCATCGGCCTTGACGGCCATTTTGCGATTGAACAAACCGCGCGCAACGGCGCTGGCTTTTTCATCAATTTCAACGGCACCGCTGGCATTTGGCGCAAAGCCTGCATTCTCGATGCCGGCAACTGGTCGGATGATACGCTTACCGAAGATCTCGATCTCAGTTATCGCGCGCAATTGCGCGGCTGGAAGTTCAAATACCTGCAGGATGCGGTCTGCTCCTCGGAATTGCCCGCGGAAATCGGCGCGCTGAAATCGCAGCAATTCCGTTGGACCAAGGGCGCGATTGAAACTTCGAAAAAAATTCTGCCGCAAGTTTGGCGCTCGGCTATGCCGTTGCGCGTCAAATTGCAGTCGACGATTCACTTGTCCAACAATCTGGTTTTTCCGTTTATTTTTATCGTCGGCTTGCTGAATTTGCCGCTGATTTTGCTGAAGAATGAAAGCGCGCACGATTACAGCTCGTATTTCGCCATCAGTTCGTTTTTCTTGCTGGCTTTCTTTGGCTCCTTGTTGATGTACGTTACCTCGCAAAAAGAGCTTTATCCCGATTGGCGCAAGCGTATTCTTTATTTTCCGCTTTTTATGGCTGGCAGTATGGGCCTGGCGTTCAACAACACGCGCGCGATTGTGCAGGGGTTGTGCAATCGCAAAAGCGAATTTCAACGCACGCCGAAATATCGCATTGAAAGCAACCGCGATCATTTTCTTGACAAAACGTATTTCAATGTTCGCGGATCAATGAATCGTTTTACCGGCTGGGGCATAGTCGAATTGCTGCTCGCCTTCTATAGTTTTGCCGGTATCGTCATCTCGCTGAGCTACGCCGAATTTGCTGCCGTGCCGTTTCAGAGTCTTTTCTGCTGCGGTTACGGTTATATTGGATTTCTGTCGGTGAAGCATACGCTTCTGCCCCAACTGCGCGAGAGATTCAACCAGCCGTTTTGGCTGGCCGGACGGACCAAAAGTGTTTTGCAACCTCAATAGATGTGACGCCTCGAGTATCGCCCCTAATCGGCGTCATGCAGGACGTTCTGAATCAAGGAAGCTGTCATGACTAGAGTTGAAACCGAGCGCCTGGAGTCCCTGCAAGTTTTGCTGCAGCAAAACCCGGATTCCCTCACCTTTGCGCGTGTGGCAGAGGCGCTGATGCGCAATGAACGCCTCGAAGAGGCGATACAAATTTGTGAAGAAGGCGTGCGTCGTCACCCGTATTATGTCACGGGCCATTTCGTGCTCGGCAAATGTTACCGCCAGAAAAAGCTTTATGATCTGGCGGAGAAGGAATTCAAGCGGGTATTGCTGTTTGATCCCAAGCATATCGCGGCGTTGCGCCATTATGGCGACCTCATGCGCGAGATCGAATGGGATAACACGTGTGAAATGAGCTATCGCAAAATTTTGCATATTGATCCCCTCGATGACTATGTGCAATCCGTGGTCAA
>QEVD01000425.1 GCA_003576975.1 Candidatus Zhuqueibacterota bacterium
GCGCGCGCCACCATTGCGGGCCTCACGCGGCATCTTTTTGCAACGCTGGTAGCGCCTGAGTCTGCCGCCGCGCCGGCAAAATAAAAGCTCAACGCTATTGCATCAAGCAAACACGTCAACTCCGCTCGTACACTGTAACGTTGAAAAGTCTATCCCTCCTTGATTATCATCCAGAAGGGTTCTTGTGAAGTTGCAGGCATATTACCGAGTACTTCACAACATTCGCCTGAATGACATTTCAAGAGAGTACGAGACGCAGCAACAAAGCTCTCACCCCAATCTTCTTTGTGAGAGTTCCACCGGCGGGACCCGCGCAGGGATATAAAAGGAAGTCCAATGAACGCCCGAACGATTCTACTTACCCTCTTCTTTCTCCTGTGCCGGTTGCCGTCACCCAGCCTCGCACAAACGTTTCAAATTCGCCATTATGGTACAGCCCAGGGCCTGCCGCAAAGCGAGATCATCGACGTCTATCAAGATCGCCAGGGCTATCTGTGGTTTGGCACTTATGAAAACGGCGCCGCGCGCTACGACGGCCGTCAGATGAAACGCTTCTCCGTGAACGAAGGCTTGGGGCACGCCTCCATTCGCGACATTCTGCAAGATCGTTTTGAGAATATCTGGATTGCCACGGAAAACAGCCTGGCGTGCATCACGCCGGATGAAACCGTGTTCAATTTTAATATGCAAGACGGCCTTCCGTCTAACGAAATATTCAGCCTCGCCGAAGACGGCGCCGGCAATCTCTGGATCGGCACAGGCGCCGGCTTGTGCCGCAGCGCGGTACAACAAACGCATTCATCGAATTCATCGAAACCGGAACTGGTGCTTACGGTTTTTGACAACACGCGCAACAGCAAAATCATTCGAGCGATTGCCGTATCTCGCGAACAGCAAGTTTTGGCCGGCACCGATGACGGACTTTACCGTGTGCACGGCGACAGCCTCACGGTCCCAACCGAATTTGAAAAATTGCAGAATCATTTTATCCGAAGATTGTTTTATGCACAAACTGGGGTTTTGTGGATTGGCGCGGCGGAGGGCTTGTACCGTCTCGCAGACAACCAAGTCGTGTTGTTTTCGCAACGCCTCGGCATGACTGATGAGAACATTTATGCCCTCGCCGAAGATCAAAGCAGCAATCTCTGGATTGGCACGCGCTCGGGTTTGCTGAAGTATGACGGCCAGAGCCTGACAACGTTTGATACACGCGATGGCTTGCCGAGCAATTTTGTGCGCGCGCTGTGCGTCGATTATGAAAACAACATCTGGATTGGAACGCTGGGCGCCGGCGCGGCAAAAATCTTTGGATGGCATGTTCAAAATTACACGCGGCAACAGGGTTTGCCGGCAAACGTCGTTTTCAGTTTTTTGCAAGATCGCGCCGGGCGCATGTGGATCGGCACCAGCGGCGGGGGCCTGGCCATCGTGCAGGGCAACTCGGTTGAGGTATTGAATTCTGATAATGCGCTGCCGGATAATTTTGTGCATGGTCTAGCGCAATCCGCGGAGGGTGACATCTGGGTTGCCACCAACGGCGGCGCCGCGCGGCAGCGCAACGGCCGCTGGCAACATTTTACGGCGCGCGACGGATTGCCGAGCGAAAACCTGCGCAGCGTTTACTGCGCGCCCAATGGCGAAGTTTGGTTCGGCACGTTCAACAGCGGCGCCATCGTTTATCGCAACGAGCGCTTCGCAGCGATGACAACGAACGACAGCCTGCCGCATATTTCCGTGTCGCAAATATATCAAGATCGCCAGGGCCGGTTTTGGATTGCGACCGACGGCGGTATATATATGCGAGACCAAAACCAGCAAACGCATATTTTTGATCAGATGGATAACCTGCAGTCACCGGCAATCTACTGCATCTACGAAGATCAGGCCGGCGACATGTGGTTTGGCACACGCTTCGGCGGCGCGCTGCGCTATGCCGGCGACGAGTTCGAAGTCTACGACGAGAATGACGGCCTGCCGAGCAAGACGATTTACTTCATTGCCGAGGACCAACAGCGGCGCATGTGGCTGGGCACGAACGACGGCGTGGCTTACTTTCATAGCCCCAAATTTTTTTATTTCGATGCGGCCTCCGGTTTGGCGGATAACGAATGCAACACGCGCGCCGTCATGCGAGACCGCGAGGGCTGGATGTGGTTCGGCACCATCGGCGGGGCTTCACGCGTGAATGTTGCGGCCGTGCCGTTTACCTCCGTGCCGCCGCGCGTCGACATTCTCGCGCTCGAGACTAAATTCCACCGCTATCGCAGCTTCGCCAATCTGACCTTGCCGGCAAAGGCCGCGAACGAGATCAACTTCAAATTCGGCGCGCTTTCCTTCATCAATGAAAACGCCAACACCAACCTGGTGAGACTCGAAGGCTTTGACGACGAGTGGAAGAACCTCGGCGCCGAACATGAGATTCGTTACACCAATCTCGCGCCCAAACAATACACCTTGTGGGTGCGCGGCGTGAATGCTTATGGTCAGGCTTCCTCCGACACCGCCAAAGTTTCGTTCGAGGTTCTGCCGGCATTTTATCAAACCGCCTGGTTCTATGCCGGCTGCGCCCTGCTGCTACTGGGTCTGGGTTACGGCATCTTTCGCCTGCGCATGCGACAGGCGCGGGCGCGCGAGCGGGAATTGGAAAAAGCCGTTGCCGAAAAAACTGAGCGCTTACAGGAAACGCATTCGTTTCTCGCCACCGTGAAAGAATCCTTGCCGATCGGGTTGCTGGTCCTGGACGCCAAGGGCATCATCGTCGACAACAACCGCGCGGCACAAGAATTGTTCGGCTTTGCGGCAAGTGATTTGCGCGGCCGCGAGCTGCATTCGCTGCTCTCCAGCCCGCTCATGAAGCGCGATGCCGTGTGGGAAACTCTTGCCGGACAAAAAGCTGAGATCGATCTCGTGGGCATGCACAAAGACGGGCATCGTTTTGTTTGCCAGATCCACTCGGATCATGTCAATGACGGCAACGGCCGTCTGCAATTTTTGATTTTGACCTGTGAGAATATTGACGAGCGCAAACAACTGGAGGCCAAGCTTATTGAAAACGAGAAGCAGCTCGCCATGGTGGATTTGATGGCCGGCATGGGCGATGTGCTGAACAACAAGCTTTCCGGCATTCAAGGTTATATCGACATTTTGAAAACGGAGTTGGCTTCGCTCGCCAATCAGGAATCTGCGCGCGCCATTGCCTGGGTGCAAGGCTCCATTCACGACATGAGCAAAGTCATCCGCCAGTTGATCGATTGCAGCGCCTATCTCGTCAAGCAGGCGGTGGTGGCCACGGATTTGCGCCAGGAGTTGCGCCGCCTCGAGCAGCATTGGAACGACAAGATCAAATTTCGCATCACGCCCATGCCCTCACCCATTCCGGTTGAGGTGATTTCCAAATTTCGCAACGGCCTGGATGAAGCCGTGCTGAATGCGATTGAAGCGGAAGCCACGCAAATCAATATCGAAGTTGAGACCTTGCCGGCAGTGTCGCGTGTGCGCGTGTTAATGACAGACAACGGTCGCGGCATTTCGCCGGAAAATATCACCAAAGTTTTCCTGCCTTTTTTCAAAACCAAGAGCACGCCGCATTCGGGCTTGGGTTTGTGGAAATTGTATCAAGTGATCAAACAATGCGGCGGCGCCGCGGAAGTCGTGGCCCTGCCGAACGGCGGCACGCAACTGCGCCTCACGCTGCCGCTGCATGCCTCGGGAAACGGTGTGTCCGACAAGACACTGAGGATGGTCGAGGTAAATTAAATTTGAAAGGCGATTACGCCAAGAGTACTTCAAATCAAAATATTGAATGCTGTCCCCTTCCCCGCCGCGCTTTCCACCGCAATCGTCCCGCCATGTTCTTCCACGATTCGTTTCACCATCGTCAAGCCCAGGCCGGCGCCGCCGCGTTTGGTGCTGAAATTCGGCTCGAAAATCTTCTCCAGCATTTCCGGGGAAAGCCCGGGACCTTGATCGGCAATGGTCAAGCAGACTTTCTCGCCTTCGCGCCGCGTGCTGATCGTAATCGTGCCGGAAGGTGTGAGACTTGCTTCCAGCGCATTTTTGATCAAATTGTTCAGTAAGCGTTTGATTTGCTCACGATCGAACGGCCGCTGCGGAACCTCCGGCGCCAGATCAGTTTTGATCTGGATCTCGCCGCCCACGCCCTGAAACAGGCGCGCCGTAAGTTGGACGACTTCGTTTAGATCGCCTGGTTTCAATTCGGCTTTGGGCAAACGGGCAAAGTCGGAAAACTCCTCGGCCAGATGGCGCAAGCTGGCCAACTCTTCTTCAATACTCTGAAATGATTCCTGCACCGCGGATTGCGAGGCAACGGATTCATCCAACCGCTGGCGCACGCGA
>QEVD01000426.1 GCA_003576975.1 Candidatus Zhuqueibacterota bacterium
CGAGTCACTATGTCGAGGTGAAAGGTACAGTGGCGAATACGGCAGAGGTGATCATTCAATTTGAGAGCGTCTAGTTATGTCAAACTTCAAGTACGTGAGGCAACCCGCAAGCTTTCTGCTGGCGGGCAGTTTATTTCTTATCCTTCTCTCTCTCCCGGTCATGGCACAAACTCAACTGAAACTCTATGCCGGCCTGGTGAAATCCAAAGGCTATGTGGTCGGCTCCAAGCTGGCGGCGAGCGGCTTGCATCGCTACGACGGCGATCAAACCTGGACGCACATGGGTTGGAACATGCCGCGCGTGAGCGCGATCACACAGGATCCCAACAATCCGGATATCATTTATCTTGCCTGCGGCAGCGGCGCGGCACGCACGCGTGACGGCGGCAACTCCTGGCGCATGACGACTGATTGGCGCGTTACGGAAACGCAGGACATTTGCGTCGATCCCAATGCCCCGCAGCATGTTTATCTTGCTACGGCCTATGGCATCTGGGCCACCAAAGACGGCGGCGAAACCTGGCAGGAAACCAACACCGGTTTGTCGAAAAAATTCACCCAGAGTGTCAGAGTCGATCGCGCCCAAGCCGGCCGCCTGCTTGCCGGCACTGAAGGCGGATTGTATCTTTCCGCTGATGGCGCAGCCAACTGGTCTTTAGTCGGCCCACCAGAAGTCACAATTCTTGATCTCGAACAGGCCGCCTCCGCGCCGAATGTATGGCTGGCCGCAACCCAGGATCGCGGCGTATTGCTGTCGCAGGATAATGGCAACACCTGGCAGTTTGCCAAGGGCAGCCTGGCGCAAGCCGTGATTTATGCGGTGGGCATCGACCCGCGCAATCCGAAAAACATGTCGGCCGTGGGTTGGGGCGCCGGCGTAATGGTAAGTATCGATGGCGGCGCCACCTGGCAGGATCGCAGCGCGGGATTGCCGGTGCGCAATTGCTATGAAACCGCGTTCGATGCCAATCAGGCGGGAAGATTGTGGGTCGCGACTTTTGAGGAGGGCGTTTTTTATTCGGATGATTTCGGCCGCACCTGGCAGGATGCCGGCATGCACGGCGCAATTGTGTTTGATTTGGTTTTTCTGCAGACGAAGTAACTCCAAGTTCTGTTACATTGCCTTTTGATGGAATTGCCTTGCGCAACTGCAACCTAACGCCCGATGCTTCACACTTCAGACTGTCATTCCGAAGGAACCCTGTGAAGCACTGGGCAAAGCGCTTATGAGGGTTCTTTTTAGTTTAGCATAGAGACACTTGCTGCCCAACAGCGCCTCCCAAATCCTATTTGGATATTGCCATGAAATCCATGACCAGAAATTCAAGCTTTTTCCTGAACACAATAACATATTCCGCCGCCATTCTCATGGCCATGACAATTTCAACCACCGCCTACAGCCAAGCGCGCCTCAACCGCGCTGAGCAAGTGCACGCCTATCAAACGCGCGCCGATTCGCTGATCCGTTACTACGCGCAAGCCACGCCCGCCAGCGACCTCAGCCGCGGCGGTTATATTGAGATTGCCGCACGCTTGCACCGCAACCAGGACATGCCGTGGGTGCTCGCCCGCCTCGATACCCTCATGCAAAAACCCTCGGGCGACATGTTCTGGATGTATCCCTTCATCACCGTGACCTACCCGGGCCGGCACAATCTGCCGCCGGAGTATCAACAACGCATGCGCGAGATGTGGCGCACCTATCATCCCTTTCGCGGCGACACCGAGAATCACTGGGCGATGTATTACACCGCGCTTTATCTCATCACGCAAATGTATCCCAACGAGCCAGGCGAGCGCTGGTACAACGGCCGCAGCTCACAAGAGACGTTTGCCGAAGCGCGCGAGTACTTGATCGAGTGGATGAACATTGCCACCACCATCGGCCAAGGTGAATACGACTCGCCGGATTACTTCGGCGTGTTTGTCGTGCCCATGGCCCAACTTTATGCTTGGGCCGAAGACCCGGAAATGAAACAACGCGCCGCCATGATGTTGGAATGGATTCTTGCGGATTTTGCGGTGGACAACCTCAACGGCCTGTACACCGGTGCGCACAGCCGCACGTATCCCAAGCAAGTGAAAGAGCAATGGGATGTGGGTTCCTCGGCTTTTGCCTGGCTGCTGTGGGGCAACACGCCCTTCCGCCCCACTGGCGAGGCAGCGATTCTCGCGATGAGCGGCTACCAACCGCCCGAAATACTTCACAGCATCGGCACTGATCGTGCGACGCCCTACGTTCACAAAGAACGCAAGCGCACGCGCCATCGCATTCGTTTCAGCGAAATGAAAAACGCGCCGGTTTACAAATATTCCTACATGCGCAAAGAATATGCGCTCGGCTCCAGCCAGGGCGGGTTGTTGCAGCCGATTCAACAGCACACTTGGGATCTCACCTGGGCGGTTGATGATTCGCGCGGCAAGCACAACACGTTTTTCACCATTCATCCCTACTCCTCTCCCATTGAACTGGGCATGTATTTCGCCGAACATCTCGGGCCGATCACCGAGTTGGTGGTGCGCTCAAAAACCACCTATGACTCGCCCGACAAATGGACCGGCGGCTCGCCGCACGAACAAGTGTTTCAATACGAAGATGCTTTGATCACATTATGCGATATTCCGCCCGGCACGCGTTTCCCGCATTTTGCCGGCTTTTTCTCGAAGGATTTGTCGCGCCGCGAAGAAGACAAGTCGGGCTGGATTTTCGCGCAGGGCGGTGAGGCGTTGATCGCGTTTTATCCGCTGACGAAATATGAATGGCAGGAGGATCAAGACGGTGATTGGCGGTTGCTGAGCAAACAGCTCAAGAACGGCGGGGTCGTGCAAATCGCAGCGGCAGCGGATTATGCTTCGTTCGAGGCGTTCAAGCTGGCTGTGAAAGCGCTGCCACTGAAAGCGGCAACTAAGCCCAAGCCCAGCGTGCGCTTCACCTCATTGCGCGGCGCGCAAATGGAATTCACCTACGATGAAACACCGCGGGTGAATGGCGTGGCCGTTGACTATGAGAACTGGCCGTTGTTCGACGGGCCGTTCATGCACGCGGACAAGGGCAGCCGCAAGTTGGAGCTGCGTTATGGCAAGCTGCGGCGGGTGTTGGATTTTAATGCGGTGAAAATAGTAGAATGGGTTGAATAAAGAATTTTCATAAGACTCGTTTCCATGCACAGACGAAATTTCATCAAAACCGCGGGACAGACTCTGACAGGTTTGTTCGGGTTGGCTGTTTTAAAAAAGTCTTCATCTCTGTTCGATGCTGTGATGGTTGATTCCGCCCATCGCGCAATCGATCCACGTGACGAAGCCTTTTGGTCCCTGGTGCGCGAGCAATTCCCGCTCACGCGCGAGCGCATCTATCTCAACACCGGCGGACTCGGGGCCTCGCCCTACGTTGCCATCGAAGCGGTGAAGAACAAAATCACCGAGCTGGAACGCATTTGCGAAACCGGGCACAGCGAGGAGCTGTGGCATGACATCAAATCCAAGGCCGGGCAAATTCTCGGCTGCAAACCCGAAGAGCTGGCGTACATGCGCAATGCCACTGAAGGCATTGCCATCGTCTGCAACGGCCTGCCGCTCAAGCGCGGGGATGAAATCATCACCACCACCCACGAACATGTGGGCAACACGCTTTCCTGGCTGGCGCGGCAAAAGCGCGACGGCATCGTGATGAAGACATTCGAGCCTTCCACGCAATCCGCGCAGGAGAATTTGGAGCGCATGCAAAAGCTGCTCACCAAGCGCACGCGCGCCCTCAGCATCCCGCATATCACCACTTCCACGGGACAAATTCTGCCGGTCAAGCAAATCGGAGAATGGGCGGCGGCGAACAAGCTGTGGTATTTCATCGATGGCGCGCAAGCCGCCGGCATGCTGCCTATGAATCTGCACGAGATCGGCTGCCACGCCTACGCCGCCAGCGGCCACAAGTGGCTGCTGGGTCCCAAAGGCACGGGCTTGTTGTACGTGCGCGCAGATGCGCTCGATCTCATCGAGTCCAAGTATCTCGGCGGTTATTCCAACACCGGCGAGTTCGACATGATCACTGGCGCGTTTCAGTTTCATCCCACGGCACAGCGTTACGAGTATGGCACGGTGAGCACGCCGCTGTTCGCCGGACTCGGCACCGCCATGGAGTTCTTGCTGAAAATCGGCATTGAGAATGTTTGGCGGCGTGACTTGGCCATGGCCGCTGCGCTGAAAGAGGGTTTGAACAAGCTCGGTGTCGAAGTCAACTCGCCGCAGCATCCTGAAGAACACAGTGCCATCATTACGTTTACTTTGAAAAATATGGATCGCAGCAAGCTGCAAAACTTCCTCTCCGAAAAATACAAGCTGCGCACGCGCGGCAT
>QEVD01000427.1 GCA_003576975.1 Candidatus Zhuqueibacterota bacterium
GCAGCGGCCCGCGGTAGTTGCCCGCTGCGATTTCCGCATCCGCGCGTTGCGCTTGCTTGAGCGCCAGCTCTTCGGTGATGGTGATCACGCATTCAAGCTGCGGCCCATACTTTTTCAAACGGCTGAGATACATCTGCGTGAGCTGCATCGAGGTGATTTTGCGCGTGCGCAGCAGCTCGGCAAGCTCGCCGACTGAGGCATACGCCAAGTCTTCAATGTTGGTGGGCGCGGCTAATTTGGCGGGCGTGCTCCACACCGGCGGCCGGCGTTGTGTATCGAACGTCATGCCCACCGGAACCGGATTGAATGCCAGCGCCGGCGGCACGCTGTTGGGCAGCGGCACACTGCGGATTTTTTGATAACTTTCGAGATTCTCTTTAAGATCGCCGAGCATCGAATCGCGTTTGGCCTCGTTGAATTGCAAGCCGATGATTTTCTCCGCGGCAGCGATGAGGGCGGGGGTGAGCGGTTGCTCGATTTTAGCTTGAGCTATGGCTCCGAGCGCAATAATGCTAGTTATGCCGAGCAAAACATAGAAGCCGAGAATTGATTTGTGTTTCATAGTTTTCTCCGAAATGATTTTAATTGAGCACTTTAGAAAAACGTCTTGATTTTCTGTAACAAATGAAGCATTTTCTGTCACTCATTTTGCGTTGTTTTGATCGCCCCATATCCCCTCAACCAATTTTGGAATTGCTTAATGCTCACTTCTCTTGAAACAAAAGAACTCGAAGAAATAAAACCGATTAGAATTGCCCCTACAAAGAAAATTGCTATCGGGCATTCACGTATTTGCAATTGTGCACCCAATCATTTGAATTGTTTGACGCCCAAAGAGTGGATTAAAGCGCAAATCGGTGTTTGGCAATTCGCTTATGAACGCCGAGATATTCGCGATAAAAGCCTGCACCCGGCCACATTTCCCATCAGTCTTGCCCGTCGCGTGATCGAGTTATTCACCCATGCTGGCGAATTGGTCGTCGATCCTTTTGTCGGATCCGGCACAACATTATTAGCCGCGAGAGATCTTAATCGCAATGCGGCCGGGTTTGATTTGAATCAGCAGTATGTTGATTTGTGTAATTCCCGGCTGAACGAATTGCAACTTTTTAGCGAAACTAAGCAGCTTCCTTTTTTGGATGATGCTCGAAACATATCTGAATATTTTGAAGAAGAAACTATTGGACTCATTGTAACCTCGCCGCCGTACGCCAATCTTCTCAATCGAAAACGGAAAAACAAAAGCCGTCGTGGCACAGAACGAAGAAATGGGCAGTATCTTAAAGTGGAACAATATAGTCAAGATGATCGCGACTTGGGAATACTAGAATTGGAAGAATATGCCAGGGAAATGGGCGTTATTTTCGAAAAACTGTTGCCGTTATTGCGCCCGAAAGGCCATTGCGTCATCAATGTGCCAGACATGTGGTGGGAAGATGAACGGATCACGATTCATATTGCCCTGGTAGAGACCCTGCGCCGGGTAGGATACGAATTGCGCAATATCATTATTTGGGACCGCACAAATATTGTAAACCGGGTCGGCATTTTTGGCTGGCCTTCCAATTATATTACGATGGGAGTGACATTTGAATATCTTTTAGATTTTTGGAGGCCAGCAAAATAAATCGTGAGCACAAAACAATCAAACCCTTCCACGATCGACGTCAACGCGGTCTCAATTCTTGAAAATCCTTGGGATAATGTCTACTGGTTTGCCCGGATGTTCATAGATTCTGACCGGTATGGCGGTATTGGCAAATCTTCCCAAAAAATGTTGACTTTAGTTTCAGGTCTACAAGCAATCTTGCGTCAGCAAGGCGAAAGCGAGCAGGAAATAGTTAACGCTTCTATGAATTTTGTGGAGGAGATTTTATTAAAAAATCGCCCTGAGACGAAACAAAAAACGAGAGTAGAAGCACTGTTTCATGATTTAAAAAAACGCATCACTTCTCGGCGAGACGTTGAAGTCATCTGTTTTACAATTGAACACGTTGTCGTTCCCACAAACGAATCATTAAAAAACATCCCGAACGATGATCGGGAATTTGCAGAATCCGTGGTGAATGCTTGGCTCCGGACAAAAGGCGAAGCTGGCCTGCGTGAAGTCATCAATATTTGGGATGATTTAGGTTTGCATGGATGCTTGGCCGCAGAGCGCACAGAAATCGTAAAGCGATTTGGCGCATTGCATAATTATTTGTCAAAGCTCGTCAAGCGCGAAGATTTGGATATCATACTCACGGCGTTTTGTCAAGAATATGAGCGGCGCGTCGCACAAAAACGCAAAGGCCGGGCCGGTCGCGGTGTAGAAAGCGCCGCAACATGCATTCTTAATTTTTACGACATCAAAACGAGCAGCGGACCGGAACACTTTACCGCCGCTTTGGAAATCGACCGCTGGGTACGCACGTCTGATCGTTGGCATATCGGCATATCCTGTAAACGAACCTTACGCGAACGATGGAAACAAGCTTATACAACCGATTTAGGTTTGTTGGATCGTCACAAAATCAAGTATATCTGGTATTTGATCACATACGATAGAGATTTATCTGACGATAAGATCACGGAGATGGGAAGCCATAGGGTTGTTTTTTACTTGCCGGATGATAGTGAAAGGTATGTAACAGCCAGCCAGCATCCTGGCATGAAAGATTATGTTAAACCCATGACGAGCTTCGTCAAAGATTTAAGGAAAGAACTGTAACCTCCCGACAAACTTCGAAACTAACGAAAATGGAGCAGATATCTGCTCCATTTTCATTTTCAGGCTCTTCATAAAACCGAAACAGGCGGCAAAGCTCAGGGGCAGGCAAATCCGCTTTCGCAAGCCTCATGTGCCTCGCGGCGGCGGCTTTAAACCTTCTTGTACATCGTGCCGATCGCCAGCAAGGCAAAACCGACCGTTACCAGCCAGAAGGCATTCGCAGAAACGAATGCGATGGTGGTGAAATTCCCAAGAATGCCGAGAACGCCGGCAATGACGGCGATGAGCCAAACAACTTGGGTGGGGGCGTTGAACTTCATTTTCCATACCTCCGTTTTGAGGGGTGAAGGATAAAAGTGAGTTGACACTCATCCTGGAAAATGCCTTGCGCAGGCGCGCCGCTCGGGCGGCACCGGCAAGTCCCTGTCCTCAAATTTGCAAATACCGTTCACGGCATGCGCCAATATGTCAAAGCCAACGACAAGACGCAAGTAAAGTTTTCCCGTGGGCGGGCGCATTGGTTGGCAGATAGTAGAAAAGTCGATTCGAAAACGAAACGCAACCCCTTTTGATTGTTGACCACTGCTCAATGCATAAAATAAATTACTACGGAACGCCATTTACTACTCCGAGCACGATATAGGTTACACCTCTGCTCTGCAAAAAAGACGAAAATCCTTGAAAATTCGGCTATTTTTGAAGATTAAAGTGTAACTTATTAAGTTATTTAATCGACAATCCTAAGGAAAGACAAAAGATTGAACAGAAATTTCGTATTCCATCAACAAAGTTGCTAAAAGGTAAAATGAAATGAACTGCTTAGATGAAATACATGACTGTGCAAATTTAGGCGACGCAAGAATCAGGTTTAGCTTCGCTGAATACAAGAGGGTGTAGATCAAGGCAATCAACGGCGCCAGCATTGGTACGGATTTGACAAGCCGGGCATGAATTTCAGTTCGGTGTAACTTCAAAACTTGGCTTGTAAACAAGCTTTTTGTGCTTCATGCGACGGTTAGCCGAAGTGTTAAATCCCAGCTTCTTCGATCATTCCGATTTGAATTCCTCTCTCCTGCGCACTCCTTCACTCATCGTATCATAAACGGCCCGCGGCAGCCTTTTTGAATCTCGAGTCCATCGACCCCGTTGGAGGAGAAGAGAGCGGTAAAAATCGCGCGGAAACAATGCGAGGGCATTTTTTCCCGTAAGCTCGGCTTGCTCAATATAGCGTTTCAAAATATAAAACAGAGCGCAGCCATTCAACTTCTCCCGCAAGTGCTCGAACTGTCCACCTTTCTTGATGTGCCGAAACGACCGGCCACTAGTGATCTGGGCTGCCTCGACCCACTTTCTCAACGCGCGCACAGAAATGTTAACTCGTGACGGCCGTAATCCATGTCCAGAACCTGGCCGCATTTGGTTTGATCGGTGTTAATTGGCACAAAGGAATGTTGTACTTCAGTTAGAAATCAACCTCCCAACACCTTCAACTCCTTCCCCTTCGCCACTGCCTGCGCTCGGCTGTGGGCATCCAGCTTGGTGTAGATGTTGTTGATATGCCGTCTCACCTTGCTGGTGGCCACAAAAAGCTTGCGAACAATTTCGGCGTTGTATAAGCCGTTGGCAATAAGTTTCAGAACTTCCCATTCGCGTTAGTTGAGCGAATCGACCAGATACAAGCCAGCAATCCCATTGACGCCTTATAGGTTTGAACCGCCGCCGGCGCGGCTCGCGGTCAGGCGGCGCGCACGAAGTAGCGCCGCAGGAGCAGTATCGTGAGCAACACAGCGATCAGGAACGGCAGCGTGATAAGGTTCAGGATTTCCCAATTCGCGCGGTGGATAACCGCGCCTGCGGAGAGTGACATCAGGGCCTGTGTGCCAAAGATCACGAGATCATTCACGGCCTGGGCTTTGAACCGTTCCTCCGGCCGGTAATTCGCCGTGAGCATGACCGTAGCGCCCAAGAATTGAAAATTCCAGCCCACGCCCAGCAGCACCAATGCCATCCAATAAATCCATGACTGGTGCCCGGAGAGCGCGAACAACACACACGCAACTGTGGCGCACAAGCCCATCACCATCACGCGCGCAGCGCCCCATCGCGCAATGAGAGCGCCGGTAAACAGCGCGGGCAAATACATCGCGACCACATGGCTTTGAATCACGCCCGCGGTGGTGTCCAGCGAATGCCCGTCAATGACGTGCATGCTGATCGGCGTGGCCGTCATGATGAAGCTCATCACGCCGTAGGCCACCATGCCGCCCAGCACGGCAATGAGATAACCGGGTTGGGTGATGACTTCGCGCAGCGGGCGGCCGCGGCCGGTTGTGGTTTCACTTTGGGCGCGCGGCTCGCGCAGAAAAAAGAGCAGGCCGGCCACGATGAGGTAAAGAACAGCGAGACAGGCAAAAGAGCCGGCGTAGTCGCCATGAGCCAGCACGTTTTTGGTGCGTTTGGCAAGCTCGGGCCCGAGGAAGCCCGCCGCGATGCCGCCGAGCAGAACGAATGATATCGCTTTGCTGACGTGTTGCACGTCAACACTCTCTGCCGCCGCAAAACGATATTGTTGAATGAAGGCAAGATTAGCGCCGATTAACAGGATGGCGCCGCAAAAGAGAGAAAAACTCTTGACGCCAATGGCATGCGCCGCGGCCAGCGCGGCAATCGCGGCCAGCAAAGAGGCGGCAATGAAGCCCCACCGGCGGCCGATCTTCTTCATGACCAGAGCGGCTGGAACAGTTGAGAGTGCAACGCCGACGACCATGGCGGCAATGGGCAAAGTCGCCCAGGCCGGCGAGGGCGCCAGCGTTGTGCCCGTAACGCCGCCGGCAAAAATGATGAGAGGCGCAGCGCAAAATCCCAGGGATTGGCTGAGAGTCAAGATCAGAAGGTTGCGATAGTTCATTGCGGGTTTATGTCTTGTGATGGTCCAAACGGCTGTTTGAAGCCCGGCAACAGTTTATGCGAGGGCTAAAATAAAACGTTCAGATTGCGGCTGCAACTATTGCAAAGGATAGTTTTTGCGGCGTTGAGGGCGCTTTCTCAAAGCGTTGCGGAGAATCGCGCAGAATTTATTCCGTCGTCTCTTTCATCTCCGCCGTTTCCTTGAGCAAACCCCGGGCTTCCGAGAATCCCCGCAACGAAACTTTCAACACGATATAAGCAAAACCGGCGATGCCGAGAATCAACACCGCCATCCAAATCAGTTTCCACATGTCCATCTTGGGCCTTTCGGTTGATTAGAATTATTCCAAAAAATCCCAACTGATAGAAACAGCGCAACGGATGAAAAGCTTTTATCAGTTGGGTTATTTCTATTCGCTGGAGAAATTTTTTTTATATAGCGCCCGCAAGAGTTTCAGTTTTCAGCTTGTCTGAAGACTGGCGTAGGCCCCAGCCTTAACATTTTCACAATCCGCAATCGCGATGTTACGCCCGTTTTTGATTGCTGGAACGGCCAAACGGCAACAGCGAACCCAACCCGATTCCCACAAATCCCAATGCAAAACTCAACACGCCGCGCATGTTGGGCGACAATATATTGCTGACGAATCCGGCAGACTCTCCGGCTTGCGGTGAGATCGTCATATCTTCGATCACATACGCGACGGGAAGGATTGCGCCGAAAATAAAGGCCAGATAAGCGCCGGGCGTGTTCGCGCGTTTCCAGTACAATCCCGCCACTAGAACTGCAAGGCCGCCGGCATAATAAATGGTAGTCACATCCAGCAGGTAGCGAAAAGCCGTATCTTTAAGCTCATGCCAGATGCCGAAAAACAACATCAGCGCGCCGATGAGGCAAACGAACAATCGCGCCAGAAAAATCCGGCTTTTGTCCGAAATGCCGTTTCTCCGCCAGGGGCCAACAATGTCTTGCACAATGACGCTGCTCCAGGCCAGCATGTAACTGGAATCGGTTGACATCGACGCGGCAAACATGCCGGCGAGAAAAAATCCCAGCATGCCGACGGGAAGAATCTCAGAGAGAAATTTCGGCATGCCAGCCGTGGCCTCGGCCTGTGCGCCCAAATAAATCGCCGCGCCAATGCCCCAAACAATCGGCAAAAAAGCGCGGCCCAGAAACATCAAGCTAGTTGCCTTGAAAATGGCCTTGTTCAACTCCGGCTTTTGCGCCGCCAGCACGCGCTGCGCCACTGGCTGCCAGAGGATGCAACCGGAAATCGCAAACACCGACCAATAGGCGATGAACGACCAGCCGTACTCCGGATGGGAGATCGGGCTGAATGCCTCTCGACCATAAAGGCGTTCGGCCTGATCGAACATCCCGAGAAAGCCATGTTGATCGAAAACGAAAAAGGTGGTGATTACCATGCCGGCGGCCAGCAGCAGAAACTGAATGAAGTCTGTCACCACCACCGAAACCATGCCTCCCAAAACCGTGTAAACGACGACCACGGCCACCAACAGCGTCATGGTCAAATGGATATACGTCTCCGGAATATTGAGAAATTGCACCATAAAAACCGTGCTCAACTTCAAGAAGACGCCCAGGCTCAACACGCCGGCAACGACCAGCAACAGCGCGCCCAAAACCCTCACCCCCCGGCTGTAACGCAATTCAAAATATTCGGTAATAGTCATGATTTCGAGCCGGCGCACACGTTCCACCACGAAACCGGTGCTGCCGACCAGCAGATAGGCTGCCGACCAAATCACGCCGATGATAAAGGCTGCAAAGCCGAAACGAAACCCCTGCTCGGCGAAATACATCACCGTCACCAACCCCAGCTCGGTTGCCACCAGCGAGGCGACGCCGAGATGAAAACGAATCTGCCGCCCGGCAACCAGAAAATCCGCGGCACTCTTGATGCGTTTGGTCGCCGCGACTCCCACGATGAGTGCAATCACAACATAGGCAACTGCAATAAACCAATCCCAGGAGGTGAGTCTCATTTGTTTTCTCGCAATCAAAAAGTTGTTTTGGGATAATGCCGCCCAGCAGGCTCAGAAAGCCTCACGCAAAGCCGTAAAG
>QEVD01000428.1 GCA_003576975.1 Candidatus Zhuqueibacterota bacterium
GGTGGATTTTTTTAGATCAATGCCAGCTTCTGCAATTCATTCTCCAAATTCGTTGCCGCAAGACTCAGCTCCACACCGTCTGATTGGCGTTTCAAGCGCAGTTGCCCGGCTTCCTTCTCGCGTTCGCCGAAAAAGGCAACGTATTGCGCCTGCCGCGCTGCTGCGTAATTGAATTGCTGCTTTAAGCCTGCCGGTTCAGGATAAACATCGCAGGTGATGCCGGCGTTGCGGAGGCGATTCGCCAGCGCCAGAATTTCAGCCTGCGTTTCAGCAAAGTTTGCAAACATGATTTGAACCGTGCTTGCCGCATCTTTGAATTTGCCCTGCTCATCCAGCAACAACAAGATTCTTTCCAAGCCCAGCGAAAAACCGCATGCCGGAATCTCCTGTCCGGCAAACATGCCGACCAGACCGTCATAGCGTCCCCCGCCGCCCAACGAACCTGAAACCCCGGGCACGATCACTTCGAAAATTGCGCCGGTATAATAAGACAAGCCGCGCGCCAGGCTTGGGTTGATCTCCAAACGAGGACCGGCAGCGGTGTCGCGGCACAAGTCCAGAATCGTGCGCAAATCTTCCAGACCGGTCAGCGCCGAGGGCCGATGCATTTGTTCGCGTAAGAATGTTAGGCGGGCTTGATTATCTGAAGTTGCAAGCGTTTGTTCCAGCAGTTGCAGTAATTTCTGCGCGGAGGCCGTTGCAATGCCACGTTGTACCAACTCATCTATCACACCGGATTGCCCAATTTTATCGAGTTTGTCCACGGCCACCAATGCGGTCGCTTCCAATTCCGCGGCAACGCCCGCGGCTTCGATTAAGCCGCGCAACACTTCGCGATGATTGAGGCTGATTTTGTAATTATCGAATTGCAAACGATCCAACACCGTGCAGGCTGCCGTCAAAACTTCGGCTTCCACCACCAGCGAAGTGCTGCCGCACACATCCACATCGCATTGCATGAATTCACGAAAACGGCCCTTGGCCGGCCGGTCGGCGCGCCATACCGGCTGAATTTGATAGCGTTTGTAAAATTTCGGCAATTGGCTGCGATAACGCGCCATCACGCGCGCCAGCGGCACGGTGAGATCATAGCGCAACGCCATGTCGCTCAAATCGTTTTGTGTTAGCTTTTGAGCGGCCAGCGCCTCCTGCAATTTCTCCCCGCGCCGGAGAATGCGAAACAAGAGCTGATCGCCTTCTTCGCCATATTTGCCCAGCAGCGTGGAGAGATTCTCAAATGATGGTGTTTCCAGCGGCTCAAAGCCGAACGACTCATAAACGTCCTGAATCACGCGCATCACTTGCTGGCGCTTGCGCAAATCCACGGCGAGAAAATCGCGTGTGCCGCTGGGCGGTTGTACATTGATCATGAACAAAAACTCCTTTTATGGGTTAGCGCCCGGGCGCTGATCTAAAGCGTTGCGATTTTTTGCTGCACTATTCCACTTCCAAAATCAGCCGGCTGACGTGGATGAAGCGATAGCCCTTCTCCAGCGCGAACTCGGCATAATCGGCGCCGGCATCAACGAGCTTGACGCTGCCAGTCCCCGATTTTTTCACAATGAAATGGTACATGCCATCGCGCGTATGCAACTCACCTTTCTTGCCGACATAGCCGCGCAACACTTCTGCGAAATTTTTCATAATGCCATCATCATCGCTTTTTGGTTTTATCTGACTCCGCTCTGAGCATGACCTGCAAGGTTTTGGGCGCGACTTGCCGCCAGGCCTCACGCACATGAAATGTCAATTCGGCATCGCTCACGCGGGCAAGCTCCACGCCGATCCAGCCGCGCACGCCGACATAAGGCGGCTTGAAAAATTTCTCCGGCGCGTTGGCGATCAACAATTCTTGCATGCCGAACGGCGCCGGCAGCCACACCGCAATATGCCCATCATTGTGATGATTGTTGGCGAACATGCAAAAAACTTTCTTCCGCACGAAAAAAGTCGGTTCACCGTGAGAAAGCTTTTCGGTGACCTCGGGCAAAGCCGTGCAAATGCGCCGCACGCGTTGCAGGTGTTTCATGCTCATGTTGATCGATGCTCAATCAGGATTACATGCGTGAGAACAACACCTGATATTCTTTGCGATAGCGAGGCAGCGGTAGAAATTTTGCTGAAAATAAAAAGAATCACTGACAATTTCACAATTTTCTTTCGCCGGATTTGGGGGAGGAGATTTTTGTAGCCACGGATTGACACTGATCAACACGGATGAAGCTCAAACACGAAATCCGTGAGAATCCGTGTCCATCCGTGGCTCTATAATTGTCTAAAATTACGAAGTTTGTCAATCTTTAACCAAACCTGAGCTTGGCGCGTTCCCGGGCTTTACGCGCTTCCTCTTCTCGATCTCGCGGTGACGCAGTCGTAATCAATGATTCCAGCAGTCTTTTCGATATCAGTGTGACTTGCGTAACAGCATGCTCGAATGCGGCTTCGTTCGCCTGCGAGGGCTTGTTGAAACCGCTGATTTTGCGCACATATTGCAGCGCCGCGGCGTGAATCTCTTCATCTGTCGCCGGCGGCGCAAAATTGTAAAGCGTTTTGATGTTTCGGCACATCAGGGTTACTCCATTAAAATCTCGGCAGCAGTTTTTGGAGAATTGGTTCAGCAAGGAGGCGCGATGAACTCAACCCGCGCTCTCATAAGCTTGTTTGATCCAGTCGATCAACTCTTTATCAACCTCTTTAACATCGGTGAGATTGATTTTGTATTGGCACATACCGCCGGGCGGCAGCGCCAGCAAACGCGCGGTGGCTTTGACACCTTTCATGTTCAAACCAACTTCAAAACGCGTGTTGGTGGCCGGGCCGATCATGGCGAATTGCTTTTTGCGACGCAGGCTGACGTAAGTTTTCTTAGGCGCAATCTCAAACTCGCCGAACTTGTTGATCGCCGTCATCAACTTGTCATGAATCGGGCGGAAATGCGCTTTTGCGCCGGAATAGATCGTGTCAAGTGCCGCGTCCGGAGAAGCGCCGCCCGCTTGTGCCGAGGCTGGCTCAAGAGATTTCATATAGAAATGCACAACGGTGTTGGCATCGCCGTGGCCCATGCCGAGATCTTTCTTCAACATGTCACGCATTTCGCCGTGCTTCGCCAGTTTGCTCTTTTTGATAATCGCGTAAAGCTGATCGAGGGTTTTGCCGGTTTTGGTTTGAATGTTTTTGAGTTGGGTTTCTACTGCTTTGTCAACGCTGCTCATGAGTACCTCTCCTTTTGAAGAATGACAAAAAATCAAACGCCTGTTTTTGAATCTATTAAACTTTTTGGCCAAATTCTTTAAATCGTAGCAGGCATTGCAAGGCGCTTGCGCAATTCTTCCCGAAATAATTTTTCATCATCAACGCTTAAACCGATTTGACGCACTTCGCGTTTGATGCCAAATAATCCCGATACCATCACTTGCTGTTTGCAATTAATAACGAAACGCGGATCGCCAAAAACTGTTAAGCGCAAGTAATCAGCGGCTTTTTTTTCACGCGGGCTGAAATTTTGAATGTCGATAATTTCAGCGAGCGGAATGACAGCCCGCCAGCGCAAACCGATGCGAAGATACAAAAATTCCCGAGTGAGAACAATTGGATGAAGCCGCATGGCGTGATAATCCCCGAGCAGCCAGAATGCGCTATAGATGCTAAGCCCGGTAAAAATCCACGCGGCGAGCGCACTCCAGCGCTGCAACAGCAGGTGTAAGGCCGTCGTTTCCGTGATCAAAACCAGCAGCACAACGCCGGCAATGGCGGCATAGCCGCTTCTACGGTGATACGAAAATGGGAGGTAGCCGGGATCGGAGCTTGAAAACTTCTTGAACCAGCCGGCAAAAGCAAAGTACAGAAGTGAGAATTCCGTCAGGATAAATCCAAGTCCCGGCACATTGCCGAGCGCCTGCTTGACACTGGCGGTGAGGGCGTCCGTGACATAAATCTCGCTTCGTTTCGCTTCGTGAAAGCTGTGCGCAATCTTCCGAATTTTGCTGAAGACAAACCCCAGAACGATCAGCTCAAGCACGGGAATGAGGTTTTTGAGCCAATCGAGATAGGTTTGCTGAGACGAGGGCAGGACGAAACTGGCAATGATCAACGATAGAATAATGATCGGAATGAGAGTGATGGCCGGCGCTTGTTTTTTGCGGACGAGTAAAAAATAATACAGCGCCGGAATGCCCGAGGGCAAAATCGAGAGTGATGGCGAGAGAGAAGACACCTGGGTTTTGCGCAAAATAAATCGAGTTGAAAACCCCCAGTTCGACGATAAAAATTGCCAGAGCTAAAGAAAGAAAAAGCGCCCAATAGGAATTCAGCGGCAGCTTCATTCGAATAGTCATGATTTTCCTTTCAAAATCTAAACGCAGAGAGGAGTTACACATACATAAACCTCATTACATGCCACCGCAACGAGGTTTTCAAATAAATGGGTCCTGGAGCTTGCATTTGTCACGGTGGCTCCTTGTGAAATCGAACAAGAGATTGCTGAATGGAACGTTGTTGCAATGCGGCATGATACTCACAGCTTTTTTTATTCAAATTGTTGCGATGCTCTGCTCAAGTGGAATTCTCTTTTTGCTCTCAAAAAGAATCCAAACAAAAGGCAGGAGATACAAAATCTTTAAGCCCGGGGCTTCCACATTGAGCGACGTGCCGAGATATGCCAGGCTGTATTTGTATACCTCCAAGCACACGACTGCTAACGTCGCAATGGCTCCTAAAATTTTCGTCTTGCCCCGGCTATCAATTAGCAAAATTGCAACACACCAAAATACAAAGAACAAGTCCTGTAAAAATGTTTCTAGCCATTGTCCCAGGATCTCATAGACAAAATAAGTCAGTGCATCATTTTTCAAATACTCACCGATTGCTTGCAAAAGAAAGATCGCAGCTAACGCACCTGTAGCAATACACCCGATCCAATTTATCCATTTGGGCGCCCTGCTGAAATCGAAAACAGCGAACGAAAGCAAGAATGAGCCGGCAGCAAGGGCTAAATGAATGACGACTTCAGCGCCATTGCCAAAAAGCTTTTGATAAAGTATCGTCACGGGAAGTGCTGACAAGAAAACAATTGCTGCTAAAAAGCCTCGT
This sequence comes from Candidatus Zhuqueibacterota bacterium, assembly GCA_003576975.1. GTDB lineage: Bacteria > Zhuqueibacterota > Zhuqueibacteria > Zhuqueibacterales > Zhuqueibacteraceae > Coneutiohabitans. Next base: position 5,089 of record QEVD01000428.1, read on the forward strand.
GGGGATTTCATGTATGTTCCAAAGTTATGACGACATTTCCCTTCTTGTGCCCGGTGTCAACATAACGGTGCGCCTCGGCGATCTGCTCGAACGGATAGCGCCGGCCAATGACCGGCTTGAATTCTCCCGTCTCCGCCAGCTTCGCGAGGAAACGCAAATCCTCGGCGCGTTCGGCGGCCGGCCCGGCGATGACTCTCTTGCTGCTCGTCATGGAGATCCAGGGAATCTGAAGCATGTCTGGCAGCCCACCTAAAACCAGAAGCAGGCGTCCTCTTTCTTTTAGTGAGCCTTTGCTGCGAGAGAACGGAGCCGTGCCGGCGATATCGACAATGACGTCATAGGTTTCACCGTTTCGCGTGAAATCCTCTTTGGTGTAATCGATGACATGATTGGCGCCCAGAGATCTCACCAACTCCACGTTCGCGGTACTGCACACCCCCGTCACCTCCGCCCCAAAGTGCTTGGCAAGCTGCACCGCAGCCGTGCCCACCCCGCCGGAAGCGCCATTGATGAGTACTTTTTCACCGCTTTGAAGTCTTCCTCTTCTGAAGAAATTCAACGCCGTTGTTCCGCCAAAAGATATTGCGGCAGCTTCATCGTAGCTAAGATTGGCCGGTTTGAGCGCCACCGGCCCGTCTTCTGGCATGCACTTGTACTCCGCATGACAACCCATCCCGGCGCCGTTAAAGGCAAAAACCTGGTTTCCGACTTTGAATTTGCTTACGTCTTTGCCGACCGACTCAATTTCCCCGGCGAGCTCTGTTCCTAGTATAGGTTGTCTTGGTCTCAAGACTCCAAACACTAAACGCGAGATAAGGCCGAAGCCGACTGGCACATTGAGGCTTCGCACCCTCCAGTCCCCGGTTGTTACCGTTGTCGCGTATGTTTTTATCAGAACTTCATTGTCCTTGGGCGTGGGCTTTGTCACCTCCTTCAATTCAAGAACTTCGGGCGGTCCATATCTTTCATACACAATTGCTTTCATAGGTCACCATCCAGGGTTGCTTTGACTCAGCATCAACAATTTTTAAAATAGCTTGACTTAATACACCCTGCCCACGCGCAAAACCTAACTACCAACTCGCGCCTTGCCACTCCACCACATCGCGAACGCCAAATCTCTTCATTGGTGAATCACCCGGCGCTCTGCCCAAGATGCCGCAGACCAACCGGTAAAAGCTGTCACTTTCATCTTTCTCCCAATCACGCATATCCACCCACAATGTTTGGCAAACAAAAAGCGGCAATTCGGGCGTCTCTTCAACTTTGGGCAAGATCACAGGAATCATTCGCGCTGTTCCACTCGCCCATTTCTCCACATAGGCTCGGATTTCCAGGATGTGCCACTTGCCAATATCCGCCGGCCCAAAGCACAACGCCGCGCACGGAATAGTTTTGATAGCCTGCTCCAAAGCCACTGAAATCGTATCGCCCGGAGAAAGATTCCATTTGTCCAACCACGGGCGAATTCCCACTTTGAGCAACTGCTTCGCGATCTTTTCCACCGCCGCCTTGTCTTTCGAATTGTGGCTCAGGAACACGTCGAATTTTCCTTCTGCTTCCTTCGCCTTGATGACCAACCCGGCTGTCATGCGCTGACGGCCGGCTTTGGCATCTGTGCCAATCTTTGCTGCCACCGATTCCGACGCGGCCGTCGGCGAGGTCAGCAGATTGACGAGCGGGGTTTTCTCTCTAGGAACACCATCTTATTGCAAAAACTTTACTTGATTAGGATATTCTGCATCCCTAAATTTTGTTACATTAAATAATAATTTAAGAAATTTTATACATAAAGCAAAAGCTACTCAAAATTCTCCCGAACGGGGCCTCAGGTGATATTCCACTAAATCCAAGAAGAAAACTCGCTTTAGTCCGGCGACCTTGCAGAATGTCTTTTTCAAGGTCGTAGATAGGAACCGTCCGCGCCGATAAGGATCAATCATCCATTAATTCGATTAACAAAACCGCATAAAGGATATTTTCTGCCTTTGAATTTATAAAATTATCGATTCTCAAAAAACTATCTGTCAACTTGTGATCAATCTCGACTCATGAAAAATCAGAACATTGAATCGTTAACTGATTCTAAGAGGGAAAGCTATTGCGCTATTTTAGAAGAAGTGGTGTGTGCCACGACAAAGATCACAGATAGAATAGAAGCAAGTTTCCACTTCATTAAGTATCACGACTGTTTGAATAGGGAAGGAGATTTTTTAAAGATCTTAAGAGATCACTCGATTTATTATTGTTTTCCAAAAGAAAGATATGAAGGGAAATCGGTTAGTGAAATTTCAGGTTTGACATTCGAGGCTCGTGACAAATTTTTCAACCCAAGTGACCCAAATAAATCGGGAGAATTCGGGGAAGTTGCTCTTTATTTTCTTTTGGAATCTTATTTAAAGGCGCCACAAATTGTGAGCAAAATGTCCTTGAAAACTACTGGGCAAAAAAACTATAATGGCTCTGACGGCATTCACTTTGGAATTTACCAAGAGAAGAAATGTCTTTTCTATTGCGAATCAAAACTGAACAAAAAACGCGACGAGGCATTCAAGCGTTGTTTGGCTTCTGTACTCGAATTTCAAAAGGAGAAAAAGGATTTTGAGGTTTCAATAATCAAATCAAACATCGACATGCATGATGAAGAATTGCGAGAAGCAATACTTGACTTTCTAGACCATAGCAAGGAAAAAAAGCCTGATTTCATTGAAGTGAATGCATGCTTTGTTGGTTATGATTGGAACAAGTTTGGTGAAGTTGAAAAAAAATCGGATAATGATTCTCTGCATACAAAACTAATGGAAGAATTGAGAAAAGACATAGAGGAAGTCAAACCGCTTTTGACATCCTTAATAAAGGATAAGGGAATTCGGCAGAGGTTCTACTTTTTTGTTATACCATTTAAGGATGTAGAGAAACTTAGAAAGGAATTTTTGGAGTTGCTATATGGCAGACAAAAAGAAGTCAATATATGATGAATTATCCGAACGAATCACAGACTCGGGACGAATTTCTATTTATTTTGACTTAGTGCGAAACGAGATATTAAATACTCTGAATGTCGGAAGTGAAAGAAGAGAGTTGTCACTGCCTGATGTGAAGTTTCTTCTCGAATCCGCATCAATTCTTGCCTTGTCTTCTTCAGACCAAAACAAACAAATTGCATATTCAATTGTGATACTCATTTATTCTCAGTACAAGAATTTTTATGCGACATTAAAGCCTATTGTCGAAGTTACTACTCGGAGCATAAAATACTTTAATTTTCAATAAAATATTCGTATATTGTGGGCATGAAGAACCGCGATGCCCGTCAACTCTCCTCCGAGGCT
>QEVD01000012.1 GCA_003576975.1 Candidatus Zhuqueibacterota bacterium
ATCTGTGGTTCGTCGATTCTCTTTTTGATTCCGGTTCGTCCGGTGTAGGTATATTGAAAAATGCCATACAAACTCTTCCCTTTGGGTGACCAACTCAATCTGCCGCTCACGTTGCGGCGCTATCATGCGTTTGGTGAAGATGCGGCAAATCGATATGATGGCAAGGTTCTCAAGAAAGTGTTTGTCGTCGATTCACGTTTGTATTTGCTTACGCTTTTCGCGCAAGCAAACCACGTTTGCTGCGAAGTTTTTCCGGCAACCAAGTCGCCGCGAGTTCTTGCCGAAGCCGAGCGCATCGCCCGCCACCTTCTCGGCCTGCAATTTCCACTTGCCGAATTTTACGCATTTGCCAAAAACGATCCGGTGCTGCGCCGGCTCACGCAGCAATATCGCGGCTTCCGGCCGACGCTGGCAGCCGATCTCTTTGAGATGATGGTGACGTCGATCAGCGCGCAGCGTTTACGGTACGCAGCCGCCTGGTGCGGCGTTACGGCGAGAAACTGCACTACAACGGGCAAATTTATTTTGCCTTCCCCTCGCCGAAAAAACTATCACGCGTGCGTATTAGCTCATTGCGCGCGCTGCAATTCACCGAGAAAAAGTCCGAATACATCATCGGCCTGGCCAAGGCGATTCATGCCGGCGGGCTTGATCTTTATAAATTGCAGAACCTCTCCGACGAGGAAATTGCCGAACAACTCCTGCCGCTGCACGGTGTCGGACGCTGGACGGTCGATTGGTTGCTGGCGCGCGGACTTGGCCGCGGCAATGCCATTGCCGCTGGTGATCTCGGCGTGCGCAAAGCGATTCAATATTTCTACTTCAATGGGGAATCTCAATCAGAAGACACAATTCGCGCATTCGCACAACGTTGGGGAAATTTCACCAATCTGGCCGTGCATTATTTGCTGACGGGATTGGCATTAGGCTCGTGACTGGGCGAATTCTTTCTTGCACAAATTGTATCTCATTTGTTTAAAGTTCATATTGCAACTCAAAAGAGTTTTGTTAGATTTGGTAGCGTTACTTGTCCGCACATGGCTTGGTCGTTGCTGATGAATGCCCCCGCGGATTGAAGCACCGGCTTTTTGATGCTCTTGTTTGAAAGTCATTTTGCAGGCCACTGCTTGGACAATAAAGTTTCAGGAGCTAACATGTCCGCTCTCCTCGATCAAGATCTGCAATCTCTGCAGGAAGTGCGCAGCCTGCTCAGCCGTGCGAAGGCCGCGCAGCTCAAGTTCAAAGAATTCTCGCAAGAGCAGGTCGCGGCCATGGCCGAGGCCGGCTTCAAAGCGAGCGAGCGTCTCGCTCGCATGGCGGTTGACGAAACCAGATACGGCAAGGTTGCCGACAAGACCATCAAGAATCAATTCTCCACGCGCGATCTTTACGAAGGCATCAAGCACCTTAAGACGGTCGGCGTCATTCGCGAAGACACCAAGAAAAAGATTCTTGAGATTGCCGAGCCGATGGGCGTGGTTGCGGCAGTTGTACCCACGACTAACCCCACTTCCACCGCGATGTTTAAATGCCTCATCGGTGTGAAGTCACGCAATGCCGTGGTGGTGTCGCCGCATCCGCGCGCAAAGGATTGCACGCAAGAGGCGGTGCATGTGATGCGCAAAGCCGTGGAAAGCGCAGGCGCACCGCCGGATTTGTGTTTGTGCTTGTCATTGCCCACGCAAGAGGGCACCAACGAATTGATGCGCCATCGCGACACTGCGGTGATTCTCGCCACCGGCGGAACCGGCCTTGTGCGCGCAGCATATTCTGCGGGCAAACCTGCGTACGGCGTGGGTCCGGGCAATGTGCCGGTGTACATCGATCGCAGCGCAGATATTCCGAAAGCGGTTGCAGATGCGGTGGCAGGCACGACGTTCGATTGGGGCACGCTGTGCTCGTCCGAACAGGCGCTGGTGGTTGATGCGCCGGTTGCCGATCGCGTACTCGAGGAGTTGCACAAACAAAAAGCCTATTTCTTGAATGAAGCCGAGGCCGACAAAGTTGCGAAGGTTTTGGTCACACCGGATTTTCGCATTAACGGAGAGATGGTGGGACAGGCGCCGCAACGCATTGCCGAAGCAGCGGGAATCAAAATTCCCGAAGACACGCGCGTGCTGGTGGCGCGGCTCGCGGGCGTGGGCAAACAGTATCCGCTCTCGATGGAAAAACTCTCGCCTGTGCTCGCGCTTTATGTTGAAGACGGCTGGCAAAAAGGCTGCGATCGCTGCATGGAACTGCTCAACTTCGGCGGCCGCGGCCACACGCTCGGCATAAAAACCCGCATTTCGCATCATCGTCAATTCGCCCACGGCCATCGGTGCGGTGGGATATACCACTGAACTCGATCCCAGCATGACCCTGGGCTGCGGCTCCTATGGCGGCAACATCACCAGCGACAACATCGGCCCGGTGCATTTGATGAACATCAAGCGCGTGGCGTGGGAAACCAAGCCGCTGGCAAAACCGCGTGACACCGGCGCCTGGCGACCCTCGGTTTCTGTGGAATCGCGCAGCCGCGAGGCCTTTCCTTATCAAAAGGCGTTGTCCTCCGAGGTTTCACGCAAAGGCATGGCGCATGTGTCAATGCCGGCTGTGGCCCCGATTGCCGTAGAGACGTCCCGGCGGGACGTCTCTACAGTGCTGGGGATAACCCAGGCTCCGGTTGAGGTTTCGCGCCGGGACGTCTCTACTGCGCCGCCTCGCCGAAACGATTCCACGCAACCCGAACCGGCAACACAGAAATTTGGCGCCAGCGGAATGACTGCCGAACAAGTGGATAAAATCGTCGAAGAATTCTCCAAGCGCCGGAAATGATATGATCGTCGGGGCGTCCCGGTGCAATGCTCCGACAAGATTATTCATTTTGAATTGCCTGCCACGCCTTCATCCCACCGCGTAGATTGACGGCATTGAAGCCGCGTTTTTGCAGAATATTGACTGCGTTCACGCTGCGCGGTCCGGTGGCGCAGTAGACCACAATCTCGCGCTCGCGAAATCCTTCCAATTCTCTCCAACGCCTGCCCAGTTCTTGCACGGGAATGTGTAATGCGCCTGCGATATGGCCGCGGCGAAATTCTGCCAGCGTGCGAACATCGAGCAAAACCGGCGGGGTGGCGCTGCGCAATTTCTTTGCAACTTCGCCTGCTTGATAATGGCGCAGTCTTTTGCCAAGAACCAACTGGCGCATGGTGATGATCGCCAGCAATGCAAGCACGGTCGCGCCGAAGATAATCGTGATTAGCATTGTCACATTTCGTTGATGACGGTAGAGACGCTCCGCCGGGGCGTCCCTACCGTGTGCGACCTAATCATTTTTTAATTTCCACCCCCACCTGCATCCCCAAATCCGGCGAGCTGTTGAAATAGGCATAATTCTCCGTCACCGCAATGCTCCAGCGCAGACCGTGGCTGCCGTCGATCTTCACGCCCGCAGTGATTTCATGTGCCATGCGGCGAATGCCTTCGCTGGTCACGCCGCGCAGGGGACTGGTGGTGTGACGATCTTGAATTAGAAAAGAAACGCGCTTGCCGAATGAATGTTCATAGCTCAACATCATCGCATAAATCGGCGTCAATTCAAGTTCTGGCAAAATCTCCCAGCGGCCGGGTTTGGTGATGCCGACATTTAAATCCAGCCAGTTGCGCTGCCAGGCCCATGAAGCGCACAGATTGAAACCAAAATCAAACGAGCCGTTGCCGCGCAGTTTTTTCTCGTTGCCGGTGGGTAATTCGAGGCCGGCGGCGAGCGCCAGCACCGGGCGAAGCTTATTTCCGTCGATGATCTGCCGTTTCGCAAATAGAGACACATCCCCAATCCCGGTTCCTGCCAAATCACTTTTATCTCCAAAGAAAAGCTGCTGATCGAAATACAAAAACACATTGGCATCATGGCGGAAAAATTCTGGGCGATCGCCGTCGGGGAAGCCGAAAATTTTATGAAAGCTCTCGATCATCGGATCCATAAACTGGCCGCCAAAGCGCAACACCGGCAGCTCTGCTGCCAATGAGAATTTTTCCAATGGCGCATATTCCAGCCGCAGCGTCCAGCGATTGACTTCGGCATCGATCAAAAACGCATCGGCATTCGGATTGTTCTGCAAAATGCGCTGCACGGTTTCGGTCGTGAAGGGATTGCGATTGCCAGACGAGTCGAGATTCTCCACAATACCGCCGGATTTGACGAAAGTGTTGGCGCGATCGTAAGACAGTTCAACACGAAGTTGGTATTTCGGCAGCGTTGCTGCCGGTTCTGCGGAGAACGAAAAAAATGGCAACGCAATTGGGAATTGATTGCGGCCATGCAGCGGGCCACGACGCATTTCGGTTTGGGCGCGAGCCTGATTGGAAGAGGCGGCCAGTGGGTTGTTGGCTTGAAAATGATACCCCTCCCGATTTGTCATTCCGAAGGAATCTTGTGATAATTCAGCGCTAACGCTAAACTTCACAAGATTCTTTCTGAATGACAGAATGGGAGGCTCATGCAAATTGCACATTTGTACGTTTTCAATAGGATTCCCATAGTCCCCGCCCCTTGTGGGCGGCTCTTCGAATACAAGCTTTGTCTCAGGCATCGCGCCCCACAAGGGGGCGGGACTACAAAGGACGTGCACGAGAAGTGCAAGAGAGATCAAGATTGGGGCATTTTGCAAACGATTTTTCCTTGGGCAAAAAACGGATAAGGGAAACGGCGGTTGTGCCACAAAATACATTCATTCCAAGGCCGAAACAAGCGCCATTTCAAAGGCCTTGCTGATTTCGATAATTCTTGTTACCATTTCGCGCGAACCAAAATGCGGCGGCCACGCCGTCGCGGATCATTCCACAAGCGCGCATTTCCAATCACAGTCAGGAGGCGATTCTGAACACACGCAGGGAAGAGTACGACGTGATCGTGGTGGGCGGCGGGCCGGCAGGCGCGACCGCCACGCTCTATTGTGTCCGCCACGGTTTGAAGACGTTGCTGCTCGACAAGGCCAAATTTCCCCGCGACAAAATCTGCGGGGACGCCATTTCCGGGAAGGGCTTGCGCTTCTTGCGCGAGCTGGGTTTGGAAAGCGATCTGCAAGCTGCGCCGAAAGTAAAGGCGCGCGGCATCATCTTTTCCGCGCCCAACGGCGTGAGCGCCGACATCTCTTTCACCCCGCCGCGCTCGAACAAGCAGGTGCACGGTTACGTTTGCCGGCGATTGGTGTTTGACGAGGTATTGTTCCGCGCCGCGAAGAAAAATGCGACGGATTGCATTGAAAATTTCAACGTCGACCAAATCATCAAGGATGGCGATCGCGCCGTTGGCGTCTCGGGCCGCGATCAAAATTCGGGCGAGACGCGGGAATTTCATGCGAATCTCGTGTTGGGCGCCGACGGCTTCAACTCCATCGTCGCGCGCGGCATGAATCTTTATGAACATGATTCGCGGCATTGGTGTGTGGCCACGCGCGGCTACTATCGCGGCGTCAGCGAGTTGACGGATTACATTGAAATTCATTTTGTGGAAGATGTGCTGCCGGGCTATTTCTGGATTTTTCCGCTGGAAGACGGACTCGCCAATGTCGGCATCGGCATGCTGCATTCCGAGATTCGCAAGCGCAAAATCAATCTGCGCGAGGCCCACATTGCGGCTACTGAGTCGCCCACATTTAAGAAACGATTCGCGCACGCGCAGCTTACAGATGCGATTCGCGGCTGGAATGGGCGATGCCGCCGGCTTGATCGATCCGTTCTCGGGCGAGGGCATCAGCAATGCAATTTATTCGGGACATCTGGCCGCGCAAGTATCCGCGGCAGCGTGTGCAGAACAGAATTTTTCAGCGGAGAGATTGGGGGAGTATGCGAATCTGCTTTGGGGTGAGATCGGCCACGAACTGCAAACCAGTTTCATGTTGCAGCGCATCGGCCGCATCAAGCCGCTGCTGAATCTCGTGGTGGGCAAAGCGGCAAAGAGCGTCGAGGTGGCGCAATGGATATCGAGCATGATGGCGAACGAAATGCCGAAAGAAGCGCTGGCCTCGCCGATGACATACCTCCGGTTATTGTTCACATAAGAATTGGAGTGAGGGATTGGGGATTAGTGGATTGGTGGATCAATGGAACAGCAAGCCCAATAATCCATCAATCCATCAATCCAACTATCCTTATTCTGTTGCGAAGAGATTCTGCTGCGCCGAGGGCCGGCGAAAATGCTCAGTCGAGAACGGCCGGCGGATTTGATTGAGGCCGTGCTTCTTGCAGCAGACTTCGAACATGCGGTGCAGCATTTCCGCGCGCTCGCCTTCGCCGGTCATGCGCGTGCCGAAACGGGGATCGTTGAGCTGGCCGTTGCGCACGTCGCGGATGGCGTTCAGCACTTTGGCGGCGCGCTCGGGATAATGCGTTTCGAGCCAGTTCGCGAACAACTCTTTGAGGGCATAAGCCAGGCGCACCATCACCATGCCGGCCCGGGTTGCGCCGCGTTCGGCTGCTGCGGCGAGAACCGCAGCCATTTCGTGATCATTCAAGCCGGGAATCACCGGCGCAAAATTGACGCCCACGCGTACGCCCGCCGCCGCAAGTTTTTCGACGGCCTCCAGCCGTTTTTCCGGCGCGGAGGTGCGCGGCTCCATTTTGCGGCACAATTGATTATCCAGCGTTGTGATCGACAGCGTCACCGCGACGAGATTCAGCTTGGCCATCTCGGCCAGCAAATCCAAATCGCGCAGCACCAGCGCATTTTTGGTGATGATGCCCACGGGATTGCGATAGCGCAAAAACACTTCCAGGCAGCCGCGCGTGATGCGCAAGCGCCGCTCGGCAAGCTGGTAGCAATCGGTATTTCCTGAAAGCACGACGGTCTGCGGCTTCCAGCTTCGTTTTTCAAATTCTTGCGCGAGCAGTTCGGGCGCATCGGGCTTCACGAGAATTTTGGTTTCGAAATCCAACCCGGATGACCAGCCGAAATACTCGTGCGAAGGCCGGGCATAACAATAAATGCAGCCGTGCTCGCAGCCGCGATAGGGATTGAGGCTGTACATGTGCCCCAGGTCTGGGCTGTCGCTTTTCGAGATGATGCCGCGCGTGCTGTCGATAAAGAATTGCGTTTGCGGCGCCGGCAGGCCTTCCTCATTCAGCCACTCCGGATCGATTTCGAGCGCAATCGGCTCAAAACGATTGGCGGGATTGAGGTTGGCGCCGCGGCCGTGGATGATGGGAATTGTGGAAGTCATTTCATTTAATGGTAATTTTTGTACACCAATATATAAAAAATGAGTATTCGTGCAAGAGTATTTTGGAATTATTTTGTTCACTATTTTATCTTTTTCAGAATCCCATCACGTAGACACGTCGTAGCCCAAGACAGGATTTTCCTGTTGCAGTTATCGGCTCGCCTGAGTAATTTTGGTCAACAAACGTCTGGGTTTTCAGCCGATCAAAAAGATGGAGGAACTATTTATGAAAGTAAAATTGATGATGTTTTTGGGTCTGCTTCTGCTGTTTAGCGCAACAATTTCCATTCGTGCACAAGGTATCGAATGGGAGATACTCAGCGAGGAAGCGATGTCGCTCTTCCAGAAGAGGCACTACCATCGCGCTATACCGGTAGCGGAGAAGGCACTTGATATAGCGGAAAAAGCAGTCGGGCCAGACCACCCATCTGTGGCTACGAGCCTTAATATGCTTGCTGAGTTGTATCGAACCCAAGGTCAGTACACACTAGCGGAACCACTCTACAAACGCTCATTGGCAATTAGGGAGAAGACACTTGATTCAGACCATCCCCACATGGCCACGATTCTGAATAATCTAGGGTTGTTATATAACGATCAAGGCCATTATGCGCAAGCTGACCCGCTCCTCAGGCGGGCGTTAGCAATTAGGGAGAAGACTCTCGGTCCAAACCACGTGGATGTAGCCAAAAGCTTGAGCAACCTAGCGTTACTGTACGATAATCAAGCGCAATACGCACAAGCAGAACCACTCTATAAGCGGTCGCTAGCAATTCTGAAAAAGACCCTTGGACCGGATCACACTGATCTGGCTACGAGCCTGAACAACTTAGCTGAACTTTATCGAGACCAAGGCCAGTACACGCTATCTGAACCACTCTACAGACGCTCGCTATCGATTTGGGAGAAGGCATATGGCCCTGACCATCCTCTCGTAGCCACTAGTTTGAATAATCTGGGATTATTATATAATAACCAAGGCCAATATAAAAAGGCCGAGCCGCTTTTCAAGCGTTCACTTACAATGAAGGAAAAAATCCTCGGTCCAGACCATCTAGATCTGAGCACAAGCCTAGCCAACTTGGCGACATTGTATCAGGATCAAGGCCAGTATGCACAAGCAGAATCGCTCTACAAGCGGTCGCTGGAAATCTTGGATAAGACCTTGGGTCCTCACCACACTTCTGTGGCCACGGCCTTAAACAACTTGGCTGACTTATACCGAATTCAAGGGCACTACATGAAGGCTGAACCACTTTACACGCGATCGCTGGCGATTCGAGAAAGGCTTCTCGCCCCTGACCACCCAGCTATCGCCATTAGTTTGGGCAGTTTAGCGATGTTGTACAAGGACCAAGGCCAATATGCGCAAGCTGAACCACTCTTTGAACGATCACTAGCGATTCGAGAAAGGGTTTACTCCCCTGACCATCCCGATGTCGCCATCAGCTTAAACAATCTCGCGGAGCTTTATCTAACTCAAGGCCAGTATGGAAAGGCTGAGCCCGTCTACAAACGTGCCCTGACGATTTTGGAAAAAACTCTAGGCCCGAATCACCCTCAGATAGCCGCTATCCTGCATAACTTGGCCGGATTGTACCAACTTCAAGGCCAGTACTTGCAGGCCGAGCCGCTCTATAAGCGGGCATTGACTATTTGGGAGAAGACCCACGGCCCAGACCACCCCTCTGTAGCCACTGGCTTGGGCAATCTAGCTAGGCTATACAATATTCAAGGTCAGTACGCGCAGGCTGAGCCGCTCTACAAACGCTCGCTAACGATTTTGGAGAAAAATTTTGGTCCAAACCATCCTAGTGTGGCCACTATTCTGGAGAAGATCGCAGCGTTCTATCGACAAACCGGTCGATACTATGAAGCAGAGACTCTAGAAAAACGAGTCGCAGCAATTCGGGCGATCAAGCGATGATGACCTATGTATAACCGTGCATTTCCTCGTTCACGTGTGCGGGTCATGTTTGCGGGCGATCGTGGTTAGCAACAGGTACGCGATGAAGAAATAAAGTTTGGTGCGCGTGACTAAAGACGAGGTTTGTGACAAAGGCAGAATATAGCAAATCGAGACTTTATCGCACAGACAATTTTTATCTAACTATCTACAAAGCTATCTCACTTTTAGTTCAAGGATGATGGTTATGAGAACGATACGATTGTTATTGGTTTCAGCGCTCTGTGGCGCATTCATTTACAATTGCTCTTCTCCGGATGACAAAGCCTTTCAAAATGTAAAAAAAGAAAACTCGATTTCGGCTTACGAAGCTTTTTTAAAGATCTATCCTACTTCAAAGTATGCGAATGAAGCAAAAGATTCCATCAGAGTCTTTCAAAAAAGACGAGGATTCGCCTTAAGTGGCACTTATACTTGTGAACAATGCCCAATATACAAGGCAATAAAATTTATTGATAAAAATACTGTTATAATAACAGGCCCACCTGAGCTTGGATCGCTTTTTAAGGTAAAACCGTACAAATATATAATAGATGATGGACTTATTACTGTCATAACCGATCCCGAAGAATTCAATCTTTCCTTTAGGATCAAGAACCAAAACATTTTAGTTGGAATGGGGCTTACTAAAGGAACATATACTAAGACGAAGTGAGAGATGTTTTTGAATAAGCGTCTAAGTTTTTCTATGCGTTTTGCTGATGGCATCGCGATACTGCGTGCTGCCGAGCTTGTCGCTGATATTCTGGAGAACGCCACCCTGAGCACGGCGGCCGAGGATTACGCGTGGCAAATCAGAGACATTGGTGCCGTGGATTTCACCTCCGGTAAGATTCACATTGATCCTACATGCAGTGAATACAAAGTGAACAATAAGAGAATAAAATCCTTTTCGCTTCTCGCTTATGTAGAACAAGCCCTAAAGTTGGCAGAGTACGAAAAGGATGAGAACGGTATCATCGTTGCTCACGTTCCAAACGTTTCAGGCTTTTTTTCCCAGGGCGATAATTTTGAAGAGGCGCGTGATAATCTTCGGGATGCCATCGAGGGCAATCTGGTTGTTGCCTTGCAGCTCGGCTTCGAAATTCCACAAAGCCGGTTTTAATGTTAGAGAGTTGAAATAAAAATCGCTACGGATGCACAGGGATAAAACTCGGATCAGATGCGCCTAAAACATGAAATCCGTGAAAATTCGTGCTCATCAGTGGTTGAAGATCTTTGGCTCTAACTTCGTTGCGTTATGTTGATCGGTAACGAGTGAATATTTTAGTGCATGAACAACATCAACTAATTCAAACAAATCAACTTATACCCTTGTTCGTTTTTATCTCCCCTCCGTAAATCTGCGCCAACGTTAAGCATTGCGCATTTTCTTCATTGAGATCGTAGATACATGCCAAAAACCCTCTTCCAAAATGCGCTGTTGATCACCATGAATCCCGGGCGCGAGGTTTTTCACGGCGATTTGTTGGTGGAAAATGACCGCATCGCGCAGATCGTGAAGGCAAGCGAGCGAACCCGGGCGAAAGAGAACGCGCCAGACGGCCAGGTGCGCGTGATCGATGCCAATGGCTGCGCTCTGCTGCCGGGGTTCGTGCAAACACACATTCACCTCTGCCAAACTTTGTTTCGCAATCAAGCCGAAAACTTGAGCTTGCTCGATTGGCTGCAGCAGAAAATCTGGCCGTTCGAAGCAGCTCACAACGCTACTTCAATGCGCATTTCAGCAAGATTGGGCATTGCCGAGTTGCTTGCCGGCGGCACAACCACGATTCTCGACATGGGCAGTGTCCATCATTACGACGAAGTCTTTGCCGAGGCCGAAGCGCGCGGACTTCGTCTCATCGGCGGCAAGTGCATGATGGATAGCGGAGAAAACGTGCCGGCCGGTTTGCACGAAGACACGCGCCAATCTTTGCGCGAAAGCGAGCGCCTGCAAAAGCAGTGGCATGGCGCTGCCGGTGGGTGTTTGCGCTATGCTTATGCGCCGCGCTTCACACTCAGTTGTTCTGAGGCGTTGCTGCGCGAGACGGCCGCGATGGCAATCGCGCAAGGTTGCATGGTACATTCCCATGCCGCGGAAACGGCTGCCGAAGAAGAGATTCTCCTAAAACAAAAGAACCGGCGCAGCGTTGCTTTTTTTCATGAATTGGGAATTGCGGGCGAGCATTGCTGCTTTGCGCATGGCGTGCAGGTGCATCACGAGGAAATGCAAATGCTGGCAGCCGACGGCACGAGCATCGCACATTGCCCTGGTTCGAATATGAAACTCGCCAGCGGCCTGGCGCCGGTGATCGAGATGCGGGAGGCGGGTGTGAAAGTCGGCCTGGGCGCGGACGGCGCGCCGTGCAACAATCGCCTCGACATCTTTAAGGAAATGCAGCTTGCGGGATTGATTCAAAAAATCCGGCGCGGGCCAACCGCATTGCCGGCGGTGGAGATTGTTGCAATGGCCACGATCGAAGGCGCGCGATGTTTGGGATTGGCGGATGAAATCGGCAGTCTCGAAGCCGGCAAGAAAGCAGATGTGACGCTGCTGCGACTCGACACATTGCCGCAAACGCCAAACAATACCGCGGACATTTATGCGCAAATCGTCTACGCCGCCAGCGCCGGCGACGTTAGATTGACGATGGTGGAAGGCCGCGTGTGTTATGAGAACGGCGAGATCGTCAAACTCGACCGCGCCGCGCTGGCAGCGCAGGCAGAAGATGAATTCAAAAAATTATTGCAGCGGGTTGAATTATGAACGACGGGGCGTTGCGGGTGGCGATCGGATCGCTGCGACCGCCGAAGGTCGAGGCGGTGCGCGCGGTGATGAGTCAGGTGGCGCCGTTTCTTGGTTGCCAGCCGAAGCAAATCAATTACATCGCGCGTGAGGTGGATAGCGGGGTGTCGAGCATGCCGCTATCGATTCACGAGATTCGACGCGGCGCGCGCAATCGTGCGGAAGCCGCGCGTGCGTTGGTGGAAAGTGAGTACGGCCCGGTCGATTTTGCCATCGGCCTTGAGGGTGGGTTGTTCATACTCAGCACGGTACGTATCGAGCGCGTGCATTTGCAAAGCTGGGCGTTTGTGGAGCGCGAGGGCATAGGCCATTATGGCAGTTCGATGAGTATGCCAGTGCCGGCTGCCGTGTCACATGCCGTGATCGAACAGAAGGAAGATTTGGCCAAAGTCATCGACCGGTTTGCGGGCCGCAAGGACGTGCGCAACAACGACGGCGCGTTCGGCGTGCTCAGTCGCGGTTTTCTGAATCGCCAGCAGGCATTTGAGCTGGCACTGTTCGCGGCGCTGGCGCCGTTTTACCATGAAAAAATGTATAACCAATCATGACCCTCTGGCGCATCAAGGCGCCGTTTTATTCCCGCATTCGCCGCCTGCCTCCGTTCAGCCTCATGCTTCAGCAAGAGCGCACGCAACTTGCCAAGTTGCTGCAGCAGATTGATCTCCCCATTGTCAGTCATTTAGATTTAGGCAGCGGCTCGGGTGACACGCTTGCGTTGTTTTCGAAATATGAAATTCAGGTATGCGCCGATGCTTCATTTGCCATGCTGCAGCAATCCCCGGCAACGAGAAAGACGCTTGCCCGCGCGGAATGCCTGCCCTTTGCCGATCATTCCTTTGATTTTGTCACTGCCATCGGATTGTTGGAGTATATAGCTGATGCTGAAAAATTTTTGGTCGAAGTCAGCAGAGTGCTCAAGTCCGGCGGCATGTTTTTGTTTACCTCGGCCCCGCCGAATGCTGCAAATTGCATGCGGCTTATTCTGGGAGAACGCCTTTATTATTGGAGAGAGAAAGAGGTAACGATCTTGTTGCACAAATCAGGCTGGGCCATCCGCGGGACAGCGCGATCCTGGATGCAACAGCAATGGCTGGCGCAGGCGCGGTGAGTAAAGAGACGATTATCTGCTCAGCCGGAGGTTTTGCAGCAAAATAACGGATAGGTGGATTGATGGGATGATGGATCTTATCAATCCAATCATCCAACGATCCAATCCCGGTTGTCCAACCCTTCCCGCTTGACATTCAAAACTTTTTAATTTATATTCGCGCCATTCAAAAATTAACTCCGGCTGCACCGAACCCACAACTGAGGAGAGGGCATGCAAGCGGTCATCAACAAGATGCGGGACAGTTTGCTCAAATCCCAAGTCTGGAAGTCGATGTTCCGTCACGATTACGAAGACTCGCAGCGTAATCGTCTTCTACAGGTGCTGGATAATTTCTGGATGCACCTTCACCCCACCAAGCTACCCCGTCACGGCACATATATTCGCTTCACCTGGTGCATGGGCGGCATCACGTTCCTGCTGTTTTTGGTCACCGCGGTCACCGGCGTATTGCTGATGTTTTATTATCGCCCCACCGCCGAGTACGCTTTTGCCGATATGAAGTATCTGCAATTCGACGTGCCTTTTGGCATGTTCCTGCGCAACATGCACCGGTGGGCGGCGCACGGCATGGTGATCGCCGTATGGCTGCACATGTTCCGCGTTTTTCTCACCGGCTCTTACAAACCACCGCGCGAATTCAATTGGGTGGTTGGCGTTATTTTGCTCACCACAACCCTCTTGCTGTCCTTCACCGGTTATTTGCTGCCGTGGGATCAGCTTTCCATCTGGGCGGTAACCGTGGGTACCAACATGGCGCGCGCCACGCCGCTGCTCGGTCACGAAGGCCCGTTCGGCCCGGAATTAGGCATGAAGCCGGACAACGATGTGCGCTTCGTGCTGCTGGGCGGCACGCAAGTCGGCCCGCCCACACTGCTGCGCTTTTACGTGCTGCATTGCATTTTCCTGCCGCTGTTTGCGGCGGTTTTTATGGGCGTGCATTTTTGGCGCGTACGCAAAGACGGCGGCATCTCCGGCCCGCTGTAACACCGGCGTTCTCCCCGCTCTCGTAAAAATCTCCTTTTGAGTTGCCGGCCGGCTGCTTCGAATCGCCGGCCCGCGCAGGGCTGTCTCATGCAGAGAAGGTTGGATATTCATGGAAAATCTCAAATACATTCTCAGCAATACCGACAATGTCCCCATTGTAGCGCTGCTGTTCATCATTCCATTTTATATCTGGCTGTGGTGGCGGGAGGCCAGCCGCAACGACTTGCGCATCGCCAATGGCGAATTCGGAAAGATGAAAGAGGAAGGACAGGATCGCATTCACACCTGGCCGTATCTCGCGCGCAACGAGTTTCTCTCCGCAATAATTATGATGATCATTCTCACCGTGTGGGCAATCATGCTCGATGCGCCGCTGGAGGAGCCGGCCAATCCTTCGCGCACGCCGAATCCTTCCAAAGCGCCGTGGTACTTCCTCGGCTTGCAGGAAATGCTGGTTTATTTTGATCCCTGGATTGCCGGCGTGGTGCTGCCGACGCTGATCATCATCGGCTTGATGGCGATTCCCTACATCGACCCCAACAAAAAGGGTAACGGCTATTACACCTTCAAAGAAAGGCCCTTTGCGATCTCCGTGTTCCTGTTCGGCTTCGTCGTGTTGTGGCTCTCGTTGATCATTTTGGGAACGTTTTTACGCGGGCCGGGCTGGAACTTTTTTGCGCCGTGGGAACTGTGGGATCCCCACAAAGTTGTGGCCATGGTGAACGTCGATTTGCATGAATGGTTCGGCATCCGCTCCAAGTTGGGCGCAGCCATTTTCGGATTTATTCTCGTGGGCGGATATTTCGCGCTGATTCCAATCTATTGGTTTTGGAAAAAGGACAAATCCGAAATTCTCAAAACACTCGGGCCCCTGCGCTACAGCGTCAATGCGTTTTTGTTTTTGTCGATGATGGGTTTGGTGATCAAGATCATTTTGCGCATTGGATTCAATATCAAATATATCTGGGTGACGCCCTGGTTTAATGTGTGATGTTTTATTGGACTTGTTTCGATTTGGCGCCAAAAGGCTGGACGATACCACACATTTTCTGATTAATGCTCTAAAAACTTGCCCCCAACGGTGAACCGGTAAAACGTGTTCTCATCGTTGGCTGCCGCTATCCGCCGGGCATTTCACAAGGAGGAGACGTTGGCCAAGCGTTCCGATATTCCGATTGAAGAGCGGGATTACAGCCACATCTATTTCGTTTGCAGCGCGCTGCTCGCTGTCGCAACATTCTGGGCGGTCATCGACATGATCTGGGTGCGCTCACCCTGGCAACGGACACAGCGCGAGTTCAATCGCATTGAAAAGGAAGATTTGCAAGCCAAGCTGAACGCCGAGGTCGAAAAGCTCACCAACGGTGAATCGAAAGATCAGTATGCCAGCCTTCTGGCAAGCTTGCAGGAAGCACGCGCAGGCATGAAAAGCCCGGAATACCAGCAAGCGTTACAAGATTCCGCCAAAGTGGCGCTTGAAATCCAGCAAGCGGTGCAACAATATCGCTTTGCGAAGAGCGAGGCTGACGCCGAGTATTACCTTTATAAAGAAGCGCAGTATCACAACGACGAGCCGGCTCAGGAAAAACATGGCAAAAATGTCGAGAGGCTGACCGGCGAGTATACGGAATGGAAAAGCAAGTGGGATGCCGCTGAGGAGAAAAAACGCGACGTGCAAGCGCGGCTGGCAGGCTTTCGCCAGCAGATGACTGATATTCATGGGCAACTCGCCGCCTTGACCAAAGAGCGGGACGAGCTGCAATTCCGCATCGACCGTGTCGACGAGCGCCCCATTAAAATTCAACAAGTCGTCATGTCGGAGTTTGTGAAAAGCAATTTCGGCAATTTCATCAGCACTGTTGATCGCTGCCACACCTGCCACGTTTCATTCAATCGCAAAGGCTTTGAAGAAGCGGAGACGCCTTTTCGCACGCACAGCTCGCTGGACACGCTGCTGCGCCTCCACCCCGTCGAACGGTTCGGTTGCACACCGTGCCACGAGGGCCAAGGCCCGGCTCTGCAAAACGTGAAATTTGCGCACGGCTTTGCCAAATTCTGGCTGCATCCGCTGCTGACCGGCAAATATGTACAGGCTGGTTGCAACAAATGCCACGCGAAAGAGCTTCGCCTGCAGTATGCGGAGAATCTCAACAAGGCCAAGCGCATGGTGTTCGATCTCGGCTGTTACGGCTGCCACGAAATTAGCGGCTACGAGACGCTTGACCGCATCGGCCCGGATTTGAGCCGGATTGCGCAGAAGCTCGAGCCCGGTTTCGTGTACGGCTGGCTGCGCGACAACCGTGAGTTCCGGCCGCATTCGCGCATGCCGAACCCGATGTATACGCATGAAGAAGCCGCAGCCGCCACCGCTTATTTGTTCGATGCCAGCAACAAAAACGGCTGGTCTCCGGCGCCGATGCCGGCCAGCGGCAACGCGGCACGCGGTGAAGGCCTGGTGGAAACCGTGGGTTGCAAAGGTTGCCACGTGGTCGATGACAGCGATCGCGAACTGCGCCCGAACGATCTGCCTTATGACATGGCGCCGGATCTCAGCGCCGCCGCTGCGAAAGCCTCATCGCAGTGGCTGTTTGATTGGATCAAGAATCCTAAAAGGTTTTCTCCCACCACGCGCATGCCGAATTTGCGTCTGAGCGATCAAGAAGCCGCAGATATCGTCGCTTATTTGGAAACATTCAAGAGCCAGATCTCGCTGCCGGCAAATTACACCGCGGCGCTGCCCGATCTCTCCGATCAAAATTTGATCAACGAAGGCAAAGCCGTGCTGCGGAATTTTGGCTGTCATGGCTGTCACGTGATTCCCGGCTTGGAAAATGAAGGCCGCGTTTCCGTCTCGTTGAATGAGTTTGGCGCCAAGCCGGTCGAAGAGTTGTTTTATGGCGACGCGCTGGCGAAAAAGGCAGTCGAAAAAACTTGGGAAGGCTGGACGACCGGCAAGCTGAAAAACTCGCGCTTGTATGCCACCGAAGCCGTGATTCAGCGCATGCCAAATTACCAACTCTCCGAAGAAGATGCCACTTCGCTGGCCGTCTTGCTGCGCTCGTGGGATGGCCGCGTGATCGGCGAACGTTATGTCAAACAGTGGAGCGGCCAGGATGAAGCGGTGCATGCCGGACGCTTGTTGGTACGCAAATACAATTGCACCGGCTGCCATTTGATTGAAGGCGAAGGCTGGGACATCAAACCCTCGCTCACGCAGGCGCTGGGCAAAGAAGGCATCGACGAAATTGCCGCTTCGGCTTATGCGCCCCCGGATCTCATCAGTCAAGGCCAGAAAGTGCAGGGCGATTGGTTCTTCCGGTTCTTGAAAGAGCCGAAAACCGGCGAGATTCGTCCCTGGCTGCGTACACGTATGCCGACCTTCAATTTCAGCGATAAAGAAGCCAATACCTTGGTGGACTATTTCAAATCGCTGGAAGGCGAAGCGCCAGGCTTTACGTATTTGCCTGAGTTCGAGCTGACCGCGGAGCAACGCGCCGGCGCGCTGAAGCTGGTTTCGAAAGATTACTTCGATTGCTTTTCATGCCATCAGCAGGGCAATATCAAGCCGGAAGGCCCGCCGGACGGTTGGGCGCCGGATTTGGCTATGGCAAGCCAGCGGCTCAATCCGAACTGGGTTGCGGCATGGATTCGTGACCCGCAAGCGCTGCAGCCCGGCACCAAGATGCCGTCGTTTTATCCGGATTCGTATCCGCCGGACGTGTTGGACGGCGATCCTGACAAGCAGATCGTGGCATTACGCAATTATCTGCTGAGTTTGAGCAACGGCAAACGATAGGCGCGGCATGCACAAGTCAAGGTCACGCAGGTATCTGGTTTTTGCGCGGCGCACGGCCTCGCTGGCAAAGAACATGTTAGCGCCTAATTCCCCAAAGCCGGACGAGCCGGAACCAAAGAGAGAAAACTCATCCCGCAAAGGCGGGACGAAGACGCAAAGAACCCGCAAAACTTTTCTTTGCGTATGTTGGCGGCTTTGCATCTCTGTGTGAATTCTTTGCTTTTTTGCGAAGAGTTCACTCTAAAGAGACCAAGGCTTTCAAGCTGAAAGGCAGGGAATATGAATCCAGTTCTTAGAAATGTATTGGCCGTTATCGCCGGAGTCGTGGTTGGCAGCCTGGTAAACATGGGACTCATCACGATAAGCGGCAAGGTTATCCCGCCCCCTCCCGGTGTCGATGTGACGAATTTTGAAAGCCTGAAATCTTCAATGCATTTATTTGAGCCTAGGCATTTCATTTTTCCGTTTTTGGCTCATGCGTTGGGTACGTTGGCAGGTGCTTATGTCGCCTCCCGTCTGGCGGCAAGCCATAAATTAAAATTTGCGTTAGGCGTGGGCGTCTTTTTCCTGCTTGGAGGCCTGACCAATGTCTTCATGCTTCCCTCGCCGACCTGGTTTGCAGTATTGGATTTAGTCGGCGCTTATATTCCCATGGCGTGGTTTGGTCACAGATTGGCTGAAAAAAGCAGCGTCAAACTTGCAAGAGCCTAAGCCGGACGAGCCGGAACCAAATTTTACCACGAAGACCCAGAGACACCAAGATTTTTTGTTTTTTTTAGCGCGATAGAGCTTCAAAGAGATTAAGCTGGTGTTGAGCACAGAGCCTGAAGCAAAAACGCGCAGCGTGCGCCATTGTTCGCGGACGTTGCCGTAATTTGTAGAAGTACCCTCTTGAAATGTCAGTCCGGTGAATCTTGTGAAGGACGCGGCGTGGTGTTAACACTTCACGGGTTCTCCACGGCATGACAAGATTGCCATTCATGCAAATCAGCGTAACTGCTCAAACGCTTCGGTTGACGCGCATGCGTCTGCGCGGAACCGGTTGGCGGGATCGATATCCGACAGAATTCTAAACACTCTCGAGCTAGAGGAGGCTGAACGTGTCCGAAGAAAAAAAAGAAACTGCTGCCGGGGAACCGGGAAATGCGGAAAAAAAAGCAGCGCCCGCGAAGGCCGCGCCTGCAAAAGCAGCGGCTCCGCCCGCAGCCGGTGAAGTCACTAAAGCAAAACCTGGAGCAAAATCAACGTTAACGGAGCCGATCGCTCCCGGAACCCTCTGGATGTCGCGGCGCAATTTTCTCTCGCGCGCAGGCTGGACGGCGTTCTTCAGCTTTCTCGGCATGATGTTGCTCGGCTCGTTGCGCTATATGTTTCCGCGCGTGTTGTTCGAGCCTTCCACGGTTTTTAAAGCCGGCTTGCCGGATGATTACCCCATCGGCGCCGTCAGCACGAAATGGGTGAAAGATTACCGCACGTGGATTGTGCGCAATGACAAGGGTTTCTATGCCATTTTCGCGCAATGTACACATCTCGGCTGCACCCCGCGCTGGCTCGAAGCGGAAGCCAAATTCAAATGCCCGTGTCACGGCAGCGGCTTTACTATGGACGGCCTGAATTTTGAAGGGCCGGCGCCGCGGCCGCTGGAACGCGTGAAAATCGGCATCTCCGAAGACGGCCAATTACTCGTCGATACGAGTATTCGCTACCGCGAGGAACAAGGTCAATGGAGCAACCCCGACGCCTTTTTACCGCTCGGCGTATCGTGAGCAAATGCTGCAAAGCCAGGGGCAAACGGTAAGAGGTGAATATTCCAAAATCCCCCTTGCCGTTTGCCCCTTTTTCGTTGGGTGGGAAAGGGTGCAAGCAGTTTGCTGTCATTCCGAGTCGAGGTTGTCTGGAGCCTCGTTAAATATCCGGGCAGTGGGAAGGGGTGCAAGCAGTTTGCTGTCATTCCGAGGGGTTTTGTGCCGCGCCAGGTTCATCATCGCTTTGCGCCTCGTTTAGTGAGATTCAATTAAAATGATCTTTGCCGTGACTTAACGTTGCAACGTAGCGCGAAGCAATGTATATTACCGCATCTCTTGAAGGGAGCATATTCTGAAGCAGGCGCTCTGGTATTTTGCCAAAGCTTTTCAAATGCTCGGTTTGTTCATCGTATTTTTTGGCATCATCATCGGCTTGTCTGATCCGCATGGCGATGAAGCCTTCAAGGCCGAGTTTAGATATGCCATTACCGGCGTGCTCGTGTTCGGCGTCGGCTGGCTGATGGAACGAATGTTTGCAAGACGATGACGGTCAACCTTCCCGGGTGTTGGGCATGAGAAAAATACTTGCGATGATTCTTGCCGGCGGGCGCGTCGACGAGCTTTCGGTGTTAACGCTGATCCGGCCCAAAGCGGCCGTGCCGTTCGGCGGTTTGTATCGCGTCATCGACTTTCCCATGAGCAACCTCATGCACTCCGGCATCGAAAATGTCGGGATTCTCTCGCAATACCGCTCATATTCGTTGATCAATCACATTGGCAACGGCGCCTCGTGGGAGATGGTGGGCCGCGATCGTAGCGTCACGATTTTGCCGCCCTTTAAAACACAAACACTTTCGAGCTGGTATCGCGGCAATGCCGATGCAGTTTATCAAAACCTCGGTTATCTGCGCATTCACCGCCCCGATCTTGTGCTGGTGCTCTCCGGGGATCACATCTATTCGATGAATTACAATCCGCTAATCGAGTTTCACCTCGAAAATCGTGCGGATTTGACCATGGCGTTTACGCGCATTAACAAGGCGCAAGCCACGCGCTTCGGCGTCGGCCGCATTGAGCTGGAAACCGGCAAACCCGGCGGCCGCTTGCTGGAATATGCCGAAAAACCCGAAACTTCTCCGGATTGGCCGGAGCAGGAATGCTGGGCCTCGCTCACCATCTATCTCTTTTCTGCAAAAGTGCTGGCCGAGGTTCTTGCTAAACACGCGCAGAGCGATCCGACAACGTATGAATTCGGACGAGACATCATCCCCGCTGCCGTAAAAAACTATCGGGTATTTGGCTACGCGTATGAGGGCTATTGGGGCTACACGCGCACGATTGATGAATACTGGCAGACCAACATGGATATGCTCGGCGAAAAGCCCATGATCGAGCCTGAGCGCTGGAAAATCCGCACCAATCTCGAACACAGCGCGGTGCGCGATCGCCCGCCTGCGTTGATCGGGCCGCAAGCGAAGATCGAGAATTCGCTGATCTACAGCGGCTGCCGCGTGTACGGCGCGGTGAAGAATAGCATTCTCTTTCCCGGCGTGGTGATTGGCGAGAATGTGCAGGTGGACGATTCCATTTTGATGTTTGACGCCAAAGTTGCGCCGGAATGCGTGTTGCATAAAGTTATCACGGATTCGGAGGTGGAGATTGGCCGCGGGTGTTTGATCGGCAATGGCGATCCCACAATTCACAATGAAGAATACTCGGATTTGTTGCGCAGCGGCATTACGCTGATCGGCCGTGGCGCGATTCTACCCGAGGGCATTACGATCGGCTCGAATTGCATTGTGCATCCGGAGCTGGAGCCGTCGCGGTTTCACGACAAGGTGTATGAATCGGGTGTGTCGATTTCTTAAGATAAGCTGGGGCGGCAGCGCTTTAGTGGTGCAAGTTTTCGGTTGATTTTTACCGGCGGCGTAGCCCGGGCCGCGTTAAAATCAAATGACAAACTTTCTATGACATTTATGCACAACACATCTGGCTCAGACAGATTCAAGAAAAAAAAGTTTATCAATCCTTTTATGTCATCCAGGGATCTTGTGAAGTTGCGGGCAAATTATCGAGTACTTCACAAGATTCGTCTGAATGACATTTCGAAGGAACTACTCCTGCAAATTAAGGTACCAGCGAACTAGGCGTTGTGGCCTGGTCAAGAGTTGCCGATATGAAACAAATCATATCCTTTCTCCCATGAAGAAAACCCTCGCCATGCTGCTGGCCGGCGGCGTCGGCAGCCGGCTGAACATTCTCGCGCACGCGCGCGCCAAGCCGGCTGTGCCGTTCGGCGGCATGTATCGCATCATCGACTTCACCCTGAGCAATGCCAAGAATTCCGGCATCATCAATGTCGGCGTGCTCACGCAATACAAGCCGCTTTCGTTGATGGAACATATCGGCGGCGGCGAGCCATGGGATTTCATGGGCCGTATGCGCGGCGCGAAAATTCTGCCCCCGCGTACCGGCGAAAAGGATTCCGATTGGTATAAAGGCACGGCCGACGCCATCCGACAAAATGCCGACTACATCCGCAATTTCGATGCGGATCAGGTATTGATTCTCTCCGGCGATCACATTTACTACATGGATTACAGCGAGATGGTCGCCTTTCATAAAGCCCGGAATGCCGATCTCACCATCGCCATGATGCGGGTACCGTGGGATCAAACACATCATTTCGGCATTGCCACGACCGATGCCCGCGACCGCATCACGGCCTGGGAAGAAAAGCCCAAACAGGCAAAAAACAATCTGGCCTCGATGGGCGTCTATGTGTTCAACACTGATTTTCTATTTCACTGTTTGCGCGCGATTCCTGAGCACGATTTTGGCAAACATGTGATCACCGAAGTCATCAAAACCCACACGGTATGCGCCTTTCCGTTTAGCGGCTATTGGCGTGACGTCGGTACGCTTTACGCGTACTGGGATGCCAACATGGATTTGCTGCGACCGGATTCCGGTTTGGATATTTCGCGCTGGAACGTGTACACCAATCTCGAAGAAGAAGGCCGGTCCGGCGACCGGCCGCCCACGCGCATTCTCAAAAGCGCGAACGTAGAGAACAGTTTTATCGCGCAGGGCTGTGTGATCGAAGGCGAGGTGCGCAATTGCGTCGTGTCGCCAGGCGTGCATATCGGCAAAGGCGCAGCAGTACACGACTCCGTGATCATGCACGACAGCGTGATCGAGTCTGGCGCGACCCTGTCATTCGTGATAGCCGACAAGCTTTCGCATTTTCGCAACGATTGCAAAGTCGGCGCCGGCGACCGCACAACGCCCAACCGCCGCTTTCCCGATCATCTCAGTGAAGGATTGACGGTGGTCGGCAAACTGGCGACCGTGCCGGCGAAAGTGACGATCGGCTGCAACTGCTTTATTCACCCGCAAAGTACTGAAACAAGCTATACTACTGATTTCGTAAAGGACGGCGAGACAATCGGATTTAACTAAACCATTTCGGTTGGAATCGAACAGGAGCGCGAACCGTTTCTTCCAATTAGAATCGAGCATGACTTCCCTCTGCATGTTGGTTTTGCCGGATTGCCTCATGGCCTTAGGACTTCTAACACGAACAACGAGCCACCGTGAAAGCCATTTTACTTGCAGGCGGAATGGGGACGCGTTTGCATCCCCTGACATTAACCTGCCCCAAGCCGCTATTGCCCATCGGCAATCTTCCCATCATCGCCAGAATCATTTTCGCGCTGCGCAAGCAAAACATTCGCGAGTTTATTTTCCTGCTGCACTATCAGCCTGAAGCCTTCATCGACGCGCTTGGCGACGGCTCGGCGTACGACGCTTCATTTGAATACGTTGCACTGGAAAAGGATTTGAGCACAGCCGGCAGCGTGCGCTGCATTCGCGAGTATGTGCGCGAAACCTGCCTCGTTCATGCCGCGGACATTCTTGCGGAAGCGCCGGTGCGCGCCATGCTCGATTTTCATCGCAGCAAGCGCAGCCTCGCGACGCTCGCGCTTTATCCGCAACCGGCGCCGTTGTCGTATGGCATCGTGCGCCGCCAGCCCGACGGCCGCATCCGGCAATTTCTTGAAAAACCCACCTGGCCGGAAGTGTTCAGCGATTGGGTAAATGCCGGTGTGTATCTCATCGAACCGGAATTGGTGGATCACATTCCTGAAAGTGATCATCAAATTTATTTTGAGAAACACGTTTTTCCGCAGCTCGCGGCTGCCGGCGCGCCGCTGTACGGCTTTCCCATCACCGGCTACTGGCGCGATGTCGGCACGCCGGAGGATTTGCGCGTCGCCAATTTGGAATTTCTGGATGGCCAGCTTCCTGCCGCGTTTTTGACGCGCGACGAAACCGCGCGCCATCGCCACGAACGCACGTTTCTGGCCTACGGCGAAAGCAATAGCATTGCCAACACCGCGTTGTTGTCCGAAACCGTGATCAAAAGCGGATGCCAGATTGCGGCCAATGCCAAGATCACGCGCAGCGTGCTGCTTGATAATGTGAACGTGCTTGCCGGCGCCATCATTGATTCCGCCATTATCATGGACGATGCCTGCATCGGCGAATCGGCGTGCTTGTTGCCGAACAGCTTGATCGGTGAAGGCGCTGAAATCGCTGCGCAATCGATCATACAGGCTCACGGCGTTGTCAATCCCAAACAACGAGTTTCCTCGGGGCAAGTTGTTCCCACGCGCCGCGTGTTGCCCACCGGCTATTTGCGCGGCTTTGTCGACGGCGGAAGCGTGATGGGCATGTGTTTCAATGCCGATTTCATGACGTGGCTTGGCAAAGCATTCGGCTCACGGCAAGCGCTTGCCGCTGCCAGCAACAGCGAGGCGGTACACAGGCCTATTTTACTTTGCGCCGCCGATGCCGGAAACATGCGCGAGTTGGTTACCCCGCTTATCGCCGGACTGACGGCCGCGGGTTGTGACGTTGCTTGTTTGCAGCGGGGCACGTTGCCGCTCGCACGGCATCTGCTTTTCTCAAAAAATTATGCTGGCGGCATATATGTTGGCAAAGAAGATGACACGAATCTCCTGCGTGTTGCGTTGCTGACTGGTTCCGGCGAAGATCTCACCTCTCTCGAAACCTGTTCATTGGAGTTCGTCGATCTGCTTGAACATGGCCGGCAGGGAAGCGTAACAGCCGTTGACGAGCGCTATGCCTATGAACACTATCTGCAAGCGCTTGCGAAT
Source organism: Candidatus Zhuqueibacterota bacterium (assembly GCA_003576975.1). Taxonomy (GTDB): domain Bacteria; phylum Zhuqueibacterota; class Zhuqueibacteria; order Zhuqueibacterales; family Zhuqueibacteraceae; genus Coneutiohabitans. The sequence continues at coordinate 24,776 of QEVD01000012.1, forward strand.
GTCGTTCCGCCCGGGCGGGTTGACTCTCCTGCGCCTGTGTTTGTCAGTATTGCCAACGCGAAGATCGAGCCTTTGCTGCAACGTTTCGTCGAGCGTCTGCAATTGCCGCTCCGTATTAATTCGCTGCCCGGAGACGTTGTTGTCGCATCACCGGTCGAAACCGAGGGTTGGCATTTTGAAATTGATAGCGCCGGCGAGAAGCTGAAGGTTTTCTTCAAGAACGATGCCGGTATGCGCACCACGATCTCAGATGGCGCGCTTGCAGAGTTGTTGCGGCAACAGGTTAATGGCGAGGTGAAGCTGCTGTTTAATTGGCTGATGTTGCCAACCTGCAATCGCGAAGAAGACCCGCGCATGATTCGTGTTCCGGGCGTCAAGGCGAATTTTGTAGATTTTGCTCGCCGGGAGAAAATACCGTCATGGCTGAGCTTTGATGGCCAGGGCAGCATTACGATTTCTGCCTGGCAATCTTATCCTGATGCCTTAATGGTTCTTGTATATCTTTTGCCCGGATTGGCCGCGCTGGCGCGGCGCAATGACGATGCCACTTTGCGCCAACAGCAATTGTTATCCTGCACAAACGAACTGAAGGCGATGTTGATGCGGCGGTTGTTGGAGAATTTTGCCGGCAACGTGACCGGCATTAGCGACGGCATTCGAGTGGGCGCCGAGGCCGAATGCGTCATTGTCAGACCCTGCGCCGGGATTGACGCGCTGCAGATTTTTTATGCGGAGAGCCCGTTCAATGAAAAACGGAATTCCCTGGCGGCTTTGGTTACAAAGAATTTGACGGCCTGGATAAAAGAAAAGGAAGACAGGTTTATGAAGAATGGCAGGAGGAATTAGCGTTTCTGCGAGGATGTTGCTTTGCGGGAATCTTTTTCGAGCGTCGCGGGAGCGCGCGCTCAAAAAAGATTCTCAAAACGATCGGGCGAGAAAACCCTGAAAGCGCTCAGGTCACATGTCTTCGTAGAATGTGATCTCGGTGATTTCAACGTGTTTGGTGCGGCGCGGCAATTTGATTTCGACCGAATCGCCCACCTTGTGCTTCATCAAGGCTTGCGCGATGGGAGACTGGTAGCTGATGATGTTTTTTTCCAGGTCGGTTTCGCCGTCGCCGAGAATGATGTAATTCTCCTTCTCCTGCGAGGCTTTGTCGACGATCGTCACCATCTTGCCGAGCGTGACGATGCCATCCGGCAAATCATTTTTGCGGATGATGCGCGCGTTTTGAAAGCGTTCTTGCAGCATGCCGAGCTTGGCCATGAAGTTCGCCTGCTTGTTTTTGGCGGACTCATATTCCGCGTTTTCACGCAGATCGCCGTGCTCGCGTGCAGTTGCAATTTCCTTTGCGATGTCGTTTTTGAGATATTTTTCGACGCGCTCGATTTCTTTGCGCAATTTTTCGTAGCCGGCTTCGGTAAAATAGTACTGCTTCATGAATAAACTCCTCGAACAAAATATAAACAAGCTGCTGATTTTGGCGTGGCGCTGGAAGATACAGCAAAGCCATTCTGCGCAGGCGGAATGGCTGTTTGATTCCCGCTAATTTTAAAGGCGCGAAAATATACAAAATTAGCCGGTGGGTATCAACTTATTTTCGAAATTTATAATTGCGATTATCAGCGCTTGCGTGTAAATTCTCCGGCAAAAAAATCCAACGATGCCTCGCAAGAATTTTAATCCCGGCGTTTATTTAAACAGGATTCCCCGGCCCCGGCAGCGGGTGTTACAAAACAAACTTCTGCAGTGGTATCACGCGGCGCATCGTGTTTTGCCCTGGCGCAAGCTGCGTGGGGCATATGCCATCTGGGTTTCGGAAGTCATGTTGCAGCAAACCCAAACCGCCAAAGTGCTCGAGTATTATGCGCCATTTTTGCGCCGTTTCCCCCGGGTTGAAACCCTGGCCGCAGCGCCGCTCGATGACGTGCTGAAGGCGTGGGAGGGTATGGGTTATTATGCGCGCGCGCGCAATTTGCACCGCGCGGCAAATTATATTCACGAAAACTTGCGTGGCCGGCTGCCGCGGGACTATGAGGCATTGCTGCAGATTCCCGGAATCGGGCCGTACACTGCGGCGGCCGTTGCCAGCATCGCTTTCAATCGCGATCATGCCGTCGTCGATGGCAATGTCGAACGCGTGCTCAGCCGCCTGTTTCGCATTGCGCTTCCGCCCAAAGATCATCGCGCCAAGCAACTCTTTCGTGAGCTGGCGCAGGCCTTTTTGTACCCGGGCCGCGCGCGTGTGTGGAATCAGGCGCTGATGGAATTGGGAGCTTTAATATGTACCCCCAAGCGCCCCAAATGCAGCGAATGCCCCGCAAAAAAATATTGTTGTGCCTATAACCAATTGCGTGATCCGGCGCAACTTCCGGCGCGGCGCCGCAAGCCGGTGCTGCCGCATTACGATATTGTCGTCGGCCTGGTGAGAAAAAACAATCTCCTGCTTATCGACCAGCGCAAACCGGAGGGTTTGCTCGGCGGTTTATGGGAATTTCCCGGCGGCGGGGTCAATCCGGGTGAAACTCATGCGCAAGCATTGCCGTTGCGATTGCGCGAGGGCCTGGCGATCGAAACGGTGATGGGCAAAAATTTTTTGCAAGTTAAGCATGGCTATTCGCATTTTCGTGTGACGCTGCACGTGTATCACTGCGACTATATCAGCGGCGAGCCGCAAGCGTTAACCTGCCAGCAATGGAAATGGGTACACCCAAAGGATCTAAAAAATTATGCTTTTTCAACCGCGAATCGGCGCATCATCGCGGCGTTAATGCAAGAAGCTGGAAGCGTATGAGTTGTATGGCAAATCCAATAGACTTTTTTACCGTTGGCGCACGGCGTTTGCCTGCCGCATATCTGTCGCAAGCGCTGAACTGGCAAAACATCGACAAGACGATGTTCGCAGCGCCGGCTCTTGACATCCGGCTGGGACTAACGACGCCCTACGCAGACGAAGAAACCATTGTTGACGATGACATCGGCTCGCGCATCGGCGAGCCGTGGAAAGTGATCCTGTTCAACGACGATATTCACACCTTCGACGAAGTCATTGTGCAGTTGCAAAAGGCGCTGGGCTGCGGCGCTAAGCGCGCTGAAAAAATCGCGTTCGAAGCGCATACCCGCGGCAAGGCCATCGCGTTTGACGGCGAATTTCCGGAATGCTTTCGGGTGGCCGGCGTGTTGCGCGAAATCCAGCTTATCGTAGAGATCGAAGGATAAAATGGAACAAAGCCATTACCACCTCTTTAACGAAATCCAGGAAAGCCATTGGTGGTTTCAAGCCCGCAATCAAATCGTCGCTGCCCTATTGGATAAACACCTCGCGGCTCTCCCGCTTGACTCACAGAATCACTCCGGCGCCCAACGCTGCTTGATCGATGTCGGCTGCGGCACCGGCGCGATGTTGCCGATGCTGGCGCGCTTTGGCCGGGTTTATGGCATCGATAGTGAGCCGGAAGCCATTGCTTTGTGCCGCCAGCGCGGTTGTGAAGACGTATTTCTCGCCGATGATGCGCAATGGCGGGATAAGCGTTATGACGTGCTGACATTTTTCGACGTCATCGAGCATGTTGATGATGACAGCGGAATGCTCTCGCATTATCTGCGCTGGCTCAAGCCCGGCGGCCTGGTGATGATCACTGTGCCGGCATTCATGTTTTTATGGAGTGAACACGACGAAATCAATCATCATCGCCGGCGCTATACCAAAAAACAATTGGCAAATCTCATTGCGGCAAGCGGGCTTCAGCTCGATCGTATTTCCTACTACAACAGCTTGCTCTTTCCTCCGATTGCGTTTCTGCGGGTGCTGAAAAAACTCGTGCCTACAAAAGCGCGCCCGCCGCGCTCGGATTTCGAGTTGTCAAGTCCGCTAATCAATACGGCGCTCAAAACCATTTTTGCCTCCGAGCGATTTTGGTTGCGGCGCTTCTCGTTTCCTGCGGGCTTGTCGCTGCTATGCGTGGCGCGGAAACCAAATGGATAACCGGCTTTCCGGCGATTCACGAACGCCAGCATTTCGTCGTTGCCGGAACAGTGTTTGAGAAATCGATCAAATCAGATTAATCGCAGCCACGCCAAAAGCGCGGCTTGACATATGATGTCTCGCTCGAATTTTGTTCACAATATTCTCTTGCCGGCGTTGCCGGTTCTCGTCTTGCTGGGTCTGGCTTTGCCCAACTTGCGGCTGCCCGGGTTGCAATACGATGAACTTTATTACGTGCCGCCGGCCGTGCGCTTGCTCTATGGCGAGCTTGGCGGCGAGCCGATTGCGATCGATCCCTCCACGATCAATCTTTGGGGCCGGCCCTTTCCGTTGATGTTCAATTACTACACCAGCTTTCTGCGTACTTATCTCGCCTTGCCGGTTTTTGCCGTGTGCGGTGTGACACCTGAAAGTGTGCGCGGCATTTCCCTCGCGCTTGCCGGCGGCGCGCTCATTTTTGGATTTTTCTTCCTGCGCCGATTATTCCGCGATTATCGCCCGGCATTTTTAACCTGCCTGCTGTTGGCGTGCGACCCGAGTTTCGTGCTCTACAGCCGCCAGGATTATGCAGCTATCGGCACCATGATGCTTTTGAAAATGGGCGGATTCTGGGCTTTGCTCAAATGGTGGCAGGATAAAAAAAATCTTTATCTGTATCTCGGTTTGTTCTTGCTGGGATTGGGTATCAGCGATCGCGCCAGTTTTTTGTGGATCGTGTTTGCGTTGGCGCCGGCTGTTGCCCTGGTAAAATGGCGCGAAGCGTTCGCGGGCATGGCCGCGTTGTGGCGCGATAAAGCTTCATTCTTTAAAGCAATGGCAGCGGCCGTTGCCGGCGCCTCCATTTTTCTTGCCTTCAATCTCGCCACTGGCGGCGGCACGTTCAGTCCGATGGCGCAAAATTTTGGGAAAACAGAATTGGGCGGTGTGAATAATCTGCAATTCTTTGATAACTTTTGGCTGCGCTGCCAAATGCTGACGGATTTGCTCGGCGGACATTATTTGCCGCAATCGTATGACAGCAACGGCGCGTATCAAACCATGGCCTGGCATTGGGGCCCCTCGCCGCTGGCATGGTTGATTCCCGCAACTTTCATCGGGGTTGTGCTGCAACAAATTCGAAGAAAACTGAAAAAACAAACCGCTGATGCGGCGCTGGCGTTCTTGCTTGCGCTCAGCTTTCTGATTTTCGTGCAAACCTGCTTCACGCCGACGAAATTAAGCGGGCAGCAATTGCTGTTGCTTTATCCGTTTCTTCATGCGCTGGCAGCCGCGGCCCTCGTGAACATGTACGATTTCTTTTCTTCAAACACGCGCACGAAACGTGTTGCCGGCCGTTTTGGGACTGTTTTATTGCGCATGAAAACCGCAATCGCGGTGGTTGGCGTCGCTATTGTCTTGTTGCTCTCGGCCTGGCCGGTTTTCACTTATCATCGCGCCCTTCTAACAACCGGCGGAAAAGGCGTTTGGAGTGATGCGATTTACACGATGGCTGATTTTCTGCGCGAACATCCCGGCAAAACCGTGGTGTGCATGGACTGGGGTTTCAATCAAAACCTGCTTTCGCTCAGCGCCGGAAAAATCAAAACCGAGCGCAATTACTATGCACACCGGCGCATGCCGCTCGAACAGCTTGCGGCGCATTTTGATGAACAACATTGGTTTCTGTTTCATGCGCCGCAATACACGCTGCAAGCCTGGCCACGAGAGGATTTTAACGAAGCGTTGCGCCTTCATGCAAGTGCGGTGGATACCGTGAAGAAATTTTTTCAACGAAATGGCGAGGAAGTTGCTTATCTGCTGCAAATCAGCTCTGGCGCTGGCCGATAAAATCGGCGCTACGCTGTCTGGTTGCTCCAAGACGGTTAACTATAACGCCGGGAATCGAATCTTTCAGACGAACACGACTTAATCCCCCGTACCCAGAAATTGGCTGCTTGAGGTGACGGCACCAACTTCCTCTCTGAATGGGTGCCACAAAACGACCCCTCCCACAAAGATTTCCTCCTGCCACTCTTGCTTATTTTTTCAGAATTTAATACAGAAATTCGACGCCGGAAGCGCCTTTCCGTGGCACCCATTGGCATATTCTAACCAGATATTTTTTGACACTCCTATTTTTGTTTTTAATAGAATTGCGTTTGCTCTTAAAGATTTGGCAAGTAGTTTGCTAAGGAATATGTCTAATTAAATAATTTCGATAATTGGTTGTAATTTATATCATATTTAAAATTTAGACAAAACATAAATTAAATTAATTATTGATATTTTAATTTTGACTTAACATCGATGAGTTATTTTGCCAAAAATCTACCAGATAATATGGACCAGCTACAGGAGTAAGAAGTGAAAAAAATCAATTGGCGGTTTGTTTTTGCGGCGATAGTGCTTCTTGGACTTTTTCCTTTGCACGGCCAGGCGACGCAACGCAGCGCGGCATCCGTGGTAAAGGAGCCCAGAAAGTTGTCAACGGTTTTGCGCAATTATAATAATTGCCTGCGCGCCGAGGTCGAGGGCGTGGTTGAATCCGCGATTTTCCACACGATCATCCTGCGCCTCAAAGCGCCACAGGAAGATTACTCCAAACTTATCGCCGAATTGCAGCGCCTGTCATTCGCAGCCGGCAATCCGAGGCTGCGCTATCAAGCCTTTCTCGGCGCCACGCTTCTGGCGAATGCCGAGCAATTTCTCGATGCCGGCCAAAGCGAACACCTGCAAACGTTCACGGATGATCGCCGCGTGGAGTTTTTTGCTGAGATTGCGACACTGCTGGAAAATCAGTTTGCCGATTTATAGAAGTCGTTGTTTTTCTCTTCCTCGCAGGATGCGAGGAAATTTATTCGCCGCATTGATGTGCCGTCGTAGCCTGGATTTGTCGCAGACCGAGCTAGTCGCGCGGCCTGAGCTTGTCGCGTAGCCTGAGCTTGTCGAAGGCGCGGTTTGGCCGGCGGTGAATACAAACAGGCCGGAGAGCCATCTGGCCGTCTCGCGGACTAAATCAATTTGTGACGGTGTGCGAAAGTCGCATCCCGCATGCTTATTGCAAACAACGTGTTCTTGATCATTCTACATTGTGTGAGGACAACTTATGGCTGCGACCATCTATGAAGTTGCCAGAAAATCAGGTGTGAGCATCGGCACGGTGTCGCGTGTGTTGAATGACAGTCCATTAACTGCCGTGACCACGCGTGAGCGGGTGTTGCAGGTGATCAGTGAGTTGGATTATCAGCCGCATGCCCTGGCGCGCGGGCTGGCGCGGCGCAAAACCAACGCCGTGGGCGTGGTGGGGCCGCTGTTCAATGGCGGCTTGCACGCGGAGGTGTTGCGCGGTATTCAACGCGGCCTGGAGCAGCACAATTTTGATTTGGTGCTCTACGGCGTTGATGATCAAAACAAGAAGGATGCGTTTTTGCGGCGCGCGCTGCAACAACGCCGCGTCGACGGCCTGCTGCTCGTTTCCATGCCGCTCTCCGGCGCTTTGGCGGTGGATTGCAAACGCCGGCGGCTGCCGCTGGTGTTGGTGGACAGCCAGCATCATCAATTCGATTCGATTACGGTTGACAATCAATATGGCGCGGCTCTGGCAACACAGGAATTGCTGCGTCTCGGTTATCGCCGCTTCGCCCTGCTTGCCGGACATTATGAAAACATGCGGGCGCAAGCGCGTTTGCAGGATTGCCAAAACGCCTTGCAGGAAGCGGGGATCGCCGCGTCTGCGCAAACCGTAATTCGAAGCGAGGCGCTCGGGAAAAATGCCGCTGCCTCCGCCTGGCAATCCGGCTATGCCGCCATGAAAACGTTTTTGGCGCAGCAGGTTCAGGAGGGCCGGGCGAGCACGCCGCTCGCGCTGTTTGTCACATGTGATTCGTTGGTGCGTGGCGCGCTCAGCGCCGTGCAAAACGCGGGTCTCCGCCTGCCGCAAGACGTGGCAATCGTGGCATTCCGTGACAGCGAGCTGGCCGAACATAGCGGCGTCATGATTGTGCGCCAGCCCCAGGCCGAAATCGGATATCAAGCCGTCAAGCGCATGCTGGCATTGATGAAGCATCCCGGCTCGCCGCCGCAACAAGTAACGGTGAAGCCGCAACTACAAATGCAGCAACACGGCCTGCCAGCGAAGGTTTGATGCGAGTTGAAATTTGAGACCGGACGCAGGCCTGCCCCGGAATCCTTCGCACCTTTCGCTCAGAAAACAGAAATCCCACCAACGTTGCGGTGGGATTTCTGTTTTCTGTTGGCAAGAACCGCTCAGGATTTCGACAAAACCTTCTGATTTCATTATCCGCGAATTGTTTTGCAAAATCACGAAATGCCAAACCCCATCATCTTGCTATAGATGAGTGCCATGTTTATAGACAAAAAGGTACCAACGTTTTGTCAGCTCCGAAGGTGCGGCATGGGCACGGCGTTCTGAGTGCGGGAACGAAATTCGCTTGTCACTCCTGGTGTTGAATCCCCGGCTGCCAGACAACGCTGATCCGGATCTCTTCCACAACCTCATGCAACGCGCCTTCCGCGGGGAGTTGGTGAGACAATCACGCCCCTTTTCCCACCACAACAACAAGAACCTTTGACACGCCGCAACAAGATTGAGATTGCAAGTGTTTTTTTAATTCACGAGGTTTT
>QEVD01000429.1 GCA_003576975.1 Candidatus Zhuqueibacterota bacterium
GTGAGCAAGCCCTTCATCGGCCTCGAGTTGGCGAACACGAACAAAATGTTCTTCTGGGGCGAGGTGGGATATTTGATCGGCAAATATACGGTCGAGCTAACCGATCCCCTCTCCGGCGCGACGGTGGAGAACGACGTTTCCCTCAACGGCTTGCACTTTACCGCCGGCATGAGGTTTCGGTTGTGAATGACGGGCAAACTCGCGTCCGCGAAACATAAAGGAATTGCGAAAGGGCATTTAGTTTAGTGGAGTGTCAATTTGAAGTTTGACGCTCCAAGTTTCGCGAAAAAATCTCAGCGATCAACATAAAAAAACTTGTTTCCCGCTAAGAACCCTGTGAATGCCGGCCATGAAGGCTGGAGGAGACAAAACAAATGAAGCGAAGGTTTATCTTTTTGCCGGCCCTCACGCTTTGGCTGTTCGCGGCGGGCTGCGAAACCGAATGGCTGATCAATGAAGAAGGCAACCTCGTTCCTAAAACCGTTGAGCACGATTCATCCTTGCCGGCGATTGCAGTCAACGGCAGCACGTTTCACGCGGAAGCATTCGGCAATCCTGCGGACAAAATGCTGGTGATCTTGCACGGCGGGCCGGGCGCGGATTACCGCTACTTGCTCAACTGCAAACAATTTGCCGGGCGCGGTTATTACGTGATCTTTTACGATCAGCGCGGCTCGGGTTTATCAAAACGCGAGCACAAAGACTCCTATTCCATTCAGTTGATGTTGGACGATTTGGCCGCCGTCATTGCGCATTACAGAACTTCTTCGGAGCAAAAGATCATTTTGCTCGGGCATTCGTGGGGCGCGATGCTGGCGACGGCTTATATCAATCAACATCCCACTGCAATTGACGGCGCGATCCTGGCCGAGCCGGGCGGTTTTGTTTGGCAGGACATCCTGGATTACGTGAAGCGCACGCGCCAATTCAGCTTCACCAGCGAAACGCTAAATGATGCCGTGTATCTCGACCAATTTATTACCGGCGACGAAGACGAGCATGCGATACTCGATTACAAGTTCGGATTGCTCTCCTTCGCGGATGAGGCCGAGGACAGCCCGCTGGGGAATGAAGGCGCGTTGCCGTTCTGGCGCGGCGGCGCGATTGTGAATCGGGCGTTGTTTGAATTGGGCGAGAAGGAGAAGCCGGACTGGACCACGAACCTTCAGCAATACACCACCAGGATACTTTTTGTCTATAGTCAGCGCAACAAAGCCTACGGGCTTGAACACGCGCGCAAAGTATCATCCGCATATCCCAACGTGAAACTTGAGCGCATTGACGGCGCCGGGCATGATTTGCTCACGTTTCCGGCCGGCTGGAATTATTTCTTTCCGATGGCGCTAACTTACTTGGAGTCGCTTTGAGATGAAAAACGTCACATTCATTTTCATGTCCGCGGCGTTGCTCGGCGCGGCAGCTCTTGCCGGGGCGCAAACGCTCAACTGGAATGCGTTGAACGGCCCGCAGAAACACACGGTTGACGTCAACGCCGGAATCGAGTACGGCGCAACCCTCGGCGTTGGTTATGGCTATCATCTTAAAGCCGGCCTGCCGATGATCTTGAACGCCGAGTTTTCTCTCCCTGCCGGCAGCAACACCACGGATGATTTCAAAACCAAGATGGGAGCGCAGCTCCGGTTGTGGCAGTGGCGGTCGCTGGCTTTTTCCGTCGAGGCGCAAGGCGTCTTTCGCCGGTATGAAACCGATTATGTGCGCTTGCTGAATTTCGGTAGCGATTTCTCGGGCGCCATCGGCCTCTACCTTCCTCGCTGGTTTGTTGCGGCGCATGCCGGTTTTGACAAAGCTATTGTCACCCATTTTAAAAATTCCGAACTGCTCAAGGAGTCTTATCCTGCCATCAAAGATGGTTGGTATCAGCCCGCAACCGGCGGCCATTTTTATTTTGGCTTGCAAGGCGGCTATTCCACCCGCGCGCTGGACGTTTATTTGGAGGCGGGACAAATCATCGAGCAGGATTTTAAAACGGCGCCGTTGCTGCCGCTTTATGCGCGTTTCGGTTGGTCGCTAAAATTGCGGGAATGAGTTCGGAAGCATGTAGAGTGCCGGGTTCGATCGGCGAAATTCACGTTTGGTTTTCATCGTTAAGTTTGCGAGGAAAGTTATGCGCTTGGTGAAAAGAGAGCCCCGTGTTGCGGCAGCGTATGCGTTGTTGGCGGCTTTGCTGTTCAGCTTCGGCTGGTTGGGCTTCGAAAAAAAGTCTACGCCAAACAATAATCAAACGACGATCGCGAAATTCAATCCTTCCGGGCAAGGCCGGCTCAAAGGCGCAGCGCGCAAAGCCAAAGGCGCGGAATGGTACATCGCGCAGCGCGCGTATGGCCTGGGCTACATTCCGCAAGACGCGGAACTTCGCGCGATTGAAGACGTGCGCACGCGCATGATTCCCGAGCTGGCGATGCGTTTGAAAAAATCCGCGGCAGCGGAATTGAATTGGGAATATCACGGGCCGGGCAACATCGGCGGGCGTTTGCGCGGACTCGTGGTGCATCCGAACGATCCCAACATTCTCTACGCCGGCTCGGTCTCCGGCGGTGTGTGGAAATCCACGAACGCGGGCGCGAGTTGGTTTTCGACGATGGATGATTTGATCACGCTCAACATCTCTTCGCTCGCAATGAAGCCGGGCGATCCGAACACGCTTTATGCGGGCACGGGCGAAGGCCTTTTTTATTTTGATAACTTGCCGGGCCGCGGCATTTTGAAAACGACCGATGGCGGCAACACGTGGCGACGCATGCACGTGGCGCAAGGCCTCAATTCGCCGTTCATTTTGGCGATTGCTGTTTCACCCGCGAATCCCAATGTGGTATATGCCGCTGGGCGGAAAACCTATCCGCACGTTAGTTGGCCTGCTGAAACTGTGCCCGACCCCGGCAGCAATGCCATTTTTAAATCAACCGACAGCGGCGAAACTTGGCAGGACATCACCACGGGAAAAGGCATCGAGCACGATCCGCAGGACACGCGCGATAATATTCCTGCGGAGGTGATCGTCAATCCGCTCGACGCCAACGTGCTCTATGCCGCGTTCGGGCTTTATAGGTGGGGCGGCATTTGGAAATCCACCAACGGCGGACAAACGTGGTTTCGTTTAACGAACGGTCTGCCCGATGGGAATTTGCCGAACATGGGCTATGGCCGCATCAAGCTCGCAATGGCGCCTTCGAACCCGAACGTCCTTTATGCTTCGTTCACGCATGAAAAGAAGCAAGGCGATACGGCGAATCTTAAAGACAGCGCCATGCTCGGCATTTGGAAAACCACCGACGCCGGCCAGAGCTGGACGCAAGCAGCCACGCCGATGACCATCAACCAACTCAATCGCAACAACGGCAACTTCACCGCGCTCGGCGCGCAGGGCAGTTATGCGCACGCGCTCATCGTTCATCCCACTGATCCGAATACCGTGTTCCTCGGCGGCCTCGACATTTACAAAACCACGAACGGCGGCGCCACGTGGTCGCAAGCGAGCATGTGGCTCGAGCCGGGCACGCCACATAATCCGGAGAACCTGCCTTACGTGCATGCCGATCATCACGTGTTTGTGTTTGATCACTCGACGAATCCGCCCACGCTTTACAACGGCAGCGACGGCGGCATGGCGCGCTCGCGCGATCTCGGCGCGAGTTGGGAAACGCTCAACCACGATCTCGGCGTCACGCAGTTTTATACGTTCGCCGTTCATCCGAACAATTCGAGCATCATGCTCGGCGGCACGCAAGACAACGGCACGCCGATGGTTCTCAATGATCAAGCCAATGCGTGGGAAGAGCTGGTGGGCGCGGACGGCTGGCAAGCGTATTTTGATCACACCGACCCAACGATCCTTTACGTTTCGACACAACAACTCGGCATGGTGCGCCTGGTGATGAATTACGCGACCGGCCAGACTGTTGATGAAAAACTCATTGGCTATTTCGACGGTTCGAACGGCATCACGCAACGCGATTACGATCACGCGGCGTTTTTCACGCCCTATGAACTGTCGCCCAACAATCCCAACGTGCTCATTTTGGGCACGAATCGTTTGTTGAAGTCCGTCAATCGCGGCGATAGTTGGACGGCGCTCAGCACCGAGATCGATACGGCGATCACGAACGTGGCGATTGCGGAGGGCAACGACAACATCATGTGGTTCGCCACCTCGCGCCGGATTTATAAAACCGAGGACAACGGGGCGACTTATGCCAACGTGACCGGAGCAAACTTGCCCAAACGTTTTCTCACGGACATCGAGTTTGATCCCTCGAACAATCGCAACGTGTACCTCACCTATTCCGGTTACGGCACGCCGCACGTGTTCAA
>QEVD01000430.1 GCA_003576975.1 Candidatus Zhuqueibacterota bacterium
TCGAAACCGGCATCCATTTCCGGCGCGTGAATTTCACAACGTGAGAGCTGTTCCAACTCCAATGCAGCGGCGGCATCGATTCTACCGGCGCCGAAGGAACGATCCCATCCAGGCTCGCCCAAATCCACGGCACTGTTTTGCAGCGCGGCGCGAATCATCTCATTGTTCCACTCCGGCGAGCGCGAAAGCAGCAGTCCCGCAAGAGCGGAGACGAACGGGGCTGCGGCCGAAGTGCCGCCAAACTGGGCATAAGATTTTCGCAAGCTTGTGGTCCAAATTTCTGTGCCGGGCGCAACCACATCGAGCGTTGTTCCATAATTCGAGAACGCGGCCAAACGATCATCAGGCATGCTTGCGCCCGCGGCAATCGTTTCCGCATAAGCGGAGGGATAATGCGGTGTATCTGTTGACGAGTTGCCCGCGGAAGCAACGAGCACAACGCCGCGGCGATGCGCAAATTGTATGACGTCGCGCAGCATCGGCGAGACCACCACATCGCCAAAACTCATGTTGATCACCGCCGCGCCGTTCATCACGGCATATACAATGGCCGAGGCCACATCATCTTCTTCCAGCAAACCCTGACTGGTGCCGGCGCGCAACGCCATCACCTGGCATTGCGGTGCGAGGCCGGCAATACCGATGCGATTGTTTGCCTGCGCGGCAATGATGCCACTCACGGCCGTACCGTGGCCGTTGTCGTCAGAGGGATCATTGTCACGATCCAGGTGATCGCCCGCATCAGGAAAACCGGGCGCGTCGGTGAAATCCCAGCCGATGACATCATCGATAAAACCGTTGCCGTCATCATCAATGTTGTTGTAATCGGCAGGCTCCGCCCTGCCATTGCCGTTCAAATCTTCACCGGCATTGATCCACAAATTTGTCTGCAAATCGGGATGATCCAGCTCCACGCCGGTGTCAATCACTGCAATCAAAACCTCGGGCGTGCCGGAGCTAATTTGCCAGGCTTCCGGCGCACGCAGGGTTTGCAAGGCCCATTGCCGCGAATAAAGTGAGTCATTGGGAGCATCTACCGGCGCATTGTTTGCTAGCGTAAAGCCGTCACAATGCAACACGTGATTGAATTGCGCATACTCGATTTCAGGAGAATCAGAAAGGGAAGCCAATGCCGTCGTCATATCGACATCAGCATCATCAAAACGAAGCAAGACAAATCGATTAATCTCCGCATTGCCGGATTCGGGCAAGGCTGCCAACGCGCGATAATTTCCCAGGGCGCGCAAGCGAACATGAAGTTGACTCGCGGAATCGAATGCAATTGTGTCTCCACTTTTCTTTTGCAGTGAGGTGGAGGCCCGCACTTTAAGAATGATTTCCCGGGGAGCTGAAGAGGCGACCAATGAAGGCGCTTGAGAAATCGACTCTCGTTCCGCCCCGAGAATCATCAGGAAGCTGGCAACAAGGCAGCAGCGCCGTCGAAAAAAGCCATGTGAACTCAAAACGAACATAAAGCTGATTGCTGAATTCAAGAATGTGAAACTCCCGCCAATTTACGCCACGGAGAGAGCAGGAAATATGCACCAATGCGCGCCATAGCAGTCAAAAGAAACAGAGGCCACAGGGAAACAATTAAAATATTTTCCCAAAACGATCGGCGGTACTTCCAAAAATAACGCCAAAACGAAAAATGCGAGCTCCAAATCGCGGCTGGTCGCGCCTGTTTGATGCTGGCGCCGAGCGCGTGATAGATTTTGACCTCGCTGCTGAAACGAATGTTCCAACCCGCCTGCCAAACCCGGCGACACCAATCGACATCGCTGAAGAACAGAGGGAATTGTTCATCCCAGGACCCAACTTGTTTGACAACTTCCGGGCGCGCGAGCAGGCACGCGCCTTGCGGTTGATCGACTGCGCGTGAGGAGCGATGATCGAAATCGCCCATCTTCCAGCGATTGCACACGCCAGAACGCGGGAACAAACGTGACAGGCCGGTGAATTCAAAAAACAAATCAGCATATTGCGGAAAGCGCCGGCACGAGGGTTGGATCGTTTCATCGGATATGCTTGGCGCCACAGCGTTCGCCGGGCGAGCATCGACGGTGAGGCGTGTTAGCAGAAAGTGCAATTGTGGCGCAATCACACCGGTGTCATCGTGCGCATAGAGTTGTTCGAGAAGTTGTGACAGGCTCGCGGGCGGGAAGATGGTATCAGGATTCAAGAACAACACCGGCGCGCCGCCGGGAGCAGCCGCCAAACCCTGGTTCAAGGCAGCGGTGAATCCACGATTGGTGTGATTGTTGACGAATGTGGTATGAACGCGGTGTGCCGGAAAATGACGCACGGCCTGTGCAACGATTTCCATGGTACGATCGGTTGAGGCATTGTCAATGAGATAAATCGAAAGCGAGCGGCGGGCCTCCGCTTGCGGCAGCGAGGCCAGGCACGCGCCAATGTGCGCGGCGCTTTGATAGGTGACGATGATAATGGCGAGATGATCGGGCGGCATCGCGCTTTATTCGACGCAAATCAACTCACGTGTTATCGGCGTCAACACTTCCACGCCGTTTGCGGTCACCAAGACATCGTCTTCAATGCGCACGCCACCGAGGTCGGGCAGATAGACGCCCGGCTCAATCGCCAGCACACAACCGGGTGGAATCACATCTTTGCTTTCCGGGCCGAGGCGCGGCAACATGTGAACGTCCAGGCCAAGGCCATGGCCGAGCGCATGATTGAAATGATTGCCAAAGCCCTTCGCTTTGAGATGCTCGCGCGCGACTTTGTCGAGATCGATCGCGTTCATGTTGGGGCGAAGCGCGGCATAGGCGAGTTCTCCGGCTTCTTTAACGGCGCGATAGACTTCGCGCATTTGCGCCGTGGGTTCGCCCACGGCGATCGTGCGCGTCACGTCCGAAGCATAGCCTTCGAACACGCAGCCGTAGTCAATAATCACCATATCGCCTGCCTGCAAGCGCCGCGTCGAACTGCGTCCATGCGGCAATGCCGAACGCGGGCCGCTGGCCACAAGCGGCTCAAAGGCATCAGCCTCGGAGCCGGCTTTGCGGCCGCGATAAATAATTTCAGCCGCGAGGTCGGCTTCGCGCACACCCGCATGCAAATACGGTTGAATTTCCTCCCAAACCATGCACGCCAGACGCGCTGCTTCGCGCATCGCACGCAATTCCCCAGGCTCCTTGGGCACGGCAAGCTGAACCAGCAAACGATCGGTGGTGGCCAGTTTGATTTGAGGAAAATGTTTGTGAATCTGCGTGGTCAGGTAATACGTGAGATGATGCTCTTCAAAGCCGGTGCGGATTCCAGGCGGCAACGCGTTTTTCTCTTTGAGCGGAACGAAGAGATCGCGGTAGGCAATCAAAATCTCGGCGTTATGCACTTCGGCGCGGGATTGATCGCGATAGCGCCAATCCGTCACCAGAAAACATTGCTCAGACGTAACCAACCCGATGGCGTTCGATCCGGTGAAGCCGAAAAGATACCGGATGCTGGCGGGCGAACTGATGATCATTGCGCCAAGCTCCTGCTCGCGCAAACACTGCCGCAAGCGCGCGATTCTATCCGGCATTCTGGGTCTCTTGCAGGCGCTTTTTCAGGTAATCGATTTTGTCGCGGTATTGCCGGTTGGCGGGATCTTTTTTGCTCAACAATTCAAACACGCCGATGGCCTTGGCATATTGCCCTTGCGCCGCATAAATCTCGCCAAGCGTGGGGGTGACGATTTTATCGCGCGGCTGCAATTCGGCGCTGGGCGGCGCAACGCTGTCACCCAATTGTTCCATCATGCGCACAGAGGTGGGCCGGCGGCGGTTAGGGGCCGGCGCAGATTTGGGCGTCAGCTCCTCCATCGCCTCCTGCGGCACGACGTTGTTCGCAGTCACGGCTGGCGGCTCATCACTAAAATCAAAGTCAAAATCACTTGAACGCGCCGGTATGGTCTGCGAGGGCCGTGAGGGCGGCTCTTCTTCCGCCTGATAGTTATCAGCCTCAATTGCCGGGCTTTTTTCAGGCTCGTGCGTATGCGCCGGCTCGCTCACCCCCCGTTCGCGCAACGGCTCTTGCTTGCTCAACGGCTGAATGTCGAAATCATCCTCGCTCGATAATGATTCGACGGGCGGCGCCGGGCGGGCGCGATCATTCTCCGGAGCAAAGTAGCGTTCCGTCGCATCTTCCAAAACTTCGTCGTTGAAAATGTCATCGAGAATGGAGGAGAAGCGCGCTTCGTCGGATTTGGTGAGCGGGCCGGCGATGGGCTGCACGCGTTCTGCCGGCGTTTCGTTCGCCGCGGCCAGATCTTCCAGATGATCGAAATCAGCTTGCG
>QEVD01000431.1 GCA_003576975.1 Candidatus Zhuqueibacterota bacterium
GATCTCACAGCCGCCTCCGCCCGGAATTACTGATCTCGCATTTTCTTTAAACTCGCAAACACAAGTTGCAGGAGAAGCGCGAACCGGCGAGGCGTTTTCATACAACCTTCGGCTCAGCAACATTGGCGCGAATGCTGCACAAAACGTTCGCGTCGCGCAAATCCTGCCGGATTCAGTGAGATTCTTGTCATCTTCGCAGACTTCAAGCATCAGCGGCGATTCGTTGATTTGGCAAATCGCGGCGATTGCTGCCGGAGCGCAAGATTCGATAATCGTGAATGTCCAACTCGCCGCGAATGTGCCTGCGACTCTGACAGAGCTTATCAGTTTCGCGAATTTCACTGCCGACAATGACACGACTTTCGCAAATAATTCTGACTCCGACACGCTGCGGGTGATCTCGCAGCCGCCTCCTCCAATTGTGCCGCCGCAAATCACTGCGACACCGCCGATGGTGCAAGTGGGGGACAGCGTCTTTATTCGTGTGCAGGTCGAACAGGCTATTCAGAAATGGGATTTGTGGGTTTATTTTGTCACCGGGGCGATTGATTCGAGTTTTGCGGATGGCTTTATTGCCGGTACACCGTTGACCCCGCAAATCTGGTACGATGTGCATCCAGCTTTCTCTGAAACAAAACTGCTCACGCAAGCGCAGCAGGAACGCATCGAATTCGAGTTGCGCACGATTGATCGTTTCGGCCGGCCAGCCAGCACGCGCGCCAACGTGACGGTGCGCGCCGGCAATGCCCTGGTGCTCGACCGCAACGTTTACGAGGCGGAACGCCAAGGCCCACTGGCAATCAAATTCAGACTCAGTTCGAATCGCGTGGCGCGCCTGGACTTGCTGGATCTCAACGGGCAAAAGGTGACGGAGATCATCCAGGCGCCGTTCAGCGCGGGCTGGAACACGCATTTCTGGAACGGCTTCACGCAAGACGGCCGCAGAGTGGGAAGCGGAGTTTACGTCGTCACATTGCACTCGCAAGATTTTAACGATTGGAAAAAAGTGATCGTCGTCCGATGAAACCATTTCACCAAAATTTAATCCGGTCAGCACGCATGCGCCGCCATTTGCGCGCGCTGGCTCTCGGCGTGTTGAGCGCAGCGTTACTGTCGCCGCCGGAGACACACGCACAAGCACAAACGCTCACCGGTTCCAATTTTCTCAAGCTCGTGCCGGGCGCGCGGCAACAGGGACTCGCGGGGATTGGCGCGGGCGTGATCGATGAATTGCACACACTCTACGCCAATCCGGGGGCAGCCGGTTTCAGCCGGGAATGGCAATGGGCAGCAACATATTCAAAAACGATTGCCGAGGCTTATCACGCTTCGCTGATTTACGGCACGCATTTGCGCACGCCCTGGAGCCGGCGCTCGCATTTGAGCTTCGGACTGGGTTATCAAGGCATGCCGGATTTCGACAGCTCGGATGGCGCAGTGGCGCAGGTTTCAGCGAATGATGTGCTGGCGACGGCCGGGTTTGCGCAGCCGTTTACCATTGCCGGAAAAATGTTTGCGCTCGGAGCCAATCTCAAATATTTCCGCAGCAAGCTCGCGCAATACGACGCTGATGCCTGGATGGCCGATGCCGGGTTGCTGTATCGCTCGGCGCGTTTTCGCTTGTTGAAATCGAGCGGACGTTTCTTGAATTACGGCATCATTTCGGCGGGTGTGGGCGTGACGAATCTCGGCAACGATCTCACGTTTCAAACCTCGGGCACGCCGTTGCCGCGCACCTGGCGCGCCGGCATGGCGTTCAATGCCGGGCATCATCAGGGTTTGCAGATACAACTGGCAGCGGATTATCGCCGCGTCCATACCGAACGCGGCGGCGCGCTCAGTTTCGGCACGGAGATTTCATGGGGCCAGATGCTGTCGCTGCGCGGCGGCTATGATTTTCACGATGATTTGTTAAGCCATGTGGCGATGGGTCTGAGCTTGCGCCTGGACGATGGCGCCTCGCCGATCGGCAGCGTGCTGCCCGGGCGCAACAACACGCTGCGCCTCGATCTCGCTGCCATGGAACAAACCGATTTATTCTCACGGCCGTATCGCGGCAGCGTGACGCATTATCCCGTTGGGCCGGAGGGTTTTGATTTGCGCAGTCCGGCGCCGGGTTCGATCATCGGCTCCGATAGCGTCGCGTTGGAGTGGGAAGCGACACGCGACCCCGATTTGTATGATGATGCAAAATATTTGCTGCTGGTCGAGCGTGATAGTTTGAAGTTGGCGGAAACGCTAGCGCTGGCGCAGCGCAGCCGCGACGATTTTTTTCAAGCCATGGCTAACACCTCTTTCGTGATCAAAGAAAATCTCACGCGTGAACATTTTCAGCTCAACACCCTGGAGGGGGGAGATTATTTTTGGTCGGTCTTGGCGTATGATTCCGATCAACATGTGCGCGCCGCCGGACCCGCAGGCCGAAATATCTGGCGCTTCACGATTCCCGCGCCGCAGTTTGAAATCACCTCGATTACCTTCGACTACGATCAATGGATTACGCAAAGCGATTACCAAGGCATTTTGCGGATAGCGTTTGCCAATACTGGAAAGGGCGCAGCACGCAATGTTCGCTTGGCAATTTATGATTCATTGTCTCTCGCCACCGCCTCTGAAACAAATACTTCGGCGCATGCCGGGAGAAAACTCCTGGCCGATACCACGCTGGCCATGCTGATCAGCGGCGCAGCCGATACCTTGGCCATTCCCTGGCACACCTCCCAAACGGGATTGCACATGATCGCGGGCGAACTTTCGGACGGCATTCGGCACACGCGCCGGGAGGCTGAATTTTATACGATACCAAAGGGCGCGTTCGCCACAAGCGATACCGCCATTTTGATCTCGGAATCGCAAATTACGTATGAAATGCCGCTTGTTCCGGAGATCTGTTTCGATCCCAACAGCAGCACGGTTAAAGCGGCGTATTTACACAAAGACTTGTTTGAGCCTCCGCTGGTTACGGTGGCGCAACGTCTGCGAACCCATCGCCAACTTAAAATTTATCTCAAAGGCTTTGCCGATCCAAACAGCGGCGAACACCAGGTTGCTCTTGCCGATGCCCGCGCTGCTGCTGTACGCGATTCGCTATTCGCCTTTGGCGTAAATGCCGATCAAATCGTCATACAGCCGGGAGAAGTTTTGCCGCCGCGCCGCACGCCGGCGAATACCGACGACGCGCGCTGGGTCATGGAAGAGCGGCGCTACGTGAAGATATCGACCGAGAAAGAGGGTGAAGTCATCGCCTTTCAGCTTGTGCCGTACGATGATATTGAGCAGCAATTGCGGCCCGTTGTTTTCGTGAGTTCTATCGCCAGCGCCGTGCCGTTGCAATCCGGTTTGCTGCAAACCACGGCCGGCGGCAGGCATCAGCAACTCGAGCTTGAAATCTTGTCGCGGCAAGGATTCACGCAAGAAATTCTCTGGCAGCCCGGCGAGACAAACATTGATGAAGTGGAAAAGCTGGCGGGGGAAAATTTGGCCTACACGTTGCTGATGAACGATTCGCTGGGGCGCACGTTTTACACGCCCCCCGCCGAGGCCTATCTCAGCGTTGAATCGTCGGTGCGCGCACAGCGTGTCGCCTGGCCGCTGCGCTTTAATGCCACAGCGCCGTTGTATGATTTTTATTGGGACGAGCTGATTCCCTACCTCGATCAGATGTTGAACGATCCTGACGTGCGCATGCGTTTCTCCGGGCATGCCTGCGCCATTGGTTCGCAGGAGATAAACATGCGGCTCTCGCAACAACGCGCCCAGGCATTTCAACAAACGTTTTTGGCGCGCATCAAGGAGCATTATCCACAATCGTACAACAAAATTATCGAACGTCTCGATGGCGCCGTTGGCCGCGGAGAAGCCCGCCCCATGGGCATAGCCTATCTCAGCGGCAGCATGGTTATTTTGGGAGATAATGAATCACCGCTGGGCCGCAAGCTGAACCGGCGCTTGGAAATTGAGTTTTATTACCCGGCGAAACGGTCCAAGACATTAACGGACAAGAGATGAATCAAAATCCGAAACGGCGTCAAAGATTAACGGACAAAGCTTTGGCAGGTGCGAGATTTGAATGAAAGTCTTTAGCGCGGTCGCTGCGAGGCGGTTGCTGAAACCATCAGACGCTTCAGTGCAGCACCACCAGTGAATCGGCATAAACTCTATAGCCAATAATTACGGCGGGATCGGTTAGGCTTACGCCCGTGAGGCAAACGCTTTTTTGTTGCCGATGGGACATGGTAAGAGTTGCGATCGGGGTGTTGGGGTTGAGATTGAGTTTTGCCCAGCTTAGCGTGCCATTTGCACAGGCCGGCGATAATAGGCCTGCGCACGCATCGCAGCATCCAGCAGCATTCCACGAATTTCCTGTTCCTGCTGATTAAACGGAGTATCCCGAAATGCTTCTACGCCGAGCACAAATGCTACGCCAATGATGATCGCTGCCAGAATGAAGGTAAGTAGTTGATAGTTCCCCATTGTCGTCTCTCCCTGCTCGAGCCATCGAGGTGAATGAGAGTATGATCGAACAATCCGCGCCCGATTTAACCAATCTGAAATAATGGCAAAAATGCCGAACTGCGGAAAAATTTATTGTCAGGAGGGGCTCTCAGAGCATCCGGATTCAGTCGAAACAAA
>QEVD01000432.1 GCA_003576975.1 Candidatus Zhuqueibacterota bacterium
CTCGAAGAAGGCGTCGCATTACGGCGCGAGGGTTTGCGCGCGCCGATTCTCGTGCTGGGAGGATTGTTTGAAGACCAAATCGAAGCCTTTCTCGCGCATGATTTGATGATGACGGTTTATGAGCCGAAGCTGGCGGAATTGATTGCAAGGCGGGCAACGGCGTTGGGCAAAGTTGCGCGGGTGCATGTGAAAATCGATACCGGCATGGGACGCGTGGGCGCGATCGGCGACCCGCTTGAATTCATTGCCCATCTCGTGCAACTTCACGGCCTGGAATTAGCCGGCATCTATACCCATTTTGCAACGAGTGACGAGTTCGATAAAACCTATGCCCGTCAGCAACTCGGGAATTTCCGCGCGCTGGTGCAGCGTTTGAGAGAATGCGGCGTTGCGTTTGCGTATGCACATGCCGCCAACAGTGGCGCGATTTTGGATATGCCTGAGTCGTATTTCAATCTCGTGCGCGCCGGCGTGATGATGTACGGCTATTATCCCAGCCGGGAAACAACGGAATCCATTGCGCTGCAACCGGCAATGACGCTGCGTTCGCGCATTCTGCACGTCAAGCGGGTGCCGGAAAATTTCTATGTGAGCTACGGCAGAACTTTTCGAACCGGCAGGCCGTCTTTGCTGGCAACGATTCCGCTGGGTTATGCCGATGGTTTTTCGCGGCGATTTTCGAATAACATGCACGTGTTGGTGCGCGGCCGAAAAAAGCCGGTGGTCGGGCGCGTGTGCATGGATCAAATCGTCGTTGATTTGGGAGATGATTCCGGCGCGGCGCGCGGCGAGGAGGTCGTTCTGCTCGGCAAACAAGGCCAGGAAGAGATCACGATCTATGATTGGTGCGAAAAATTAGAGACGATTCCGTATGAAGTGACATGCAGCATGTCGAAGCGGGTGCCGAGAGTGTATGAATAGCCTTTGAAATTCATTGATTGACTATATTGGTATTTTTCCGATGCCAACCATAGGGAAAAATATCATGAGCACCACTCTCGTTGAAAATGATATTGTGATTGAACCCACGGCTATACGTGCGTGGGTGGAAGGCCGAATCATTTTTGTTGAATTGACTGATGGCCGCATCTTCGACTTTCCGGCTGATCGCTTTCGGATTTTGAAGGAGGCGAGCGATGAGCAGTTAAAAGATGTCTCGCTTCGCCTTGACGGGTACGCTTTGCGATGGGAAGAATTGGACGAAGATATTACGGTTCCTGGAATAGTTGCCGGGCATTTCCAGTTGCCACTTGAGGTCAAAAACTGAGAAATCAATATCGATGAAAGATACCAAAGAAAAAGACAATCTTGAATCGGATAAACAGAACGCGGAAGATTTGAGTACGGTTCTACGCGCACGGCGCGAAAAATTCGAGCAAATCAAAGCGTTGGGCATTGACCCCTATCCGCATGAATTTCAGCGCAGTCATCTGGCGGAAGCAATCAAACAGAAATTCGATACGCTCGCCGAAAAAGAGGTGACGATCGCTGGCCGCATTATGTCCATGCGCCCGATGGGCAAGGCCAGCTTCGGGCACATTGAAGATGCCAGCGGCCGCATTCAGTTCTATCTCAAGCAAGATCTCATTGGCGAAGAGAATTACCGTCTCGTGCCGCTGCTCGATCTCGGCGACTTTATCGGCGTCGCCGGCAAAGTCGTGAAAACCCGCACCGGCGAGATCACCGTGCAAGCCAGCGGGCTCAAGCTGCTCTCGAAAACCCTGCGCCCGCTGCCGATTGCCAAGGAAAAAGTGACCGACGGCGAGCGTGTGGTTTATGATGCGCTGGCCGACAAAGAATTCCGCTATCGCCAGCGTTATGCAGATTTGGCGGTGAATCCGCAAGTGCGCGAGGTGTTTATCAAGCGCAGCCGCATCATCGCGAGCATGCGCGAATATCTTACCGGCCGCGGTTATCTCGAAGTCGAGACCCCGATCCTGCAACCGCTGTACGGCGGCGCTTCGGCGCGCCCGTTCACGACGCATCACAACGCGCTTGATATCGAATTGTATTTGCGCATCGCCAATGAACTTTATTTGAAACGCCTTATTGTCGGCGGCTTCGATGGCGTGTTCGAATTCGCAAAGGATTTTCGCAACGAGGGCATGGATCGTTTTCATAATCCCGAATTCACCATGATGGAAGTCTATATCGCTTATCAGGATTATCATTTCATGGCGAATTTGGTGGAGGAGATGTTCTGTAAAGTTGTGCAGGATTTGACCGGCGGCTACAAGATCACTTATCAAGGCCAGGAAATTGATCTAACTCCGCCGTGGCCGCGCGTGCCGTTGTTGGAGGCAATTGAGCAAGAGACGGGTTTTAATCTCTTCGGCAAAAGTGTGAGTGAACTGCGCCAAATCGCGCAAAAGCTGCATGTCGATATCGATCCCACAATGGGCGAAGGCAAAATCATTGACACGATTTTCGGCGAAAAAGTCGAGCCAAAGTTGATTCAGCCAGTTTTCATCACCGATTATCCCGTCTCGCTTTCGCCGTTGGCAAAACGCCATCGCAGCAAGCCCGGCCTGGTCGAACGTTTCGAGCCGTTCCTCGCCGGCAAAGAAGTCGGCAATGCTTTCACGGAATTGAATGATCCTCTCGATCAGCGCGAACGCTTTTTGGAGCAAAAGAAATTGCTCGAAGCCGGAGATGACGAAGCACAGCAGCTTGATGAAGATTTCTTGCGCGCGTTGGAATACGGCATGCCGCCGACCACGGGCCTGGGCGTGGGCATCGATCGTTTGGTGATGATCTTGACGGATCAGCCTTCGATTCGAGATGTGCTGCTGTTTCCGCAGATGCGGCCGGAGAGTTCCTGAAAATAATAATCGAAAAGTCCAAGTTGAAATGAAGTTCGACGGCAATATTTATTTCTAAATCTGAAATTATGTTTTATGAACTTTTTATCGCGAAGCGCTATTTGCGCTCGAAGCGGCAAGTCAAATTCATTTCGTTGATTACATACATTTCGATTGCCGGCGTGGCCATTGGTACGGCGGCGCTGGTGATCGTTTTGTCCGTGATGAATGGCTTCGAGAGTGAGGTGCGCTCGCGCATCATTGGCTTTGATGCTCACATCAAAGTCAAAACATTTCATGACAAAGGCCTGGACGACTATCGCGCTGTCGCCGAAAAAATCCGGGGCGTGCCACACATTGTTGCTGCCTCGCCTTATATTTTCAACAAAGGGTTGATCCTTTCAAACGGCCAGGATCGGAAAGAAGGCGTGATTGTCAAGGGCATCGATCCGCAGCGTGAATCGCAAGTCACCGATCTCGTCAAGAATGTCAACTACGGCACGCTCAATCTCGGCATGATTGAAAAAGAAGGCGAACGGCCGTTGCCGGGGATTTTGCTCGGCTACTCGCTGGCCGATCGTCTGGTCGTCGGCTTGGGCGACAAAGTGACGTTGCTCTCGGCTGCGGGTTTGAACCTGAGCGGCATGGGCGCGATGCCGCGCGCCGTGCAGTTTCGGGTTGCCGGTTATTTTGAAACCGGCATTTTCGAATACGATTCGAATTGCGCTTTCATCGGCATTCCCGAAGCGCAAAAGCTGTTCGAAATGGGTAATAAGGTCACGGGCTTGCAGCTTAAGCTGAATGATATGAATCGGGCAGACGAGGTGGCGTCGTTAATCGAGGCCAGGCTCAAATATCCCTACAACACCGAAACCTGGTTTCAAGTCAATAAAAATTTGTTTTCATGGATGCAATTCGAAAAGTGGATTGCGTTCATCATTCTCTCGTTGATCATCATCGTTGCTGCATTCAACATCGTCAGCACCTTGATCATGGTCGTGCTGGAGAAAACCAAGGAAATCGGCATTCTCAAGAGCATGGGCGCGAGCAACCAAAGTGTGATGCGCATTTTTGTGCTGCAAGGGATCGTGGCCGGCGTGGTGGGCACGGCCATCGGCCTGGCGTTGGGATATCTATTGTGTTGGAGCCAGCTCAAATGGCAATTTTTTTCGCTGCCGGCTGACGTTTACATCATCAGCGCGTTGCCGATTTTGATGCGGCCATTTGATTTCATCGCGGTGGGTTTGGCGGCGATGTTCTTATCGTTCATCGCGACGGTTTATCCCGCGCTGCGCGCCGCCCAGCTTGATCCCGTGCAAGCCATACGTTACGAGTAAACCCTATGCCCGCTAAGCAACCCATCATCATCACGAAGAACTTGAGCAAGTCCTATCCTTCGGCAACCGGCACGTTGGAAGTACTCAAAGGCATCGACCTCAGCGTTTACGCCGGCGAGATCATTGCCGTGGTCGGCGCTTCCGGCGTG
>QEVD01000433.1 GCA_003576975.1 Candidatus Zhuqueibacterota bacterium
AAGCGTTGCAGCGGAATGATATGCTCCATGCCTTCAATTTGCCGCAACAGGCTTTTGAGTTTTGCTTGCAAGCGCTTGTGGCCTTCTTCATTGTTTGGTGAATAAGCCAGCATGACATTGCCGTTGCGATCCAATGTCACGCGATTGCTGGGATCGGGCAGATCTTCCGAGGTGAGCCAAAAATCAAGTGAGTGCTTTGCCATAATGTCCAGCGTCAGGCCAGGCACGAATGGCGGCGCGCCGGCGGAAAGCGTTGTGCCATCCAACTTGCCGACGAACGAAATGTGGCCCATGGGGAAATCCCATTCCTTCGACTTGAAATAAAAATCATTGAGTGCGAGCGTCTTTTGAAAGATTGACGAATTGGGATGCTGCGAAATTGCCAGCACAATAGAGTTGATGTGGCCCATATAGTGCCGACCCACCACGTCCGAGCCGTTGGCCAGGCCGCGCGGATGTTTGTCATTTGCAGAACGCAGCAGCAACCCGGCGGAGTTGATCGCGCCGCACGACACGACAACGACATCTGCCGAATACGTTTCTTTCGCGCCATTGCGCTCGACGTGAACCTGCGTCACTTCGCGTCCCGTGGCGTTGGTTTCGAGGCGAGAGACGTATGCATCCGTGAGCAGAGAAACGTTAGGATGCTTGAGCGCGGGATCGACACACACCACTTGCGCATCGGCCTTGGCGTAAATCAAACAAGGATGGCCGTCGCACGTATCGCAACGAATGCAATGGCTGCGCAAACGATCCTGCTCGTTCAGCATAATGCCGAGCGGCACGTGAAACGGTTGATGCCCGAGTCGGACGAGATCATCGTGCAGCTTTTGAATGCGCGGCTCGTGGCTGACTTTGGGATAAAGATACGGTGCACTTGCCCACGGTTCGGTGGGATCGACACCGCGTTCGCCGTGTACATGATAAAGATGCTCGGCTTTGGTGTAATATGGCTCCATCTCATCATAGGAAACCGGCCACGCTGGTGAAACGCCGCCGTGATGCTTCAGCTCTCCAAAATCTTCTTTGCGGAAGCGAAATAAAGCCGCGCCGTAAAACTTGGTATTGCCGCCGACATAATAATTGGTGTGAGGATGCAAGGCTTTGCCATCCTTGTCTTTCCACTCTTCTTTGGTGTTGTACTTGGCTTGCACGTTGACCGCGCGCGTGCTCCAATTGTCCTTTTCGCGTGGCACGTAGTTGCCGCGCTCCAAAATCAAAACCTTTTTGCCGGAGGGCGCGAGCTGATAGGCAAGCGTGCCGCCGCCCGCGCCGCTGCCGATGATGATCACGTCGTAATGATTTGCTCTGGCCATGGTTTTCTCCTTGGTCTATCGCTTTTCGAGGTGAAATTCAATTCTCACGTTGGTCGATGAATCGCCGAGAAACTTACAACGTGCAATTCTCTTTACATGTGTTGCAACGCCTCCCGATTGGCAGTAGCTGCCTCCATCTTTCCGTTGCTGTATTGATGTGTGTCCTCACGCATGTGCGAAACCGTGGATGCACGTAAGGTTTCAAACTGAACCAAATCTTTTGAGAAAAACAGATCTAGTGTCCAATCCAGCGCCACACGGCATTTTTTCTCCCAGCGCGGCAGCTTGCTGAGATAGATTGTGCGCCACATCCACCATGCGAGGAAACCGGAGAAGTTGAATCCGAAGATCCGCGCCACACCCGTGCGCCTGCCAATCGCTGCGAGTTGGCCGATGGTTTTAAAAACAAACGGCTTTTTCTTCCCGCCACGAACAGAAGCAGTGATGTTCTGTGCGAGGATTTTGCCTTGACGAATCGCATGCTGCGCTGTGGGCGGGTATGGTTTGCCTTGCGGATCAGGCACGACCGCGCAATCACCGAGCGCCCACACACCCGGCCAATCCGGCATCTCCATTTGCGCATTTACCACCAACCGGCCTTTTTCCTTTTTGCCGGGCAGCGATTGCAGCAACGGATTCGGTGAGGTGCCGGCAGTCCACACCAAAATGTTTGCTTTGATCATTGTCCCATCGCTGAGTTCCACTCCTTGATGAGAAATGCCTTTGACGCGCGTGTTGACGCGAATATCGACTTTGCGCCGCGCCAACTGTTTCTGCGCATAGCGACCGAGCGGCTCACCCAACTCCGGCAAAATCACCGCGCCGGGATGAATCAGCACCGTGCGAATGTGTGCTTCCTTGAGATGAGGATAGAATGTGATGGCCTCGCGCAAAAAATCGTTCACTCCGGCAATAGTTTCGACGCCGGCAAATCCGCCGCCTGCCACGACGACGGTCAGCAAATGATCGCGCCTGCCGACGGCGCATTCGAAATCCGCTTCTTCGAGATTTTCGATGAGACGATTGCGCAAGTGAATGGCGTCACCCAGCGACTTCATCGTGAGCGCGCGTTCTTGTAAGCCCGGCAAATTGAAGAAATTGGTGATCGAGCCGAGGCTGAGTACGAGATGATCATACTCAAGCTCGTGGTCGTGCCCTTGGGCTTCGAGACCGTGAGAGACGAGAACTCGTTTTCTTTCGAGATCGATGCGCTCCACGTCGCCGTCAAAGAAACGCACGCGCTTGAGCATTTTGCGAATAGGGTTGACGATGTGTGTGATGTCAAGATCGCTCGCGGCCACTTCGTGCAGCATGGGCGTGAATAGAAAGAAATTCTCCTTGTTGACCAGCGTCACCTCGACGTTCGGATCACGCGCCAAAGTTTTGTCCAGATGCCGGGCTGTGTACAAACCGCCAAAGCCGCCGCCGAGAATCAAGATGCGAGTTGTTTTCTTTTCGTTCATGAGATTGTGATGGTTGTGTTTCGCTGCATTTGAAAAGTTGCCGGTTGGTCGATTCACGCGCACAATCCTTACACATGATCGAGGAGATGCGGATGGGTGAGTCGAGCGTAGAATAAAATTTCAACTTTTCACCAGCCGATAGATTAAGACCCACGGATGAAGGCAAAAGCTTTATCCGCTTACTAAAAAATCCAATTACCGTATGCTGTTGGTGCGGCTCGTCCGCTTTGTAAGATGTAAGTATTGAGATGATTCTTACGACCAAAAGGAGAATTAAAGCTCAAAAAGTGAGAAAGGAGATCTGAATGTTAGAGGCATTGAAGAAACACTGGCCGGAATATTTAATGGAAGCCGCCGAGCTTGGCCTCTTCATGATTTCGGCGTGCAGTTTTGGCGTGCTGCTCGATTATCCCAATTCACCCGTGCACCAGGCGATTCCCGATCCGTTCGTGCGGCGCATTTTAACCGGCCTGGCGATGGGACTTACGGCGATCGCCATCATCTACTCGCCGTGGGGCAAGCAGTCCGGCGCGCATTTCAATCCTTCCGTTACTTTGACGTTTTTGCGGCTCGGTAAAATCAAGCCGTTTGACGCACTGTTCTACATCATCGCTCAATTTGTCGGAGGAGTTGTGGGCGTGTTGATTTCTGCCGCTGTGTTCGGAGGCTTGCTTGCCGATCCGGCGGTCAATTATGTTGCCACCGTTCCAGGTCCGGGCGGATCGATAGTCGCGTTCGGCGCTGAAGTTGCGATCACGTTTATACTCATGTCGATAGTTTTGCACGTCTCGAATAATCAACGCATCGCGACGTTTACCGGACTGTGTGCCGGCATCTTGGTCGCTATTTACATCATCTTCGAAGCACCGCTATCGGGCATGAGCATGAATGCTGCGCGCACATTCGGCTCGGCATTCTCGGCGCACACGTGGGACACGCTTTGGATTTATTTCACCGCCCCGCTCATCGGTATGCTGACCGCCGCACAAATTTACGTAACGGCAAAAGCGAAACGAATCGTGAGCTGCGCGAAGCTGCATCATCAAAACAACAAGCGCTGCATTTTTTGCGGCAAGCCGGAAGGGGGTGTGTAAGTTTTTCGGCAATGTCGCGACAGACCTGCAGAATGTGACGAGATCAAGAAACTGAAACGGCTCTCGGTCACAATAAAAAACAGAATTAGTGCAAAGCTTTACTCATCACAATCCTAAAGTAAGGAGGCGTTTTATGCGTCGTTTTAAATCTCTGAATTCGGTGTTGTTCGCAATCGTCGCGTTAGCGGTCGCCGCTGGTTTCGCGAATGACATGATCAAAAGCACGCCGTTCGCGGGCGTGAAGGCCAACACTGGTTTTGTTACGGCCAGCAACGCAGGCGGCAAGCTGGTGTTGACGTTGTCGGATGATTTCGTGGTTCCGGATACGCCCGCGCCGCATTGGC
This sequence comes from Candidatus Zhuqueibacterota bacterium, assembly GCA_003576975.1. Taxonomy (GTDB): domain Bacteria; phylum Zhuqueibacterota; class Zhuqueibacteria; order Zhuqueibacterales; family Zhuqueibacteraceae; genus Coneutiohabitans. Next base: position 4,218 of record QEVD01000433.1, read on the forward strand.
AATTGGTCGATTCCAAGGGCAACGTGTATTTGCTCAATCGCTTGAAGATCAAAGAGGACAAATACAACAA
>QEVD01000434.1 GCA_003576975.1 Candidatus Zhuqueibacterota bacterium
GGGCCTCGATGCTGGCGCGGCTTTACGTCAAGAGTGTTGAGATTGAGGTGAGTGGCAAGACTTATTTGCGAGAGGCTTGGCGCGAAAAAGCTTGTGGTGAGCGGCGCGTCTGGCGGCTCGAATTTGAGTTTCACAAAGCCAAGCTCGAAGAAATCATCGGTTTTCGTGAATACGTGGCCTACGACGAGAACGCGGTGAAACAGCTTCACGCTTACGGGGTTAATTCCTTCGAATACTGCACGGAAACCGCAACGCATCGCAATCTCTCCAAAGTGCCCTTGCATCCGCTGTGGCGGGCGTTGCAGGCGGCCCATTGTTCTGAATACCGCATCAACCGCAAGCAAGTCGAGCAGGCCAATATCGCGTATCGTTACAAGATGGCCCGGAAATGGGTGATTTCGTGGCTGGCGGCGTCGAGTACGTCTTACGATGATTTGCCAATGCAGTATCTCAGGGATTTCAAAATCACCGCGGCAGATTATCAGAAAGCCGTGTCATTGCTGCCATTGTCTTTGGAATCCGCTGATCGAGACGACTCTCACCAACAGGTTGAACATGATTAATAAGCGAAAAGCCTCTCATTCTGGCCGGCGTGGGCGTGCCAAGTCACAGGCCGGCGATTCTGTCTTGCGCTTGAACAATGTCATGCAATTTCAACACGAAGAGACAGAAGACAAAACCGCAGATAGAGAGCCACTGCAAAAAGTTATGATGCGCTTGCCGCAATCGTTGGCGCAGGAGTTTCACCAGGTTTATTTGGCATTGGCCGCGCGACAACTGGCAGAGCAAGGCACGAAATTGCTATTGCAAGATTGTCATGTTGAGATGGTGCAGGAATGGATCGCTTGCCGCAAGCAATTACTAAGTGATGAAGTATAACCTCTCAGTCAAATAACGATTGAACTCTTGGAGCGCAATAAATTAGTCCATTGGAGCGCAAGTTATTCTCGCCAAAGTATATTCCTCTCTATCCCCTGATTCTGTTCATCTTAATCACTTATTAAAATTTATCTTACCTCGTTCACCCTAATTTTTTGTAATATTTTGATTTTTCTGGAATGGTGAATTTAAGATCACTATAATTGATTTAAAATGGTGTCATTTTAATCACCTTTATTCGATCACGGAGGCGCGACCATGCCGAAGCCGTTGGAGTTGCCAAAGGGAATGAGCGTGCTGGTCGAAGTCGATTTGCGCTATGTGCGCAGCCAACTTACCCCGTTCCGGATTCATTTTCGCCGAGAGCAGTACAAAATCACCCGGGTCATTCGCCGCCATAAAAAAACAATCCATGAGCGAGAGCACATGCTCTTTCGCGTCAAAATCGAAAATCACCGCGACGCTTATGATCTCATTCAGGACAGGAAAACAAGCATGTGGAGTTTGCGTAAAGCCGTGACGGCCAGGTGATCAACAAAGCACAGGGCAATGATATGCCATCACCTTTTTGCCAAAACAGACGAGCGCGCGAATCTTCTGAACTAGGCAAGCATCATCTCAACATTCGAAATGGGATTGACGACTTGGACTCCAGCTAATGAGGTGAGAACTTGCGTGCTGAAGAAATAAACGAGACGGTTGCCGTCACCACGGATTATCGTTTGGGCCGGATGGTGCCGATTCGCTTTGAATGGAAGAACCGGATTTACATGATTGATCGCATTCATGCGCAGTGGGAGGAAAAAGGTATAGGAACGGTCAAAGAGCATCATTTCACGGTTTCAGCAGATAGCGCGGATATGTATGAACTCATTTTCGAACCGGCGGATATGCGCTGGCGTCTTGGCCAAGTGCTCATGGAAGGATAGGCCGGACTCATGGATCGAACAATTCTGCACATCAACATTCCGAACTTTCCGGTGGCGCTGGAATGTGTGCGCTTTCCCCGCTTGCGAGGCCGGCCCGTGGCAGTTGCAGCGTTGGGCGGGGAACGGGCGACATTGGCTTCAGTTTCAAAAGTCGCCGGTGAATCGGGTATCATGGCCGGCATGCCGGTTTATCGCGCCCGGCGCATGTGCCGTGACTTGATCGTGTTGCCGGTGGATGAATCGTATTACTCCTCGGGCAACGCCCGCTTGACCTCCATTCTGATGCACCTTTCGCCGTTGGTCCAGCCGTATCGCTTTGGCCGCGCTCATTCCGATGTCACGCGCACCGCGAGAACGACGCCGCGTGCTGTTGATATGGGCTGGAAAACGCTGAAAGCAATTCATGCGGAGTTGCAGCTTGCCGCTGCTGCCGGCGTGGGAACGAACAAACTCCTGAGCCAAATCATCTCGAAAGTTGTTCCGGCAAACGAGGTGCAAGCCATCACCAGAGGCAATGAAGAAAAATTTCTCGCGCCGCTGTGGTCGAATTATTTGCCCTCCGTAACCGGAACGGTTTGGCAGGAATTGCAGGAGCTGAATCTGCTGCGCATTGGTGAGATTGCCCAATTCACGGCGCACGATCTTGTCATGATATTCGGCAAATTGGGCGGGGTGTTGTTCGAGCATGCACACGGCATTGATCATACGCCGGTGATGTCACTGGATTCTGCCCGCGAAACCGAAATCATTCACGGTGAAGTTTTGCTGCCGGACGCCAATGATGCCGCCATTCTGCAAACACATCTCCTGCACTTGGTGGAAAAAGCCAGCGAGAGTCTTCGCCTAAAAAAGCGGAATACCGGCAAGCTGAGGCTTGAAATCACCTTTAGCGACGGCAAGAAGGCGATTGGTCAAGCAGTTCTGCCGGCCCCGGCATTTCTAGCGCATGCGCTGTACCCTTGCGCCAAAGAATTATTGTATCGGCTCACACAGCGCCGCGTGCGGGTGCGCACCATTATTCTCGCATCGGCAAAACTCTCGCCGCAAGCCCGGCAGCTTGATTTGTTTTCAGCGGAAACCGTTTCGCGCGCGGAGAAGCTGCAACAGGCAATGGCGCGTGTGCGCGAGCGCTTCGGTGAAAAAGCGGTGGGGTATTTGCGGTTGAATTGATCAAAACTGTGAGGAGAGGCGATGGCGCGAACACTGGCAGACTACGAACGCTTGGTCAAATGGGGAAGCTGTAGCTGGAATTATCTTCAAGGCTGGAAAGGCGTGGTTTATCATGGCAAACAGGATGAAACGGATTTGCCTTTGTTTCAGGGCAATGATGTTTTATCAAATGGCACAATGGTGGTTGCCCCGACTAAAATGAAAAAGGCGGCTGATTATGGTGCGGAGCTACTGTCGCAATATTGTGCTTACGAACATTTTTCAACGCTCTGTTTTGATATGACCCATTACCGGCCATTTAGTGCGGAGGAGCTGGCCGGCTTTGCGCAATACCTGAAACCAGGCTTTCCGGTGGTGATTAAGGTCTGGGATGCCATTACCAAAATCGGCCAGTGGCAGAGAGTGGGCAAAGCGCAATACGAGCGCCACAGCAATCGTAATTTTCTCAATCCCAGAGTTTTTGTCGATCAGTTCTTGCCGCCGTATCGCCAGGCGTTTGCTGAACACGTCGGCATGTTCTTGTTCGAATTCATGCGCCTGGGATATTATGACGACGAGAAAAAACGCTGGAGCAATTACGATCCGCGCAAATTCAACCAGGCCTTGCATGAGTTTCTTGGCGCATTGCCGAAAGATTTCCGCTATGCCATTGAAATTCGAGATCGCAACCTGGTTAATGCAGAATATGCCCGGGTGTTGCGTTATCACGGGGTGGCGCATTGCTTCAATCAGTGGGAATCTATGCTCTCGTTAGAGGAGCAATTTGATATTGTGGGCTTTACCGCGAAGTTTGCTGCCATCCGCGTGTTGACACCTCCGCGCGTGAAATATGCTACAGTGCAAAAATCGTATGCCCCATATGATCGCATTCATGAGCGTTTGCCCAAAATGCGCACCGGCATTGTTTCGCTCATTGAACGCGCCCTGAGCAGTCTGGTGTATTTGTCCATCGTGATCAACAACCGCGCCGAAGGCCATGCCCCGGCAACGGTGCGGGAATTGGATGGCGCGATGCGCATGAAACTCCGTGCGGGTGAGAATGGGCGGGATCGCGTTTAAGTGTCCTTCGGTTTGATGCAGTCTGCAATATCGTTCTTAGGGCTGTTCACGATGGTCGAGACTTCGTAAGCGGCCATCTCTTTCGCCGGATATGCCACGAGCATGCCTTGCAGTTTGTCCAGGTCTTCGCCCTGGAGCCAGGCATCTTCCAAATCCGGTGGAATAATCACCGGCATGCGGTCGTGAATCTTCTTCATCAAGGCGTTGGGCGCGGTGGTGATGATGGTGAAAGTTTTAATCTCCTTGC
>QEVD01000435.1 GCA_003576975.1 Candidatus Zhuqueibacterota bacterium
CATCTTCTTCATATCTTCCCTCACAAAAGTTTAAGGACTGTGTAAGGGAAGATACGAAATTACTCACGTGTAAACAAACCATAATGACAGAGTACTAGTTAGAATTCTTGACTCGCCACGATTACTTTTGAGATTTACAGCTCATCAGATTTAGACTTTGCGGCCTCGCGATTTTGCCCACGGCACGCCCAGCTCGCTCACGAACACATTTTGTTGGAATGCCTCAAGCAGGTGTTGATCCAGATCGCGGATGCGGTTGAAATTGCCCTTGGTGTTGGGCGGGAACATTTCCCAGTCTTCAACCTGGTCGATGAATTCCGTTGGTACGATGACGATCTCGGGGCAGCTTTCGTGCATAGCCTTGATGGTGAACGTGTGACTGCGCGCGATTTCGGGGGAACAGAGCGGCGCGGCGTCGTTTTGAATCGCGTGCACCAAATCCCTAAATCCTTCATAGCGCCATTTGTCATGCGTCTCATTGTTGAAGCGCTCTGCAGAGCCGCCGGCATATTCAATCTGCGTTTGGCCGGCGTCATTCTCCCAAACCACAGAGCCTTTCTCACAAACGATTTTCATGAGCGGACCCAGCGGGCGCGCATTCGCGTGCGTGAGCAGCGCGTGGCAATTCACTCCCTCCGTCGTGGTGAATTTCATCTGCAGCGTGTCGCAGCTTTCAATGGCATTGGCGCGATACAACTCGGCACGCATCTCAACCGGGACTGCCGCAGTGTTTTCCGTCGCGGAGGCGAGATAAAGCATATTGAGCACGTAGTGAGCGTGCGCATTGTTCGCGGGACTGTCTAAAACCCAATCGCTGTCGAGCCGCAATTTACCGGCCCATTCGTTGCGCACGAAATACTGTCTGCTGCGCGGCCAGCCGCACAAGAGAGAAATCGACTGCACGCGCCCGAGCCTTCCTGCACAAATGCGCGCTTTGAGTTGCTGAATCGAGTGGCTGTAGATGTGTTGAAATCCCACCGCAAGTTTTCTGTTGCTGGCGTTGCGAACCTGAATCAGCCGGTCAACCTCGGGCACCGTGGCGGCCAGCGGTTTTTCGCAATAAACGTGCAATCCCGCCTGCAAAGCCGCGCAACTCACCGGCACGTGTTGGTGAATGCCGATGGGAACGCCAACTACGTCGGCGAGATCAGTACCGTGCGCGAAGAAATCAGCGATGCTCTCGAACAATGTTACACCCTGCGACTGCAATGCCGCCGTGCGTTCGGGATTCTTTTTGCGATCTTCCGGCAGCGCGATCATGCCGGTGAGCCGGCCCAACCCTTGTTGCGCCAGCCACTGCACCGCATCCAAATGCACGAGGCCATAACCGCCGAGTCCGATAACAACAAAACGCAATGGTTCCATGGATTTTTTAAATTGAATCGTTGCTCAATGAGATTTGTGCGACACATTCGCTGCATGCCGCGATGAATATATTCGCTCTCGCCCTAATCGCCAATGAAATTCTGCAAAAAATCCGCACGCGGTGATGATCGACCGAAACAGCAAATCTTTGCCGCCAAAGTAACCAGGAAACATGCCGCGGGATTCGCTACCTAAATAAACTAGTGTGCCGTAACCTTGAAAAGTATATTCCGCCGGGCGGGATGACATTTCGAGCGGATGCTCCTGCAAATTAAGGTGACAGTCCACTCGTGACGCAACCGCAAGTTAACCAGGAGTCAAAAAGGAGCGTGCATGAATACCAGAGTAACCCCTGAGCAAATTCAAGCCTATCAACGCGACGGTTATTTGATTTTGGAGAATTTCTTGACCCCTGCAGAAGTGGAGGAAATCATCGCCGCGGTGTCGGAAGCCGTGAACCAAATGGGCAAGCAAAAAGTCGCCGGTGAAGGCAACAAGGATTTGGTCGAGGGCGAATCGTTCTACGACAAAGTATTCGTGCAGCGCCTGAATTTGTGGAAAATTAATCCCACCATTAAGAGATATTTTCTCAGTCCGGAGCTGGGCGAGATGCTCTGCCAGCTCACCGGCGCTTCAGGCATGCGGGTGTGGCACGATCAAACCCTGCAAAAGCAACCCTGGGCCAACCCCACGGCCTGGCATCTTGACAACCCCTACTGGTCTTTTCACTCGCCGCAAGCGATCTCAATTTGGATCGCGCTCGATGAAGCGACTTTGCAAAACGGCTGCATGTACTATCTACCCGGCTCGCACAAACTCGCGCGCTACGACAATGTTGACATCGGGCAAAACATGGATGCCCTATTCAAATATTATCCCGAATTCAGAAACCTCGAGCCGGTGGCGGCTGTAATGAAGCCCGGCACCGCGGGCTTGCACAACGGTTTGACAGCGCACGGCGCCGGTCCCAACATGACGCCGCGCTGGCGCCGCGCCATGACCTGCGCCTACATGCCCGAAGGCGCGACCTTCAACGGCAATCAAAACATTCTATCGAAAGAACAGGTCGCCAAACTCAAAGTCGGCGATCCCCTGAATGACGACAGCCAGAACCCGCTGCTCTGGCCGAAAAAGTGAAGCAAAGGTCTCGGCCATGCTGCCCGGCATTTGCTTGCGTGCAATGTCGGTACAGTGTATGTCAATTGAAGGAATCCTGTGGAGTAGCGGCGCGGAAAGGGATATTCACAAGATTCTTACAAAATGACATAAACGTTTCTGGTATCTCAATCACGATCCTTCGCATTCCGAATGCTTGAAATCAAAACCAGCTCCGGGGTTTGGGAAAAGTTCTGCGCGCAGATTTTGGATTTTCTCAAAGCCGATCTCATCACCATGCCCATCGAAGGTACACGCGTGCGCGGCTTTCGCTCGCCCGACACGCCGGCGTTGTGGATTCGCGATCATTCCGACACGCTGCGCGGCGGGAAATACTTCGAACCGGACATGCAGAGCGCGGTGAATTGCTTCGCGCAAACACAAGCCGCCAACGGCCGCATTTTCGACTACGTCACCATCTTCCCTGAAAAACTTCCCGGCGAGCGCGAGAATTGGGAAAAATGGGTGCGCGTGCCGGTGGAAGCCGATGTTGAATATCGCTTCGTGAAGGCGGCCTACCTCGCCTGGCAAGCCACCGGTGATGACGAGTGGATCGCGCAACTTTTGCCGCAATTGGAACGCGCCCTGCACTACATGATGTCGCCGCCCTTGCGCTGGGATCAAAAGCATCAGCTCGTGCAGCGGCCCTACACCATCGACACTTGGGACTTCGATTACACCGCCGGCCGCTCGCCGTGGCTGAATTTTCAGATTACCGATCAAACCTATTGGGGCATTTTTCACGGCGACAACAGCGGCTTTTATGAGGCTGCAGAATTGCTCGCGAAGCTGCACAATCATCTTGGCAATGAAAAAAGCGCGGCGCGCTGGGCCGAAACAGCCGCCGGTGTGCGCAGCCGCGCCAACGCCCTGCTCTTCAACGGCCGCTTTTACACCCATTTCTTCAAACTCACGCCAGTGACGATTGCGGGCGTGGACGAAGCCGCGCAACTGAGCATGAGCAATCCCATGGCCATCAATCGCGGTATGGCCACGCACGCGATTGCGGTTGCCCTCATCAAAGAATATCAACACCGGGATCAAACCTCCGGCGCGTTTGCGCCCTGGTTCGGCATCGATCCCGCGTTCCCCGGCGGCATTTTTGGCGACGAAATACTCGTGCCGGGCGCTTACATCAACGGCGGTATCTTCCCGCTCTGCGGCGGCGAATTGGCACGGGCTGCCTTTGTGCATGGTTTCGAAGACTTCGGCTACAAGACGCTCGAACTTTATCGAAATATGATTGCTGCCAGCGGCGAAACCTATCTTTGGTATTTTCCCGATGGCACGGCGTCATCAATCGAAACCAGTACCAGCCCCGATGCCATGCCCACTGATGGCTGGGGCTCTTCGGCCATGCTGCATGCTTTCATCGAGGGTTTGTGTGGCATCCAGGATTTGGGACACTCGTTCCAGCACGTGCGCTGCGCACCGCGCTGGGCAGCGACCGATGAAAGGCAGGTTGAAGTCAAAGTTGGATATGCGGCCTCGGGCGCCACGTTCGGTTATCGCTATCATTTGCAGGAAGGTATGCTGCAGATGCAACTCGAGGCGTCCGGCGCGCGCGTGGAATTGCAGGCCCTGCTGCCGGGCAAGAGCCAGGCCCGAAGTGTGCGCCGGAATGGTGAGGCCGTCGCGTTCGAAAATCGCCGGGTGGAGGCGAGTCACTATGTCGAGGTGAAAGGTACAGTGGCGAATACGGCAGAGGTGATCATTCAATTTGAGAGCGTCTAGTTATGTCAAACTTCAAGTACGTGAG
>QEVD01000436.1 GCA_003576975.1 Candidatus Zhuqueibacterota bacterium
TGCCGGATGACATGTTGAGAAGATGCAAGATCGTCACTTTCTCGGCGGCTTGCTGATTAGGATAATCCGGCAGGTGTTTACCGATGGGATCATCGAACGACAGCTTGCCTTGTTCTGCAAGCTGGCAAATCGCGATCTTGGTGAATATCTTGTTGATCGACCCAAGGTTGAATTTGGTATCGACGCGATTGAAAGTCTGATACGCTTGACTCGCAAAGCCGTAGGCTCTTTGAAAAACCGGCTTGCCATTCTTGGCCAATAACACTACGCCGGAAAACTCATCGGCTTGCACCAGCTCATCCAAATGCGCGCTTACGGCATTCACCAGCTCGAGTTCTGACTTCGGCGCCGGGGAATCCGAAACAGACTCATCACCTGCCTCCGCCTGATCGATGCTGATGCCCGTGATTTTATGCGGGGCGGCTGTTTCAAAGGCAAAATCGCAGCGCAGCGATTCACCGTTGGCGGCAGTGACCAGAATCGAGATTGCATCCTGTCTGGCCTGCAGCACACGGCGCAGCGTCAACCGGCCGAGATTGCCGTGAATCTGGCGATACATTTGCAAACGTTCAGCTTCCGAACGGCGTTGCAATATCGCTGAAACAAAATTTTTGTTTTGAAACTCGCGCACGGTAGTTTCGTTGCCGGAGTTGAAAGATTCGATATAGGCGGCAACGCGACGGCCTGCCGCGCTCTCCGGAAGCTTATTCTGCGGCGGGTCCGTTTGCGCTACGGTCGCAACGTTGAACGCAAACAAAATCGCCCAGTATGTCACGGCAGACGAATTTGACAAAAAGAACCGCGCGCAGAGTCGCAACGCCGTAGAGAATCGCAAGGATAAGCCCGGCGTGGGCTTTGTGTCCCGGCGCGTTGGCGTGAGAGTTCTTACAGCTTTTGCAGAAAGAAACGTTGTGCGCAATTTCATGTCATGATCTCAGTTTGAAAAAGTTTTGCGGACGCCGCGTTACTGCCGCACTTCTTTTCTGATCATCCCCGCCGGCGCTTCCGGCTTGACCAGTGAGGCGGTCATGCTTTTTTCGCCGCGGCGATAGTGCAGCTCGAGCTTCGCGCCGACGGCGATTTTTTCATACAATTCGCCAAGCTGCACGGCGGATTTGATTTTTTCGCCATTCAATGCCAGAATCACGTCGTCTTTTTTAATGTCAGCGCTGCCGATCACCTGGCTGGCATTCGGCATCAGGTCAAGCACGCGCACCTCGCCGCCCGCTTTGCTGCCGGCGATAATGCCCAGGCCGGGCAGCGGCGCGACATCTCCGGTAAACTCCCGGCCGCCCATCATGATGCGGCGCGTGGGACCGGCCTGGCCGCCCGCATTGTCGCTGTCCATCACCATCATCATACGTTGGGGCAAATCTTTGGGATCAGCTTTGGCAAAGGAGGCAATGAAGCGTTCTTCCTTGCGCTTGATGCCGAGTTTCACTTCTTCACCCGCTTTGAGGCCGTTATAAATTTCTTCGATCTCTTTGGCGGATTTCACGCGCTTGGCGTTCATCATCAAAATCAAATCGCCGCTTTGCAGATCGATGTCTTTGTAAGCCTTGGGGCGATGCTCGGCAGGCAACACCGCTTCGACTTTGATCTCTTTTTCCCCGCCGATGATCACCGCGCCCAATTCCGGCAGATTGAAGACGCCTCCCGGCCCGGCGGCCATGCTTGTGAAGGTGAATGAGCGTCCGCCGGTCGAATCGCGCACAACGGTTCTTTCTTGCGCGGCCGCGGAAACAATAGTCAAGATCAGGATCATTGCCGCCAGTTTTTTGGTGAAGATAAGTCGCATGGATTTCTCCTTTTGTTGATGAATTTTCATGGTTATATTTGCACCAGAAATGTTCGCGATATTGTTTCATGCTGATTCGAAACTTCTCGTGCATTGCACTCTTTGACGGCACAAAATAGCCAATTGTTTTGCCCGGCCATAGTTAAAGAGTGTTAGAAAGTGTTAAGAAGTGTTAAACCGGAAGATTTTTGCGGCGGGATGATATACATTAGTGGCAAGATTTTCCGCGGACGATTTGCTGCGGCCAAGTCGCAGCATGATCCGTTCTATACACAAGCAAAGTCACGGCCAAGCCGTGCCTGATCAAGTATTCGCATGCGATTAAAACAAAAAACCATCGGCGCGATCGCGCTGCTCACGACCCTGGCATTGCTGGGCCTTGTTCTCGTGCAGTTTCAATTGCTGCGCAACGCCGTGCAGTTGAAAGAACAAGCCTTCCGTGAGAATGTGCAGGATGCTCTGAACAAAATTGTCGACAAGCTCGAAACGCGCGAGACGGTTGGGAAAGTATTCAGCATTGCGCTGGATGCGGAGCGCCCGGCGCACAAAGGCATGCTGAAAATCCAGGCCATGGCGATTGCGGACACCTTGATCGAGGTCGACAGCCTGCAAAGCAACGAGGAAATACTTTTCCTGCGCCAACCGCTCAAGGTCGACGGAAGCAAAATCACCTATACCCTGCCTTCGCGGCAGCGGGTCAGCTTGCGCATCTTCGACGCGCTGGGCCGGGAAGACACCGTGCTGGTCGATGCGCTTCAACCCGCAGGAACGTACCATGTTTTTGTCGATTCCTCGCGCTACAACACCGGCGAATATTTTTACAAATTCACGGCAGACAGTTCTTCCACTGTCTTGCGCTTCAAGGATGGCACAGCCGGCGGCGCGTTGCCGGGCACGCTCGCCTTTGAAAAAAGAGAAGAGATCGTCTGGCGCGTACTCAACAGATTGGCGCCGGCGCAACACGATCCCATCGCAAAACGCCTGGCACCCGCAAAGTTGGATTCGATCATCGCCTATCAACTCAATGAAAACGGCATTGCGCTCGAATACGCGTATGGCGTGATCACAGCCCCTGACAGCATTAGCCTGGCGACGCCGGCGCATTATCAACAAAACTTGCGGGCTTCGCCCTTCAAGAGCCGTTTGTTTCCGCACGATCTGTTTGCGCCGCGCAGCGATCTGGTACTGTTTTTCCCGGCGCAGCGTCTTTATTTATTGAAACAAGTCAGTGCGCCCCTGGCAGCCACCGTGATTTTAATGGCGATCATTGTGTTCTGCTTCGTTTTCACCATCCGCACGATTTTCAAGCAGAAGCGCTTCACTACGCAGATTACGGATTTCATCAACAATATGACGCACGAGTTCAAGACGCCGATTTCGACCATTGCGCTTGCCAGCGAGGCATTGCAGAAACCGGAAATGGGGCAACAGCCTGAGCGGCTGCTGCGCTACAGCCGCATCATTCATGATGAAAATCTGCGCATGCGCCATCAAGTCGACAAAATTTTGCAAATGGCGATTCTGGAGGAAGGCGACTATGAGTTGAGTCTGGCGCCGGTGGCGGTTCACAACATCATCTCGCAAGCGGTGGAAAACATTGCCTTGCAAATTGAGAATCGTAAAGGCCGGATTACGTGCAAGCTGGAGGCCGGGCGTGATGTGATCGAAGCCGATGCCGTGCATCTGGCGAACATCGTTAATAATTTGCTGGAGAATGCCAACAAATATTCGCCGCAAGCGCCGCAGATCGTCATCTCGACAGAAAATCACGACGGCGGCATCAATCTTGTGATCGCGGATCAAGGCCGTGGCATCAAACCTGAAGATCAAAAAATGGTTTTTGAAAAATATTATCGCGTACACACCGGCAACGTGCACGACGTCAAGGGATTCGGTTTGGGCTTGAGCTATGTCAAGCTGATGGTGGAAGCGCACGGCGGTCGCGTGGCGCTGGAGAGTGAATACCAAAAGGGCACGGCCGTGAAAATTTTTCTACCGTTCACGCAACCGCAAAAAGGTTCAGCCGCGGTTTGACCGCGGCTTTTGTGGTTTTAACGCGGGATGCGCGCTACGGCTTGGCCGTAGTATGACGGGGCCGGCAAAGGGAAGAATTATGGATCCTAAAAGAATACTCCTGTTGGAAGACGATCCCAATCTCGGATTTCTTCTGCAAGAAAATCTCGAATTGCAGGGCTTTGCCGTGCGCCGCTGCGTCAACGGCGTCGAAGGCGGCGCCGCCTATCAGGCGGAGAAATTCGATCTCTGCCTGGTGGATATCATGATGCCGCAAAAAGACGGCTTCACGTTCGCGGCAGAATTGCGTGAACGCGATCAAAATACTCCGATCATTTTTCTCACGGCGAAATCTTTGAAAGAAGATAAAATCGCGGGATTCAAGATCGGCTGCGACGATTACATCACCAAGCCGTTCAGCCTGGAGGAGCTGGTGTTGCGCATTCAGGCGGTGCTCAAACGCG
>QEVD01000437.1 GCA_003576975.1 Candidatus Zhuqueibacterota bacterium
AGTCGATACAAAGCCTGCAACGCGCGGTGGAGTTGGGCTGCAATTTCTTCGACACAGCATGGGCTTATGGCGCGGGAAAAAGTGAAGGCCTGCTCGGCCAACTCGTGCGCGCCAACCCGGAGCGCAAACTCTACACCGCCACGAAAATTCCTCCCAAGAATTTCAAATGGCCCAGCCGGCGCGAATATTCCCTTGATGATTGCTATCCGCCCGGGCATATCCAAAAATATGTTGAAAGCAGCTTGCAAAACGCCGGCCTGGATTCATTTGACCTGATGCAGTTTCACACCTGGGAAGATCTCTGGCACAACGATGATCGCTGGTTGCACAAACTAACAGAACTCAAACGCCAGGGGTTGATTCACGCCATTGGCATCAGCCTCAATCGCTGGGAGCCGTGGAACGGTGTGAAGACGGTGGAAAGCGGCGCCATCGATGCGGTGCAGGTCATCTACAACATCTTCGATCAAAACCCGCAAGACGAACTTTTTCCGGCCTGCCAAAAACATGAGGTCGCCGTCATCGCGCGCGTGCCGTTTGACGAAGGCACGTTGACCGGAACGTTGACAAAGGAGAGCCGCTGGCCGGAGGGCGATTGGCGCAATATTTATTTTGTGAAAGAAAACCTGCACGCCAGCGTCGACCGCGCCGAAGCGTTGCAGCCACTCATTCCTGCCGGTATGGCCATGCCGGAGATGGCGCTGCGTTTCATTTTGGCGGAGCCTGCCGTCAGTACCATCATTCCCGGTATGCGCAAAATCAAACATGTGGAAGCGAATCTCGCTACGAGCGCGGCCGGCCCGTTGCCGGCTGCTCTCGTCAAGGAATTGGGAAAACATCGGTGGGATCGCAAACCAACAAAATGGTCGCAATGAAATTCATTGGGATAGCCTGTTCTTCGCCTTGATTTCAGCGGAACAGGCTATCCTCAAAAATGAGACGTTATGCCTTTGCCAGCTCTTCATGCACACGCAGGAGTAAATTCTTCGTCGCGTGAATGCCGTCAGGCTCGCTGAGCGTACTGCCTTCGTATTCAATGCCGATATAACCATTGTACCCGGCATCGATGACAATCTTCAACATACGCCTGTAATCCGTTTGCACCTCATTGCCGGCCTCGTCGAATTCGTTTGATTTCGCGCTCACAGCTTTGGCAAAGGGCATCAGCTCTTGCACGCCTTTGTAGCGATCATACATGTCCGCGCAAGGCTTTTCCCACGAGTTATCTTCGCGTCTCACACAAAAATTTCCAAAATCCGGCAGTGTGCCGCAGCGCGGATGATCGACCATTTTCATCACCCCTGCCAGCCATTCACCGTTGCTCGATAGCCCGCCGTGATTTTCGACAATGACGTTCATCTCGTTTTGTGCGCCGAATTCGGTCAACCGGCGCAGGCCTTCAGCCGCCAGTTTTTGCTGCTCTTCAAAACTGCCTTCACTCGCGGCGTTCACGCGAATGGAGTGGCAGCCGAAATATTTCGCGGCTTCAATCCATTTGTAATGATTTTCCACCGCTTCCATGCGCTTTTGCTCATCGGGATCGCCGAGCCGGCCTTCACCATCACACATAATGAGTAGGATGCGCACGCCTTCCCCCTGCGCGCGCGTCAACACTTCGCGCAGATAATCCGCGTCTTTCGCCTTGTCCTTGAAAAACACGTTGACGAATTCGACCGCCTCGATGCCGTAATCATTTTTTGCAGCCTTGGCAAAATCAAGATGATCCAATTGCCCGGCAAAAATCGTTTTGTGCAGCGACCATTCCGCCAGTGAAATTTTGTACAACGGCGAGGCCACGCTTGACATGCCTGCGGCTTTTTGTTCGCCTTCGGAGCCTGAGTTCGTGCATCCCAATAAAATTTGACCAGACCATCCGACCAAGCCAAGGCCTCCGGCAAGCTGCACCGATTGCTTTAAAAAATCTCGACGTTTCACCATACGGTAATCCTCCTCACAGAAAAATTAAACACAACCGATGAATTGCATCCCGTCATTTTTTTTGTATGACAACCTCAGCCAGCACGGGAAGATGATCAGAGGTGTATGGCCCGCCGGCGGGATCCGCAATAATGCCATGCCGTAAAACGTTGAGACGATGATTGACAAAGATGTAATCAATGCCCGGGCGCTCGGTCGCGCGGCCAAAATCGTGAAAGGTCCAATCCGGGCCGTAATGCGGCAACATGGAGATATCGCGCGCATTTATCAAACCATGCGCTGGCGTCAGAGAATCCTGCTCCACCGCGTCTCCCACCAAAATCTCATAAACCAGGTTCGACGCGGTCGCGTTGAAATCTCCGGTCACGATTACCGGCTCGGAGCCCGCCACATTTTGTATCTGGCGCAACAAAAGTTTTGCGCTTTCTTCACGCGCGCGTTGGCCGACGTGATCAAAATGCGTATTGAATAAGAAGAAGACCTTGGCGTCGCGCTTGTCCTGGAATTTTGCCCACGTCACCACGCGTGTGATCGCGGCATCCCACCCCACACTGCCGGGTTGTTCCGGTTCTTCGGATAGCCAAAATGTGACTTGCTGCAAAACCTCGAAACGATCTTTGCGATAAAGAATGGCGGAATACTCGCCCAGCTCTTTGCCATCGTCGCGGCCCACGCCGAGCCAGGCGAATTCCGGCAGCAACGCGCTCAAATCATCCAACTGCTCTTTCAGCGCTTCCTGCACGCCGATGAGATCGGCGCGATAAAATTGCACGGTGTTGGCCACCAACGCCTTGCGAGAGGGCCAGGCGTTCTCGCCGTCGCTGGGATTGTTGAAACGAATATTGAAGCTCATCACGTTGAGGGAATTGGGCGGAGTAGGTGCTGGCGCGGTGTTGCACGAAACGAGAAGAAAAAATGCGCCACTAAAAATCAATGATCGAGAGTAACTTTGCATATCGGATTCCGACAGAGTGCGCAGCAATTTTTGTTGACGAAATATAAAAACAGAAAGGCGCAGTTGCAAATGTCGAAGTAAAATTAAACCTCGTCGCGTGCCGAAAAAAGATTTGCATTATTCTCCAAGATCGCTATCATGATATGACGAAATTTTCATCATCGATCAGCGCGATCACCCCGGTTTCTTCGAGAACCTTAGCGGAAGGAGCAGGTTATGGAACAATCCCACCGGATCACCATGTTGGGCACGGGTTTGATCGGCATGTTTTACACCATGACGTTGCACGGCCAGCGCAAGCGTGATCGTGTACACACGGTTTATTCCCGCAGCGCAGTGCGGGCGCAACAGTTTGCCGCAGATTGGAACATTCCCAAACACACCGCCAATCTCGCCGAGGCCATCAACGATCCTGAAACTGATTGCGTGGTGATCGGCCTGCCCAATCATCTCCACGAAGAAGCTGTGAGCCTGGCTGCGCAAGCCGGTAAAGCGATTCTCTGCACCAAACCTCTTGGCCGCAACGCCACAGAAGCGCAGCGCATGCTTGCGCTAGTTGAACAAGCCGGCGTGTTTCACGGTTATCTGGAAGATTTGGTTTACACGCCGAAAATGCTCAAGTCGCTTGATGCCATCAAGAAAGGAGCACTGGGACAGATTTTGTGGGCGCGCTCGCGTGAGACGCATCCCGGACCGCACAGCGCCTGGTTTTGGGATGCCAACGAAGCCGGCGGCGGCGCGATGATCGATCTTGCCTGTCACTGCATCGAGATCATTCGCCATTACATCGGGAAAGATATTCGTCCGGTGGAGGTGATGTGTTGGGCGGATACGCTGGTGCATCCAATTGCAGCGGAAGATCATGGCATCGGGTTGATCAAATTCGCCACTGGCGCGGTGGGGCAATTCGAGGTGAGCTGGGCGTTTCGCGGGGGCATGGATTTGCGCGACGAAGTGTCGGGCACGCAAGGCACGCTCTGGCTCAATCATTTTCTGCGCACCGGTTTTGAGATGTTCACCAGCGGTGAAAGCGGCGGCTACGTCGCCGAAAAATCCGAGCGCGAAAGCGGCTGGCTTTTTCCGGTGGGCGATGAGGTGAACGAGCTGGGCTACGTTCACATGTTTGCCGATATGTTCGATGCCTGGGATAATCGCCGGCCGCCGCGTGAAACATTTTATGACGGCTACGTCGTCAACGCCATTCTCGATGCATGCTACAAATCCGCGCGCACCAAGAAATGGGAGCCGGTCGAACTGCGCGACTGGCGAGGCGCAAACAACGTTGAAAAAATCAAAGCGCCGGCCCAGGAATTCGAAGGCCAGATTTTGATCAAGCGCGAGCGCATGCCTGACGGGGTGACGAAGTA
>QEVD01000438.1 GCA_003576975.1 Candidatus Zhuqueibacterota bacterium
CATTCTCGACGAACCTTCCATCGGACTGCATCAGCGCGACAATCGCAAGCTCATCGACACGCTGGTGCATTTGCGCAATCTTGGCAACACGGTGATCGTGGTTGAGCATGATCATGAAACCATCGAGTCTGCCGATTGGGTGATCGATTTGGGTCCGGGCGCCGGCAAAGACGGCGGGCACGTGGTGGCCGCGGGCACGCCCGCAGACGTTGCGCAAAACACGAAATCACTTACCGGCGATTATCTTGCTGGACGCAAATACATCGCGATTCCGATGAAACGGCGGCCCGGCAACGGCACATTTCTCGAATTGAACGGCGCACAGGGCAACAATCTCAAAAATGTCGAAGTGAAATTTCCGCTGGGCATGCTCACCTGCATCACCGGCGTCTCCGGCTCGGGCAAATCGACATTGATCAATGAGACGCTGTTTCGCGTGCTGAGCCGGGAATTGAATCAAGCCAAGCAACAGCCGCTGCCGTTCCGCAATATTCGCGGCTTGCAACATCTTGACAAAGTCATCGACATCGATCAATCGCCCATCGGCCGTACGCCGCGAAGCAATCCGGCGACCTATACCGGACTGTTCACCGAGATTCGCGATTTATTCACACAAACGCAGGAAGCAAAAGTGCGCGGCTACAAGCCCGGGCGGTTCAGTTTCAATGTCAAAGGCGGCCGCTGCGAAAACTGCGAAGGCGACGGCATCATCAAAATCGAAATGCACTTTTTGCCGGATGTTTATGTCACCTGTGAAGCGTGCAAAGGCAAACGCTACAATCGCGAAACACTGGAAGTCAAATACAAAGGCAAATCCATTGCCGAAGTGCTGGACATGACGGTGGAAGAGGCGCTGGATTTCTTTCAACATATTCCCACCCTCAAACGGCGCTTGCAAACGCTGCACGACGTCGGCCTGGGCTACATTCATCTCGGCCAGCAGGCCACGACGCTTTCCGGCGGCGAGGCGCAACGCGTGAAGCTGGCGACCGAGTTGTCGCGCGTGGCCACCGGCCGCACGATTTACATTCTCGATGAGCCGACCACCGGCTTGCATTTCGAGGATGTGAAAATGCTGTTGAGTGTGTTGAATCGCCTGGTAGACATGGGCAACACCGTGATCGTGATCGAGCACAATCTCGACGTCATCAAAACCGCGGACTATATCATCGATCTCGGTCCGGAAGGCGGGGATAACGGCGGAAAAATCGTTGCAACCGGCACGCCCGAAGCAGTAGCGCAAAACTCCGACTCTTTCACCGGCGAGTTTCTTGCAAAAATATTGCGGGAAGGGAAACGCGAATTGCGGCCTTCGCTCGCGGCAGAAACCTATAGCAATGGTCGGCGCGCCTTTGCGCGCAAAATTTCCGAGGAAGAAGTCAGTTGGAAAAAGAGCAATCGCAAAAAGGTCAAAATTGCCTTTGACGAAGATGATGAAGAAACTGACAAAGCCCGCCGCAAAAAAGGAAAACCGGTAAAAAAGCAACTCCCGCAACCTCGCCGGCAGTAACCGCCATCTCTTTTGGCGCATATGCTGTGAAGCTAACCAGATGTTTTCGAATGTGGGTTTTGAGCGAAAACAGACTTTCTGGCGGCACCCCTGGCGCTCAAGTTCGCAACCGCTATTGATTTTGTGAGGAGGAAAGATGAAGACCATCGCGCTTTGTGTTCGATTGGCGATAACCCTCGCGATGGGTTTAAGTGTAATCTCGTGTTCGGGAGAAAAATCAGTCAACACAAAAGCGGATGTGCTTCTTCGCAACGGCGCCATCTACACCGTTGATGCGGCGCGGAGCTGGGCCGAAGCCGCGGCGATTGCGCATGGCAGAATTATTTATGTCGGCGCGAATGCCGGCGCCGAAGAGTTTATCACGCCGCAAACGCGCGTCATTGACCTGAACGGCAAAATGGTGCTGCCGGGTTTTCATGACTCGCATGTGCATCCGGTGAGCGGCGGCATCGAGTTGGGGCAGTGCAATCTCAACGGCTTGCAAACGCAGCAAGAAATTTTCGATGCCGTGCGGGAATATGCGCAAAAAAATCCCGCCTTGCCGTGGATTGTGGGCGGCGGTTGGGATTTGCCCATTTTTCCGAATGCCAATCCCACGAAGCAACAACTCGATCAACTCGTTTCTGATCGCCCGGCGTTTCTCTCTGCTGCGGATGGCCATTCGGCCTGGGTTAATTCAAAAGCGCTGGAGCTGGCTGGTATCACCGCTGCAACCGCGGATCCTCCAGAAGGCCGCATCGAGCGCGATCCTCTTTCAAAAGAGCCAACCGGAACGCTGCGCGAACGCGCAACTGATTTGGTCTCCAAGCATATTCCGCCCTTGACGAGCGCGGATTATCTTGCGGGTGCAAAACGCGGGTTGGCAATGGCCAATCGTTTCGGCATCACCTCGTTGCAAGAGGCAAGCGCAACGCCGGAGATACTCGCGGCTTATGATTCGCTGGATCGCAGCGGTGAGCTGACTGCGCGGGTGGTGGCGGCAATGTATGTCGATCCCGCCAAAGATGAAGCACAGATCAAGGAACTGAAGCAAAAGCGCAGCCGTTATCGCGGCAAGAACTTGCGCGCCGATGCGGTCAAGATTTTTGCCGACGGCGTGATTGAGTCGCGCACGGCTGCGATGTTGGCGCCTTATCTTGATCGCCCCGATTATCGCGGCATTCCGAATCTCGAAGCCGATAAGTTTAAGCGGCTCGTCACGGCATTGGACCAGGAAAAATTTCAGGTGCATATTCACGCAATTGGTGATCGCGCCATTCGCATGGCGCTCGATGCGCACGAAGCGGCGCAGCTCGCTAATGGCCGGCGGGATGCGCGGCATCATCTGGCGCATATTCAACTGATCGATCCACAGGATATTCCGCGCTTCGAGCGGCTTGGTATTATCGCGAATTTTCAATCACTGTGGGCTTATGCCGACACTTACATCACGGAATTGACCGAGCCGGCGCTCGGCCCGGAGCGCTCACGCTGGCTTTATCCGATTGGCAGCGTCATGCGCAGCGGCGCGATGATTGTGGGTGGCAGTGATTGGTCGGTGTCGTCAATGAACCCGCTCGATGCCATTCAGGTTGCGGTAACACGCCGCGGCGTGGATGATTCCACCGGCAGCGCCTGGATTCCGCAAGAAATTGTCGATTTGCCCACGATGCTTGCTGCGTACACGATCAACGGCGCGTATGTCAATCATCAGGAAAACGAAACCGGCTCAATCGAAGTCGGCAAGGCGGCCGATTTGATCGTACTCGATCGCAATCTTTTCGAGATTCCCGTTCACGAGATTCATAACGCAAAAGTGTTGCTGGCGTTGCTGGAGGGAAGGGAAGTTCATCGAGATTCGACATTTGTGACGGAGTGAATTCTCCCACGATGAGCGCGGTTATGAAATATGCCAGAAAGAAATCCATTCGAAAAACAGATTTTCGTTCGGCAGTGAGGGGAAAAATCCGTTTGAGTGTGAAGAGGCAAAAGCAACTCGCCGCAGCGGAAAAATTTGCCCGGCGCGTCGAACGCTGGCACCAACGTCTGGCGCCGCAATTCCCCGAAATTGATCCGCATGATCTTCATTTAATCATTGAGTCTTTGCTCAGAACCAGAAAGCAGCGCATGGAAGTCATGCTGGTGAAGCGCCGTGAGGACGGCTCTTATGTCTTTTGATGAAACCCTATTGGCGGAGATGGTCGAAGCGGCGGCGCAGGCCGGATTGCAAATCATTTTGATCGGCAACGTGGCGGCTATCGTACATGGCGCACCGGTTTTAACGCGCGATGTGGATTTTATGGTGCGTGAGCATCCCAAGCTTCAGGAAAAGCTGCTGAAATTTGCTGAAATCTACGGCGTCAAACTCACACGCCCCTATGCGCCGCTGGCAAAAGTTATTCGGGCGATTGGGCGTTCAGTTCCCATAGACTTTGTTTTCTCGTTGTCCAGCGGTAAGAGCTTTGAATCCGTTCGTTCACGTGCGCATAGAATTCGCTTGGGTCGGAAAATGGTTTGGGTGGCTTCTTTGGAAGATATTATTGCTGCAAAGAGAGCCGCTGATCGGCCGAAGGATAAAGCTGCACTACTAGTTCTAGAAGAAACATGGAAGATTCAAAAAGCGATGGCAAAAGAGAAACGCAAGAATACTCACTGAGGAAAAAATTCATGCCCACCAAAATCACTGTCAATAACAACGGCAATTTGCGCATTGAAGGCGATTTTGAAATCTTTGATGCTGCGGGTAACAAATTCGATCTGGCCGG
>QEVD01000439.1 GCA_003576975.1 Candidatus Zhuqueibacterota bacterium
GCCATCGGCGCAGCGTAATCGCGATGGCAAATGGCGTTGATCAATCCCTCGCGCAGCGCGGGCAAGGGATAATCCCAAACCTCTTCGCGCTGCAAATGCCCGCTGATCACCAGCTTCACGGTGAGGTGTTTTTGAATGAAAGCAAAGGCCTGCTCGATTTGTTCGAACAGCGTGCCGGTGATTTCCTGTTCGTCAACGATTACGGTTTCACTTTTGAAACGCCCGGCTTTGATACGCGCATGCGAGACGAATGCCTGGGGATTCTTGCCAAAGAGCAACAGCGCTGCTATGGTGATTTTGCCGTGTTGCAGCAACGCCATTTTTTCGAGATTCTCCGCCAGCGGCGCACTCGTTTCAAGATTGCGGCGGCGTTTCTGCATCGTCAATTCAACGAAGCGTTTAACTTTATCAGCGTCGATGTCTTCGAGGCGCGCTTCCTCGCGGACCATGGCATCCCAACTGCGGCCCAGGCTTTGAAAATGCAATTGCGCAATTTCCGTAAGGGAAAGCAAAACGTTTGTGCTTCCGGCACGTCGGTAGCATTTGCCCGCAATCATCACCGGTTTGAGCGGCGCTTCCGGCACGTGCAACAGCGCAATCGTCTTCCCCTCGGTTTCATGAATTTCATAATCCGGAATGATTGCCGGTTGAATCGTTTCGCCGAGGCGCTGAATAAACTGTATGATGTTCTGTGTTTCAAGATTATTTTCAATCAGACTGCCATTTGCTGAAACGCCGAGCAAAATATGGCCGCCCTCGGTGTTGGCGAGAGCACAAACAGTTTTAATGCATTCATCGTCGCCGTGCGCACAACGGGCAAGATGTGAAGACTCCGGGGAATTCAGGAGATCAACGAGTATCATGGTATCAAAATGGCGATAGTGCCTAACACGAGATCGTGTGTAAAGTGTAACGTGCTCAGGCAATCTAGCTGTCTTTTGGATTCCAGCTTGCCTGGTTTAGGCCTTTGCTTTCTGGAGGCGCGCTAATTCTTCACGCAAGCGAGTCAATTCATCTTGAAGGGCTGCGTTTCTGGCCTCTGCCGCTTGCCGCGCCCGCAATTCACGTGCTGCCGCTGCCTCCGCTGCGCGGCGATCAGCCTCGGCTTCTTGATGTGTGCGCAGGCGTTCTCTGGTCTTGGAATTCTGCAAACGCAACCGGCCATTCTCCAAAACCAGATCAAGCCCCAAGATTTCGCTGTGCAGGCGGGAACCCATCATCGGCATGAAATCGCCGTTCTCCAAACGAAAACCGCGCAGTTGGCCGTTGAGCGCTTCACCGGTGGGATCGAATAAAAAATATTCGCGCACACCCATGCCGGCATAGATCACGCGCTTGTTGCCGAGATCTTCCACCTTCGTGGAAGTCGACATCAGCTCGACAACCAAATCAGGCCCTTTGCCTTCCGCTTCCAACTTGTAAAAGCGCCGCAATTTCTTCTCGATGCCGCGCACAACCATGATGTCCGGCGAAATAGACTGTCGTTCACCAGCGTCGTCGAGATAATGCAAAAAAATATTACCGGTCACGTAAACGCGCGGATCGTCGCGAAAATATTCGGTGAGCGCGTCCAGCAGTGCTATCATTTGTTCGCGATGCACGTCGGTTTCAGCCATAGGCTTGCCATCCGATTCAGGCAGGTGTTCCGGCAACGGCGGGCGTTGCACCGCAGCCGAGTACGCGGGTGCGGCAGAGGAACAATTCGAGAACGCAATGTCAATTCGTTCTTTGAGAGAGGCGTTGCGAAGACGCCTAAACACGGCGTGCTAAACGAGTGCGACATTCAACCTCATGCTGACACGGCGAGTTGGGATAGTAGCGAAATTCTATATCTGCTGGCGTGATTTTCACATGCGACAGACTTACGGTATTGGCATCATCACGGTGCATGCAGACAGCATAAGCGTTCGCAGCAGGAATGTGGCTGCGATGAAATGCCAAAAGCCGATCAACCGTCATATCGTCTTGCTTGAGGTCAAGCTGTTGAAAACCTCGATGGCGATGCGCCACGACCTGCTGACTTGCAAATGAAGACGTTGTGACCGGCATGCGCGCCGCCTCAAGCTCATCGTAATGTCGATCTCTGCCATCCCACGTAAACGAAGAAACCGGCTTGCCAGAGGCAAAGGCGAGTAAAATAAACGGCAGGTAGGAATCGAGGCAATGCTGCTGGAGGCGGTGCAATGTTTCCGTTTGCGAAGCAACATCCATGAGAGAAATCAACAAGCGTCCACGGCTGACGGAGCTTTGATGTGCTGCAATGCGTATTGCCGCATAATGATTCAACAGGCTGAGGCAAATGCCGAATTCATTGACGCCGATCCACGCGCCGCCGGCATCTCCGTCGATCGGCGCGAGGTAGCGCACGCCGTGAATTTCTTTAATCTGCGGTGGCAAGGCCGGCTTGCGCGTTTTCAATTCATCGCGATTGCAGAGAACGTCATACCCCTCTTCGGAATGATGCCACGTTACTGTGCACATGCAAGCCGGCTTCGTCGATATTCGATAGTTGAAGGG
Organism: Candidatus Zhuqueibacterota bacterium; assembly: GCA_003576975.1. Lineage (GTDB taxonomy): Bacteria > Zhuqueibacterota > Zhuqueibacteria > Zhuqueibacterales > Zhuqueibacteraceae > Coneutiohabitans. The sequence goes on from QEVD01000439.1 coordinate 2,518, forward strand.
GCAACGCCGAATTCTTCGTCCGGCTCAAAGCCTCGAGCACGCAAAAGAATGGCGATAATGGCGTAATGATGAATCGTGTGGCTCACGAGGAATTGCAGCTCGCGCTTCAGCGTCGACTGGCTCCAATTTGTTTCTTCGACGTGACTCCCGCTATCCGTTTTCACCCAAAGCGGTTGATTGAGATCGACTGCCAGGTCATTGAAGGCAGAAATCACGCGTTCAAATTGACGTTTTGCATGAAGAGGATCATTCTCGATGCGGGGATCACGCTCGCGCGCATCGTAATCAATCCGGCCATTTTTGTAACCACTCAAAAAACTCAAGTAGTGATCCAGCGTATGCCGGATATGAGGGCCGATGCCGGTGCCCGATCGCGCAGAAGATAAGTTGTGATACAAATCATCCGTCACGATTTCCAGCAAATTTACCCCCTGCTTCAAGCAGCGGATATTATCTGCCACCACCGTTTCCATAAATCGTTTCAACTTTCCAAATTTAGTCGATCTTGCTTTCGTGTGCGTGAAAACGCAAGTGTCTTGCAGCGCGCAAAGGCATGCCTGCGGATATCATCTCGCGATGGCTGCAAGAACTCGCCTACACAATAACCGACGCGGCAGGCAATTTATTTCTGCTTTCTCAAAAAATTTACTGCAATCGTTTAATGATATGCCAGCCGTATTTGCTTTTTTCGGGGTCGAATGTTGCCATGCCAATTTCGCCGACCTCGAGTTGAAAAGCAACATCGCCGAAGCCGGTGACCATCATGCGGCGATCGTATTCGCCCTCGGTTGTCGCAACGCCGGCGTTGGCAAGCTTGTAGCGCCCGGGATAAGCATCATTCGAATATTGCCGCACCAAAGCATCGAAATCAGCGCCCTGTTTGGCTTGCTCAAAAACTTGTTTCGCCAATGCTTCTGCTTCGCTTTGCGGGCGATTGAGGCTTTGCCCGGGCAATGAGCCGTAAAAGCCGATCAAGATATGCTGCACTTCGATGTGATCTGCCTCCGGTTTTTTCACGCTCTTCTCCTCTTGATTTGGGCTGCATGCAAGCAACAACATCATTATCAGAACTGAAGTTGATTTTAAACGCATAACCATCTCTCCTCGAGTATACAATTTCAAAAACTTGGCAATCGTTATTGCTTTTTTTTTATTTCTCACGCTTTTTGAACATATACAACAACGGCCGCCACACGCGCCGTGCCCAGGCGCGCTCGGAATGCTCCGCCTGCTGGTCTTGAAACCAATAGAGATTCTCGCCCAGCCTGAAGCCTTTTTGCTTGAGCGCATGCAGCATCTGATCGCATCCGCTTTGCAACACGCTGTCAAGCGCGACTCCGCCGTTGTCGAGATAGAGCCGGAGGTCTTTCGCTGGCCCCTCATCTTTCTCGACCAACTTCACCGCCGAATCAAACGGCGGATTGAACGCAGGCGACAGACATGCTGCCTGAGAAAAAACCTCAGGATGATGCCAGGCTAATAAAAATGAAATCAAACCGCCCATGGAAGAACCCATGACCGCGGTGTTTTGGCGCTCCGGTTGCGTGCGGTAGGTCGCATCGATGAACGGTTTCAGTTTCTCAATGAGAAATTTCATATAAGCTCTACCCTTCTCGGTGTCGGAATATTCAGCCCTGCGATCATCGCTGTTATTCACGCCCACGATGATGATCTCTTCCATTTCACCGGCGCGTATCAAACTATCAGCTACTTCATCGACCTGCCAATCGACACTGAACGACGAGGTTCTCGGATCAAACACATTTTGACCGTCGTGCATGTAAAGCACGGGATAGCGTTTCTCCGGCGCATTCGCATAGCTCGGCGGCAGCCAGACAATAATATCACGCGGACGAATGCCGTCGCCCTGCATTTGACGATGATAGGCTACCGTACCGGTAATTTGGCCTTCGACCGCATGCTTGAAATCCTTCCAATTCGCGACTTCGATGGTCACTGTGGTATCGTGGGTGACTTCCAAAATCGCATTTGGCAGCACGATGCCTTCGGCATTCACCGCTTCATTTTGCCAGGAGCCGCGCGTGATTTTGTATTCCAACCGCACGCCGGCATGAAATTCGAAAGTTCGATTCCAACTGCTATCGGTTTGTTGTGCGAGCCTGACGGTATCCGGCCGCCACAAGCCGAGTTGCGGATGATTTCCGGCAATATAAACTGCCGCGGAGTCCGGCATCACTTGCGCAATAACGCGAAATGTCACGCGCTTTTGCAAGCGCGATTCTGGTGAATTGCAAGCCAGCAGCAAGCCGCATAGTGCCAGAAGGATTTTAAGGCGGGGTTGAAACATGAATGGTCAGAAGATGATTATTTGAGAATAACGGATAACACTTTTGGTGAAGTAAAGCCCCTCTCCAAATATTCGATTCTGCTTCGACCGATTTTGACAACTTTGCCCATACGCGCTCTTTTGGTTTTCAGTAAATCCATCTGACAACACTTCCGGAGCAAGACCGGGATTTCCGCATGTTGATCGTCACGCAGCGCAAAATAAAGAATGCAATACTCGGGGTGGCAATAGCGGCGGCTCCAAAAGCCGCCATCGATCGTGATGAAAGTGGGTTGCTTGATTTGTTGAAGGAGAGTGCCGATACGATCGTCCTTGATCACTTCGGCCGGGCGCAACTCGTCAATACGCTTAACAGATGCCCACCGGCGAATCGGAAAAACAACCCGGTCAAAGGGCAATTGTTCGTCAATAACGAACTGACTCACGCGGCCTTCTTTCGGGCGGGATAATTTTTGTTGACAAGCCGGGCGGCAAAACGAATGGCCTCTTCCACAGCGGGCCGATGCAGGCGCGGCCAGTTTTTCAAAACGGCATCGATAGAATCACCCAAGGCCAGATACGTCAAAACGGTTTCAACCGGAATGCGGGTACCTTTGAAGATGAGTTTGCCATGGCAGACTTCGGGATCAACAACCAAATATTTGCCGATCTCTTCGTACGTTTTTTCATCAATTTTCATTCTGTCTATTCCATAAATTTTTCAGGCTCCTGGAATTTTTACAAGATAAGCATAGGATCAAATGCAAGCAAGATTCAAATTTGGGCCAAATGAAGTTTGCCGATTTGAACAGATGATATCCCGTAGCATGCCGTCATTTCTTATTTGATCCGCTTCAAACCTTCACCCTCTCCAGCGCATCCAGCATCAAATGCAGCAATTCATCCGGACGATTGGTGATGCCGAAAGCGTAAGGCGGCACGCCTTTTTCGGGAGAAAGCGTTCCGATATAAAAAATGAACGGCACACGCTTTT
>QEVD01000013.1 GCA_003576975.1 Candidatus Zhuqueibacterota bacterium
CCAACACTCCCTCACTCCATTTTCTCACGCCTGCGGCAATTCCTGAAACAGCTCCACCAATTGGTGCGTTTGGTCGCCAAACAGCTCACGCCGGATCTGGCCGTCTTGCATATAGATCACGCGTCGGGCCCATTTAACTTTGGAAAGCTCATGCGTGACCAAAACGATGGTGGTGCCCTTCTTGTTCAACTCATCCAGAATTTCCATGATCTCGGTACCGGTTTTGGTGTCGAGATTTCCGGTGGGTTCATCGGCCAGAATAATATCTGGATTAGTGACCAGTGCGCGTGCGATGGCAGCGCGCTGATTTTCACCGCCGGAAAGCTCATTGGGGCGATGGGTGCTGCGATGGCCCAGGCGCACCGCTTGCAGCATTTGCAGGCTAAGCTCCTGGCGCTGGACGCGATCCATTCCCATGTAGATCAACGGCACTTCGACGTTTTCCAACAGATTGAGCTGCGGAATGAGATTGAAGGTTTGGAACACAAATCCCACTTTGCGGTTGCGCAGCCGCGACAGTTCCTGATCTTGCAAGCCTTCGACCGCGGTGCCATCCAGCCAATACCGGCCGGAGGTGGGGCGATCCAGGCAGCCAAGCAAATGCATTAGTGTCGATTTCCCGGAGCCGGAAGGGCCGATGATCGCCACAAACTCGCCGCGATTCACGTTCAGCGAAACGCCGCGCAGCGCATGCACCTCCGTCTCCCCCATCATATAGGTTCTAGCCAAATTTTTTATTTCAACAAGCATCGCATGTCTCCAATAAGATCGAGCGCTTAAATCGCAGCCGGACGGCCGAGCAACACCTCGTCACCTTCCTGCAGGCCTTCTTCGATCACGGCCAGACGGTCGTTGCTCTCGATGATCGTGACCGGGCGAGCTTCAATGCCGCCTCCTTTTTTCTTCACGTAAACGATCGTCTTGTCATGTTCATCGACAAAAATCGCTTCGAGCGGCAGGTAAAGCGCATTCTCATACTCATTGACAACGATCTCAACCGTGGCGCTCAATCCCGGCTTCAGACGAACGTCTTGCTCATTCACCTTCACCGTTACAGCAAACACTTTTGCCCCGGTCATTTTTCCGGTGAGGCGGCTAATTTTGCGCCGCGCCAAATCGGCAATCGTCTTGACTTCGCCTTTAAAAATTGCATCCGGATATGCGTCCAGCCGGATTTCCGCAGGCAGCCCGACTTTAATTCTGGACAAATCGACTTCACTGATTTCGGTGTCCACCATCATGGAAGAAATGTTGGGCAAGTACATCAAATCCATGCCTTCGAACGGCGTCATACCGATCGAAACCTTTTGCTGGCTCTCGGCATCGCCATAAGTGGCATAAACCACCAACCCGGAACGCGGCGCCAGCGCCACACCTTCGGCCAATTTTCGCTGCTCTTGCGCCAGCCCTCTGGCGGCGCGTTCAACGCCGGCGTGGGCGGCATCAACCGCTGCTTGATAAGCCATGGTGCGGGATCGCAACTCCATGTAAGTCAGCCGCGCCTGCTCAACTTCACTCTCCATCACGAAGCCTTTTTTCGCCAGCTCCGGCAAGGCTTCATAGCTTTTGCGCGCCGCTTCTTCCTTCGTCTGTTGCGCTTCCAAATCGCTCAAGGCCTTTTTCAAATCAGCTTTTGCCACCAGCAAGCCGGAATGCGCCTCATCACTGGAGATCACGTATTTTTCCGAGGCGTAGATGATCAACGTGTCTCCTTCATTAACCCATTGGCCTTCCGGCGCCATCCAGATAAGCTGCTTGTCGTTAATGGCGCTGATGGTGACTTGCTCTTGAGCGCGCAGATCGCCGGTTTCTGTGATCTTAATGGCGACCTCACCCTTCTTGACTTTCGTGGTCGGAATATCGGCGGTATCCGAATCAGAGACCAGCAGCGAATTGCCAACAAAAAGAATGAAGATAAAAGCGGGCAGAACGATCATCGTCGTTTTCCGGCGATTTTTGTCCGACAGAAACTTCTTCGCCCACTCCGGCTGCAGTGTAGAAATATTCATGCGAGGCACCTGTTTGATTTAGCTTGTTTGGTCCGAACACATCATTGCGCCACCGGCTGGCCGGTCAGACTTTCCAGCAAAGCCAGTTGAATATGATAATCAACCAATTCACGCACGTATTGCGTTTGCGCCTTCAACAACGCTTCCTGCGCATCGGTGATATCCAAATTCGAGGCGCGGCCGAGGTTAAACATGGTCGTGGCAAAATCAACTTTCTGCTCTGCAGCTTCAATGCTGCGCTGCAACGTATTGATCGCCTCGATGCTGCTGTAAGTATTCCGAATGATACTGCGGATGCTCACGGCCAGTTGGCGCTTGACATTGAGCACGTTGTCTTGTTGCTGCGACAGATCGATCTGGGCGTTTTCTGCGTTGGCAGCGGCCGTACGATCCAAAAAGGGATAACTCAGGTTTATCGTCGTGATAAAACCGGTTGTCCGTAGGTCAATATTTTGGTCAGTATCCTTCTCAAAACTGCCGCTGTAACCGGCGGTCACGTCAAATTGGGGTAATAACTGGTTCTTTGCCACTTTGAGCTGCAACCGGCTGCGATCAACCGCAGCTTCAGCGCTGTGCAGGCTGGGATTATTTTCCAGGGCCTGCCGCAGCAAGCGTTCTTCCTGCAGCGAAACTGGCATGTAACTCAATTCTACGTTCACCAGCTCAATCGGCATTTCGATGGGTAAACCCATCACCTCTTTGAGCGCATCAAGGGCAAACTCGTAGTCGCTCTGGCTCTTGATTAACGAGGCCTTATCCGTGGCAAGCTGGATTTCCGCGCTCAAAACGTCGCGGCGCGTCGCCAGTTTGGCCGCCACTTTCGATTCCGAGGCGGCAAACAAGGTCGAATCACGCTGGATGGCCGCCTGATTCACCCGCATCAATTCACGCTGATACAAAACTTCATAAAAGGCGCTCTTGACCGTGTAAATCGTTTGCAGTTTGGCGTTCAGATAGAGCTTTTCCTGCATTCTGCGATCATGGCGCGCCGTTCCAATTGCGCTGTTCACTGTGCTCGGCCAGGCATTGCGCAACAGCGGCTGCCGCAGTTGCACCGAGTAGATGCGATTTCTTGTCCGGGTTGGCGCAGAGCCGAATTTGTCCGGCGAGTTGAGATCGCGCCGAATATCGCCGGAGAAATCGAGCACCGCACCAGTCGGCAGGGCTTGCTGCACTGTGGCCACGAGCGCACGATTTTCAAAATCCAACTCCGTCGGATCCGTAGGGTTGGCGATATCCAGCGGCCGCTTTTCCAGAGTATTTTCCTGCGTGCCTTGAATGCTGAACACCGGGAGATAAGCGCCGTAAGTGCCGGCGTGCGTCGCTTCCGCTTTCGAGAAATCGCCTTGCGCGAGGCGCAGGGCGATACTCTTGCTGAGCGCGATTCCGATGCAATCATCCAGCGTCAGCGGTGCTTGCACGGCAGTGCTGATCTCCGCTTCGCTGAAGGATTTGTATGCGGAAATTGAGCCATTGGCTGCCGTACTGTCATTTTTTTGAGCCTGCCCCGGACCGGCCGTGAGCAGGGTCATCAGCGCCCCAACAAAAATCGAAACGCCGATCTTGTAGTCGTTTGTGCTGTCCATGAAGAATAGTCTATCTGATGACCGATCTGCTTTTGGTTTGGTTGGTGATCTTGATTGTCATCCCCATCACCGTAAATGTGCTCTTTGCCACGTCGACTTTCTCGACTTTCCCCTCAGCCTCAATAGTGTTTTCCAGGCCGGAGTCTTCCGCAAGCTTTTGCGATTCGTCTTCGACTTCTTTGGCTAAAAACGTACCGTCTTTAAGGTAGGTGCCTTCGACCTCGACAAACGAGCCGACTTTCACCTGTGAAAACCCCTTGAAGGTTCCGGCTTCATTTTCATACTCCGTATCTTTGTGCACCTTGACGGGAATGCGCATGATTTCCATCTGTTGCTTTTCCTGGTCAACTTTGCGCACAACGCCAACGAGGCTCCAATCGTCATCCAAAAAATCGCCCGTCATGATTTTCAATTGCGTGCACATAACCGTGAGATCCTTCTGAATCGTGCCTTCCATCTGCACCCACTGGCCGGGTTTGAGCGCCGCCATAATTTCCGCCGGCGTCATCCAAACCTTTGGCTGCGCCCAGCCGGATGAAGCTGCGCCCAAAAGCAACAAACCCAGGGCTGCCGCAAAAAAACGGTTTCGTGTTTTCATCATATGTCTCCTTGTGACTCTTAGATGATGTGTTGTGGATTGTTCCTCCTGCCTCTACTCTCCAATCCCAATGCGGCTTCGAACAATCTCACACTCTATTTACCGCCAGGACATCTCGCTGCGCAAATTATGGCTATTTTAGACCACAATTTTACTTGTACCGGATAGTCCCGACGACGGTTTTAGCTGGTTACAACTGCGCTAATATACGCCATTTTAAATACTGCGTTGTCACGTCCATGTCTCATGGCCGTTAAATCAACGTCACTGTTGAAGTAAGAAGGAAGGCAAATTAACAGTACCAGAACAGAAATCAGATTACTCCCCATTTGTTTTGAAGAATGTACAAAAATCGCATTCCCCCCAGAGTCATCAGCGCGTCATAGTATTGTAAAATCTAGGTAAATCCTGTAAGGCAAACTGATGAAAGGTCGATGTTTGGCTCAACAACTGGACCTAAAAGACTGGCCCTATCCGATCATGTCGATTCAGGATGATTCACTGATCGCCGCCGTAGGCTGTATTCACCCTTGCCCCCTCTGGCCGTAGGTGATTTTCCAAAAGCATGCTTTGCGTTTCGGCAGAAGCCATCTTCAACGACAACTTGAACGCAAAAGGCCGTCGCCAAGTAAAACCACCGCTGCTCCGCAACAAAAACCGTTTTTGTTGACCTACAGCTTATAGCACAGTAATACGGTAGGTTGGCGTCAACGGAAGGAATTTGCGTCAATAATCTCGGGTGATAAAAAAATCTTCGTTGTTATTGACGTACAACTCATACCAGGCTTGCAGCACCAAAAGACCCCAGGTGCGCTTGCCGGCAGATTTTTTCTTGCTGGCTTTGTCTGCCTCGAGTATCTGCTGCACGGTGTCCGGCCGCAACAAGCCGGTTCGTTTTAGCCCGCCGGGCGAAAGCAGATACTGCTTCAGATGCTCGACCTCGCCTTGCGTCCAATAATAGCTCGGATAGCCGGTCGGCTCGCGTTCGCTAATCTCCGCGGGCAAAATGTCTTCAAAGGCCAATCTCAAAACCGCTTTCAACATATCCTCCGACTCGCTGCCTTTGAAGCGCGCCGGAATCGTGATGGCGTACTTCGACGCCGTTTAACACGGCTGTCCGGTCGAGCACCGTGACTGATTTTTCCGTGCCCTGCATTCTCATCGAAATGCCATAAATCAGGTCGGATAGATCCTCGCCCTCCACATCTTGCCCGTATCGCGTCACAATTGACAACGCGCTTTGGCGCGCATTTGGCGGGGGTTCGACGAGTAGCTCGCTTTGTTCCTCTAAAGAAAACAGTTTGGTGCGGTTGATCATCACCAATTCATCAACGCTGACACCGGCGCCGGCTTTTTGGCGCGCCTTCTCCACACTTTTTTGCGTCATGCGTTCAAAGGTCACCCCGGCATTGCAACCGGTGAGGCACAAATGCAGGCCGGCATTCTTCGCCGTTTCCGAAAGAAAATATTTCGAATAGGCATTCGGCGTCAACATCGGCTCATCAAATTGACGAAGAATGCGGGGCAGCAGCAGGTTGGGATCATGACTCGGCTCGATGCTGATGGCATGATGAACGCTGCCAAAGCGTTGCGCCGATCGTTCCGCCCAATAGAGATCACTGTCGAGATGTTTTTTCTCAGGGCTGGTGCGAAAGCCCAGTGTGATGGTGTGTGTTGGCACGCCGAGCATGTTCAAAATGGCGAGTACGATGGTGGAATCGATACCGCCGCTGAGAAAAATTCCGAGGCGCTCGGCGCTGCCGGCATGCCGGCGCACCGCTTGAATGACCTGCTCGCGCAATGCCGCCGCAAATGTTTGCAAATCGCCCGGCGCCGGCCGATAAGGTGGAAAGTGCCAGAACTGGCGCTTCGTCACCCGCGCATCGGAATCCATTTCCACGATTTCGCCATGAAAAACTTTGTACACATTTTCAAAAATGCTCAGCGGCGCAGGAATGTAGCCAAACGTCAAATACGCTGTCAGCGCCTCGCGGCTCACGCTGCGTTTGACGGCGGGATGAACGAGAATTCCCTTCAACTCCGAAGCGAAGATTACCGCCCCCTTCTCCACAAGGTGGCACCAATAAAGCGGCTTGCCGCCCAAAGCATCGCGCACAATGCGCAAACGCCGCTCGTTCTTGTCCCAAATTGCCAGGCCAAAATTGCCGTCCAATTTTTCTGGAAAATCAGACGGGTTTTGCTTGAGATGTTCGAGGGCGGCTGCGGTATCGCGATTTTTGTAATGTTGCCGCCACTGCGGCAGCAAAAAATCCTGGGCATTGAAAAGAGCGCCGTCCAGCAACGCAACATGATGTTCGTCTTCATGCCATTGCGGCTCGCCTGGCATTTGTGATACCGGCGCAAACACATGGCCCAGTCCCAAACCGTTCGTTTCATCACTAAAAAATCTTCGCGCCGCCGATCCCCGATGCCCGATGGCATCCAGCATCTTAGCCAAAATTTCCCGATTCGCCAATTCGGGATGACGCGGGCTGAAAACCCCGCAAATTCCACTCATAAAGCTCCTCCACAGGTTGCAGCAGTGCATTGAGGTTAATTGGAAAACAACCTGATTATCCAACACAAATTGAATGGTCGTTGAAAGGTAGGCGTTGCAGTTGCGGGCAATATTTATCCCTTCAATACCGCGACCGGACGAACCCGCACAACCGGCCGCGCCAACGACAACGCGGACATGGCGTGAATCACTTGGGAAATATCTTTGAACGAGCTGGGCGCCTGCTCAGCAATGTTGTCTGAGCCATAACGATAAAGCCGAATATTTTTGGACTCCATCTCGCTATGAACTTCTTGCTCGGTGAAGCGCGCCAGCGCGTCGGGTTTGTCCATCACGCGGCCCGCGCCGTGATTGACTGAGCAAAACGTATCGATCGCCTTCTCATCGGCCACGCCGATAAAGGAATGATGTCCCATCGAACCCGGAATCGGCACGGGCTGGCCGGTTTGGGAAAACACCGGATGGCCGGCAAAGCGCGAGGGCGGCAAGGCGCTGCTGGCGCCGTGGCGATGCACCCACAGCTTTTCGCCGTTCCATTGCTCAAATTTGATGCTGACGTGAGCGCAATCATAAAGCAACGGCATCTGCAGCGCATCATCGCTGAGCGTTTTGCGCATGGCAGCGCGCAGCTTTTCGGTGAGGGCGATGCGGTTGGCAAAACCAAAATTCGAGGCCGCCGAAACCGCGCACGCATACTTGACGCCTTCTTCTGAATCCGCCGGTATCGACCAGATCGGCGCGCCATTTTGAGCCGGGCGGAATTTTTCTTCCAACTCTGCCAGATAAAGTTTCATCATCCGGCTGCCCAGCGTGCGTGAGCCGGTGTGTAACATAAACACGGCTTTGCCCTGGGAAAGTCCCAAGAGCTTGGCAGTGTCGTGATCCAATACTTCGATAATTTCCTGCAGCTCGAGAAAATGATTGCCGTCGCCGATGGTGCAGAATGTACGCAAGCCTTTCTTGATCGCCTTCTCCGGCATACTCGCCATGATCGTCGCAGCATCGGTTGTGTCCGTCGGCATCGTGGCGCGGTTCTCGATGCAATTCAATTCCTCGTCGCTGAGGCCGTAGCGTTTTTGGCTCCATTTGCCGCCTTGCACGAGAATCTCTGCGACCTCCTCCTCGTTGAGCGCATTCTGCTCGTGTTCCAACACCGGAATCGTGCGCCGCAACTCGTCAAAAAGCTCGTCGAGAATGGGCACAGTCAAAGCGCGCACGTCAATATCGCTGCGCACCATGCGCATGCCGCAATTGATGCCGGTATCGACCGCGCGCGGCACGATACGGTTTTTTGCCGCGACCACCGTGCCGGTCGGGCTAAGATTGCGGCTTTTGCGATGAACGTCCGGCAGCACGGCAACATGATGCGCCAATCCGGTCGCGTTGGCCAAATCTTCCAATTGCGCCACTGTTGCCGCATCGGGCATCAGTTCCGGCGTTAGGAAAAATTTGATCGGCAAGCCGCCGTTCTTGGATGTCTGTTCGAGAGGAAAGTGCATGGCGAACCTGTTCGTTATTGAAGTTTTTGATGTTTGAATCGGTTATTAGGACAGCGTTGCAAGGTTTATTGCAGGCCTCCCAAAATATCTTCTACCACCGCTTCCACGCCGGCGGAACGGTCGATGCCCAGCTCGTAACAACGCACGTTCTCAGTAAAGCGGCGCAACACGTCAACGCGGTTTTGGGCTTGGCCGATATTGGGCCAATGCATCTCCAGCGCGGCGGCATACCAACTGTAATCATCCAGCTCGCGTGTCAAACGATTGATCGCCACCATTTTTTCCGCGGCCAGCTCTGAACTTAGCGGCCTTACAAATCGCTGCGGCGTAAACTGCGGCAAAAAGAGCGCGGCCGGTTTGACTTGCTGCGCTTGTCCGTTCGTGCGCAGATGAAAGAACCATTTTTTCTTCAATCCTTCCGGAAACGCCATGGGCGCCAAGCCCGCGGGATTTTCACCGAGCATGGCGAGGCTGCCGGCGTCGAGGCGGATCGGCTCATTGCACGGATAAATGAAATCGCCGTCGGTGAATATTAAATTTTCAGAAACCAGCGAAATGCCGGGTTGCTGCAACAGCGCAACGCACGTGGTGGTCTTGCCGACGCCGCCGAGACCACCGATGATGATGCCGCCGCTCGCGCTCGCCAGCGCCGAGGCGTGCAAAATCGTCCAGCCGCGAAAATTTTCCAAATACCACATCAGCGGATAGTAAACCAAATAACTCATCAGGCTGAAGTATTTGGTATACTCGTAATCCGGGGTGGTTTCGATTTTTTGGGAATGATACCGGTACGCGACGTCAAAGAGCAGCGCGTCTCCTTCACGGCTGAAACGAAGCTGCAAGCCCGGCATGCGCAGCGTATTCAGCCAGATCAGCTCGTGCTCGTTGCCCAGCATGCGCTTGCCAATCACGTTCAGCGCGCCATCCGCCGGAAAGGGATTGGCTTGCGCGTCCCACTCGCCTTGCGACCACGTACACCGCACCACTAAATCCGGTGAGGCCACCGGCGCGCCCGCCAGGCCATTAAGATGCTCGGCGGCATACGCAATCAACGGCGCGTGAGGCGATTCCAGCGTCAACGAGACGCCGTGCATGCGGACGCCGAGCGCAGTGGTTGGTTGATCAGCGACTTGTTTCTTGTTGCTCGTTGCCAGTTGGTCATTCATATCTTCTAGTTTCATTTTGCAATTTCAAACAAATACCCGGCTCCGCGCACGGTCTTGATGTAACGCGGGTTTTCCGGATCCGGCTCGATATGCTTGCGCAAGCGCAGAATATGGTTGTCGACTGTGCGGGTAGTCGGATAAACATCGTAGCCCCAAATGTCATCCAAGAGCCGGTCGCGCGTGATTAACTCGCCCGGATGTTGAATGAAATATTCCAGCAAGCGGAATTCACGATTCGTCAACTCCTGCAGCTTGCCGGCCTTGTAAACTTCATGCCGTTTAAAATCCACCACCACCTCGTCGAAGGAATATTTCTCCGGAACGGCGGCTGCCGCAGTTGCCGTGCCTTCGCGGCGCAAATGCGCCCGCACCCGCGCCAGCAGCTCCCGCAAGCTGAACGGCTTGGTCACGTAATCATCCGCGCCTAGCTCCAGGCCGAGAACTTTGTCGTTCTCTTCGGATTTGGAGGTGAGCATGATCACCGGCGTTTTGGCGCCTTCGTCGCGCAGGCGTTTGCAGATTTCCAGGCCGCTCATGCCCGGCAGCATCAAATCGAGAATGAGCAAATCCGGCTGGCTTTCTTTGGCGAGACGCAAGCCTTCGCCGCCGGTGCGCGCAACGTATGTTTCGTAACCTTCATCTTGCAACGCGCCTTCCAAACCCAAAACGATGGCTGCGTCGTCTTCGACGATCAGGATTTTTTTCATTTTTTTTGACCGTAGATTCGCTTAACTGTTAAGCGTGAAGAACATCCGGGACAGCAATTTTTCTGGTCTATGAAGAAATCTCTATGGCACAACTTCGATTTCCCGGCCGCTGCGAAGCGCCTTTTGCGCCTCCTCCCCCAAAGAATTTTCCAGCATAACCGATTCGGGGATCGGCAGTGTAAATGTAAACGTCGAGCCGTGGCCCTCTTCACTGCGGACGCTGATTTCGCCGCCGTGCGCGCGAACGATCTGCCGCGCCAGGGTCAACCCCAGGCCCATGCCGCCCTGTTTTTGTGAATTGAGCCTCTGATCGGCGCGATAAAAATCATCAAATACTTTGGAAAGTTCCGCCGCAGCGATACCGATGCCGCGATCACTCACTTCGATCACAACGTTGGTATTTCTTTGATAGGCGCGTACGCGAATGTCTTTCATCGCATCGCTGTATTTCACCGCGTTGCTCAACAAGTTCAAAATCACCTGTGAAATCGCGTCTGCGTCCAGGCGCAATTCCGGCAAGGGTTCGGCAATATCCAGCGCCAGCGTGAAGCCCTGCTCTTCGGCATGCGGGCGGAACGAATCGACTGCCATGCGCACGACGGCTGCCGGGTCTTCATATTCAAAACTATACTGCTTGACGCCGCGCTCGATCTTGGAGAAATCGAGCACGTTCTCGATCAACCGGCCCAGCCGGCTGCACTCGCGCCGGATGATGCCCAAATAATTCTCCGCCCGCGCTTTGAAATTTTCAGAGGCCGTTGCGGATTGCCCTGCCAATTGCATCTCCAAAAGCTCGGCCAGCATTTTGATCGAAGCCAGCGGCGTGCGCAGCTCGTGCGAAACATTCGAGACGAACGTTGATTTCATCTGCGAGAGATAAGCTTCGCGCCGCGCGCGGCGGATGAAAATATACGCGCCCAACAAAATGCTGAGCAATAAAAGCGAGATCAACCACAGTGAGAGCGTCGTGCGAAAATCCCACCGTTGTGCCGCCGGCGCCGCCTCGCTGAGATACACTGCGACTTGCCAAAACTCAAACGGCTCTTCCAACGTTCGCACCGCAATCGGCGGTTCTGTCGATCTGGCGGTGCCGATCACATAATCGCCGGATTCGTTCAATATCGCCAGCGTCACCTGATCGCTGGATTTCAAATTGCGCAGAATCGTCGGAAACAACTTTTGCCGGAGTTGCTCCAAATTGATCTGCAATCCCAGAAGGCCGGTGGTGTAAATGCCGCTGGGATCGGGCAGCGCCCGGTAGGCGAGCAAGAAGGGATCGCTATCCGCTTCTTCGGAAACATAGCGGAACTTGGCTTTATACTCCTTGCGCGCAATCACCATTTCGTAAAGTTTGCGATCCAAAAGCTGCAAGAAATACTTCTCGCGAATGTGCTTCTTGCTCTGCTCGGCGAGCGCTTCCAGCTCCGCTTGATAACTTTGCGAAGCGGACAACTCCGGCGAGGCTAAAAGTCGCGGCGCCAAATTCCGGATTTGATCCAAGAAAAACGAGTATTGCAGCGGACTGATGACATCGCTGCGTTCCAGCAAGTCCTGATTGAAGCGAAAAAGCGTCTCGACCGCCTCCTGGTCGCGCTCGAGATTGTCCAGCGCAACTGCGATTTGATATTGCGCCGGGAAGCGCAGATACATTTTGTTCAAGTCACGCATTTCAGGATATTTCACCAGCAAATCCTGAAACGTTGTCAACGCCTCCGTCCATTCTCCCTGTTTCATCAACGCGCGTCCAACATAACTTTCGGCCATGGCGCGCAATTGCGAGCTGGTGACTTGCGCGGCAATCTCCCGATACGTCGCAATCGCGCCTTTCAAGTCGTAACTAAGGTATTCCAACTCTTCCCCGCGCGTCACAAGCTGATTGAAAAGTTCATGCTCGCGGTGAAACAGTTCGCTCTCCATAGGCGCTTGCTCGGGTGGAGAACCGGCCTCACGCAAACTGAGATCAGGAGGATACGCAACTTTGCCCGGCGCGGTGAGCAAATAACACGCGGCAATCAGCGGCTCTGTTTGTGTCAATTCATCAAGTTCTTCGTGGGCGGGAATACGCTCGTCTTTATCAATAATTCTCTTAACTGTCGAGCTCCAGCGTTTCTCGACATCTTCAAGCTCGTCATCGATCTCCCGTGCGGCCAGGCGCGCAAACTGGCTGTAGCTCTCCTGCAACCGTTCTTTCGAGAGTAATTTCTCATTTTCAATGGCGCGCAAACTGAAATACGCCAAAAGCCCACTGGGAATGAGAATCAGCCCCAAAAAAATCAGCCCCACACGGATTTCATTCCACTGCCTTTTGAGCATTTTGAATAAGGTGTTCAACATTTATGATGACGCCATTCGCATTTCACTTTCATGGCAACAGCTTCCACAACGCCGTCAGGTCCGCATCAGCCGTCGTTTTCCGGCATCCTGCAAACACGGCCTCGGACAGCGCCAGCATACCCTCGACTTTTTGCGCAGCCTCCGCATGAAAATGCTTGAGGTATTTGTACGCTTGCTTTCGAATGAGCAAATCTGCCAAAAACCACAGCACCACCTCCGCCGGCACCAGCGCTTTTGCGGCATATCCTGCAATAAAATGACGGACAATGTCATGCCGCTGCGGTTGCGCAAGACGATTCTGGGTTTCCAGGTAGTATAGGGATGAAAGAAAATTTGCCAGATCACAGGCCGGCTGGCCCATGCGCAAGCTGTCGAAATCGATCAGCGCCAGGTCGTCACCATGTATAAAAATATGGTTCAAGCGAAAGGTACCGTGCAACAAGACAGTGGACGACTCATCCCACGGCACCGCCTCAAGCTGATCGAAGAGCCGCTGCAATCTTGGTTGCAGGTTGGGATAAGCTGCGGCGATTTTTTGTATGACGTTCTGGACGTCGGCCAGCTCGCCCGCGCGCGTAACATTTCTTTTAACCCGCATGCGTGCGCGGTGAAAATCTGCCAACATCCCTCCGACGGCCGGTATCACCCGCGCCAAATCGATTTCGGCAAGCACACACTCCAGATTTTTACCGGGAATTTCTTCGATAAAAACCGTTGCGCTACTCGCCTCCCAAGCCAGGGCTCGAGGCAAACGCGCGGGCAGATATTTTTCATTTCCGGACCACGCTTGACGCATCGCCACCAGATCATCGTACTGTCGCCTGGCCTTTTCTGCGCCCGCCAACTGTTTGGCAATGAACGAAATTTCTTTCGACAAGCTCGGCGCTGATTCTGTTGTCATTTTGATCCGGCAGCGCGTCGTGCAACGTTTAGTCGGAACGTAACGCAGAATCTCCGTTTTCGCCTCCTGTACTTCCCACGCTTTGCCTTCGAGCACGCCGTTGGCAATCTCATGCAGATGCATTGCAGCCCACCGATGCAGTTCCGCTTCGGTAAGCAGATGCAACTTCTCGTCGTTGGGAAATGCCACCACAATCATCTCGGCTTCCGGAACTAGCGCAACCGTGTGGCCCAAAGCCGGCCGGATTTTGGCTTTCGCCGCCATGTTCTCGTGTTCAGCCGCAAGCCGCTCACGCGGAACAACATATCCGACATACAGCGGCCGCCGCGCTTCAGGGCCTGAATGTTGCAATTCAATTTCATACAGCACAACCGCCCGTTGCGATGATTCGCCACGATAGAGGATCTCAACCTGAGCGATCGTGCCGGCAATTTCGTTTTCATCCCACAGATAGCGCGGCAGATTTTCTTTGAGCCAGTGGGTGTTGAGGGCCAGGGGCTGAGATGAATATAGATTTGCGAGCTTGTTCATGTTCGGCTATCTAATCCGCCAGTTTTTCCAGTAAACTATCGCCTCCATCCGTGGCAAAAATAGTCCAGCAGACAGCAACAGCGCAGCGGATGAAATGCTTTTATCCGTTGCGCTGTTTCGCGCCACTGGAAAAAACTTGTTGCATACACGGAGAATCTCAACTTTCAAAATCTACGCCAGATTTCAGACAAGATGAAATCCGAAGCTCTTCGAGCAGCGTTGAAGACTTCGCCCACAGAAGCAGAACTGCCACAGAAAGAAAAAGCCTTTTCGGTGGGATTTCATTTGTATGGGCGAAACACTTTCAGTCCCGCCGCTGCAGGATTATTCCAACTTTGATAAGCTAATTGCCCTATTCACGTTTTCTTCTTGACGATTCATCCAGGATCGTTTCATAGACCCCCAGCCAATCGCTGAATTCCCGTGCAGGCGTCATCGCGGAGACGGTTGCAGCAGCGTTGGCTGCAAGACGTTCCCGCAATGCCGGGTTCTCCATCACCTCGACGAGGGCTTGGGTGATTTCTTCCGACGATCCCGGGTTAACCAACAAGCCATTTTTATGGTCACGAATGATTTCCGGAATCGCACCAGCGCGGCTGCCAATGATCACTTTTTTCATCGTCATGGCTTCCAGCATGGAAAGCGGACAGCCTTCAGAGAACAATGAGGGAAAGACCAAAACGTCAAAAAGCTGTAAATAGTCAGCCATACGGTCCGATGGAATTTTCCCGGTAATAACAGTGCGCTGCTGCAAACCGTAGTCGTGCAGCATTTGCAGGTGCGGCTGCCGGTCATCCTCGCTGAAGAAATCTCCTGCCAGCAGTAGACTGAAATCAAAACGATTGCCGATATCAGCCAGGGCTTTGAAGAGATAAACCAGACCTTTCTTATATCGAAACAGCCCGGCGGTACCAATAACTGTACCCTTGAGATTCAATTCGGGACGCGCTTGCGGCCGCAGCCGCGTGAGATCGACCGAATTGAGAATCGTTTTGGCCTTGCCAGCAATCGGCGTGATCGCGCGATCGGCTAAATCCGTCAAGCTCGTGGCTACCGAAGTGACATAGTCGGCGTTTTCCAACGACGAGCGAATGAACGGCAGGCGCAGCGGGTCAAAGGCATACTTGCCAATGTCATTGCCGCGGATCGAAGCGATCATCTTCACGCCGTGCAGCCGCCCGACCAGTCCCGCGACAAAAGCCGCGGGGTAAAGAAAAAACGCATGTAAGACGTCATAATGATAACGCTGCTGAAAATGTTCGAGCGCGTGAAACATCTCGCGATTGTAGCGCGTCAAGACCTCGCCATCCACAAAGGCAACGCCCTCTTCGCGTTTGGGATGAAAAACTTTGACACGATGCACGAGCACCTCGCCCTCCTGCGTGCTCGAACAGCTTTCATCAAACGGCAACGGTGTGGGATGTTTTTGCAGCGCGACCACGTGAACCTGCATGCCCCGGCTTGCCAAAATATTTGCCACGCGAAACGCCGAATGTCCGACTCCGCCGACTTGCGGCGGATACTGGCCAGTAACGATGCAGGTTTTTATTTTCATGGTACTTTCAAGTCTTGTGATTATTGGAGCGAGATACGTAAAACGTAAGTCGTCATAGCGCTTTACGCTTTACACTTTATGCTTTCAGCAATCTGCACCACCTGCCGCGCATTGCTGTCCCACGTTCGTTCGGTTTCCACCCACGCGCGGGCATTTTCACCGAGGCGGCTGCACAGCGGTGAATCGCTCACAAGCTGCGCGAGCGCGGCTTGCAGCGCCGCGATATTTCCAGGCTCGAACAACACACCGGTTTCGCCGTTGGCGATCACTTCTTCCACCTGGCCGATTCGTCCGCCAACCACCGGTTTGCCCATCGCCATGTACTCAAAAATTTTGATGGGCGAGTAATAAAAATTTTCGCTGGGAATGTACGGCGCGACGGCAATGTCCATCGCCGCGATGTAACGCGGGATGTCGTCATAAGGCACATTGCCGGTAAACGTCACTGCGCCGTTCAAATCGTGCATTTGCGCATAATTCTCCAACTGCGTCCGGCCTGGCCCATCGCCGACGATCAGCAAATGCGCATTGGGTGCCGTAGTGTGCAACGCGCGAAATGCGGCGAGCAATGTTTCGGTGCCATGCCACGGCTTGAGGCTGCCGACGAAACCGATGACCCGCTTGCCTTCGAGTTGATGCCGCGCCCGCACGCTGTGATCGCCGCGCGCTTTGGCAAAGCGCTGCGGATCGACCGAATTGGGCAAAATCTGAATGCGTGAGGGCGGCACGCCGCATGAAATCACAAATTCCTGCAACTGCCGCGAGACCACGATGACCTGATCGGCGTCGCGAAAAATGCGGCGCTCGGTTTCTGCCGCCAGATCTTTCATTTCCATGCCGCGCGTTTTTTCCTGCTCGTACGCCAACGGCGCATTCACTTCCAAAATATGCGGCACACTAAGCTCGCGCGCCAGTCGGATGCCGGCGGCAGCGAACAGCGTGTAACGTTCATAAATAAAATCAACCGGGTGCGCGCGCAGATATTCACGGACTTTTTCGTACAGGGTCAAATTGTAGAGCAAATTGCGCAACTCCTGGCGGACGCGCGTTTTCATGCCCAAAAACTCGTCGAGCGCTTCCAGCTCTTGCGCAACGAGCAGATGCCGCTCTGCCGCAGGAACGGGCAGCAATGCCACGCTTTCATCAAGCACCTCCCTCACCCTTGCGTCTCCCAGCTCTTCGATTGCCGGTGAAACGATAGAAACCGCATGGCCGGCTTTGCGCAGCGCAGCCACCATTTCGCGCACGTGGATGGAGGCGCCTTTGTAGCCAAAAATGGGAACGCCAAAATCGGCGCTGATATAAGCAATGTTCATAACGCTTGTTCGCATTGTCGCAGTAACGCGTCCACGCCCGCTTCCCACTTTTTCCCGGCTTGTTCAAAAACCTGAGGCAGGCGTCGAAGCAACGCGTCGATCATGAAAAACGGCAAGTCTTCCTGCCACGCCGCCGGCGCGTTGGCAAAATAAGCTTCCAGAAAAACCTTGCGGCCGGCATAATAAAAATCCGGATCCGCTTTTTTGCGAAGTACGTAGAATCGCAACAAATCAGCCAGAAAACCGCCGAGATCAAATCCTGGATGAGAGTACCGGCATTTGTCAAAGCGATAGAAGTAGAATCGGCCGTCGTCATATAGGATCGAACGCCATTCTAATGCGCCATGAATGGGAACCCGTTCATAACTTCTCAGCGTGGCGAGGCGTGCCGAAAGATGATCATAAAGTTGCTGAGCCCGCTCGGCCAGCCGCGGGCTGGCTTGCGCCAATTTAGCCAGGACCATTTCCCCCTCTGAACGATGCTCTGCAAGCACGTCCTCCAAGCCATCGTCGTCCTTCATGACAATCATACACTGGTGCCAGGCGCGCAAGCTGTTGGCAACCATGTGGATGACCTTCGCGACTTCTTGAAAATCAAATTGATTTTGCAGATACTCTTGCAGGCCCATCGCGGGGTTGAAATTGAAGAGCACTAGCGAGGGATGCTTGAAAACCGCCACGGGTGGCGGAATGTGGATGCCGGTTTTGCCTTCCAACAGCTGCATGTAGAGCTGTCCGGCCACGGAAAACTCGCCTGCGGCAGCATGCTCCGGCGACAGTCTTCCAGCTAAGATGAATTGGCCTACTGCTTCTGATTCAGCCTTGCGATACCCGAGAACATATTTGATCTCTGGCCGATCCTCGAACTGCTGCTCAGGCATGTCAATGCGACAGGACGCAAGTGTCGCTTTATTCTCTTGAAACCAGGCCAACTCCGCTGCCAAAAAGGATTTCATGAATTCTTCGTCGCCTGCCAGCCCGAGGGCGGAATCTTCCCTCGCCATAAGAGCTGTTCCAGACGCTTGCGAGCACAAGAAACGAATAAGCAGCGTGCGGCCGCCGTGGGCATAACTAATGATTGATTTTGTTCGGTTAAAATATACAAAACCTGAGCCGCCATGCGTAAAATAATGTTCATTGCCGTTAAAACGGTGAAGAATGCCTTGGACATCGAAACCATCTCCTTCATCGGAAATGGCGACGACGGTACCGGTGTTGGTGGCGACAACCTCCACAGTAATTTGCCTGGCCGGGTCTTTTCGGTTTCCCCATTTGTACGCGTTGCCAAGACCTTTCTTCAGGGGATAGATGAGATCGCGGATCAATTGATCCGATGGAGTGTTTGCGAATCGCTTTGCCAGCGCACGATTGAGCAGCGGCAATAGGTTGTCCGGCGTCTGCCCGCGAATAACGAGACGCGCCTCGTCCAGTGAAGCGAACAGCGGATCAGTCGGATCGTTTGAACATACTGACAACATGTTCCCTGAAGCGCTGATCTCAGCTAGCATTTGCTCCCTGGTGTAATTCAAAGCTATCATATCTTGCGCTTTTCATTCCCGCGTTGTGTTTTATGCCTTATGCTTTTCTTTTCGCAACCTCAAGCCACTCTGCAATCAGATCAAAGGCCAGCGGCATGTTAGCTAGAGCTTTCACTTCAGAGCGCTTGAGCGACGAATGCATTTTCCCCAAAAGAAACGCAACGAGATACCAAGCCAGGCGCCGCCGATCACAATGCCAGGAAACTCGTTGTTGATATTCAGCCCAAAAGCTTTCGAGACTCTCACGGATCGGCGTCGCCGGAATGCCGTCACTCACAATCAAATAAAGAATGGAAGCAAAGAATTCCGCGACATCATAAAGCGGATCCCCGCGTGAAATCGAATCGAAATCCACCAACGCCAACTCTTCCTCGCGGCACAAAAGCTGCGCCACTTTAAACGAGCCGTGAATCGTCGCAACCGTGGAATGATTGGCGATCTCGGGCGCCAACTCCGCCAAGGTTTTCGCCGCCGCCGTCAAAACCGCCTGCTTCTCCGGCAGGAATGCCGCAATATCATCGGCATCGCCGTAGGCGTTTTCAATTGCCTTTGCCGGCGCGGGGCCATCGGCAAGAGGCACATGAGGAATTTCAACCTGGTGCAAGGCCGCCAGCATCGCCGCAATTTTGGGCATGAACCCGGAGTGCGGCAGACTGACCCAGCCGCGCTCGCGCATAACAGAACCGAACTTCGTTCCTTGCCACGCCTGTTGCCAAAGCGTATTCGCGGTATCGAGATTGGCAATCGGCGCCGGAATATTCAGCACGCCGTTGTTGCACGCTGGGCTGGCGCAGACGGCGCTCAGGACGTCGTAAACATAACGGCTGTTCGCGCTGTTGTAGGTTTTGCTGTAAAAAACAATCTGCCGTTGCTGGTTCACCGCGCCAGCCACCACGAACTCGTAGCGCAAAACGCAACGCCGCGTCGGCATGTATTTGATTTTGTGGCAAGTCACTTCGCGGCACGTCCACTCGCGCGACAATCCGAAATTGGGCAGCCGCTCTTCAATCTGCCGCTTGACAAATTCCGGCTCCAAGAGCTGGCCGAGATACGGCATCTTAACATCATAAGGAAAGGCGTGCAACTCCATGTTCATTTCCTGCCACGCGCTAACGGGCTTCCAAAAATCACAGCCCGGCCATTGCAGCGGTTTTTCTTTCAGCACCGCTTTATGATTTTCGCCGTTGGCCGACATCTTGGCAAAAATCCATTGATCGTACGAACGGCGGTCGCGATCGTGACCGGACACGCGATAAGTGATGTTGCACTCTTTGCCCGGCCGGTGCTGCAATCGGCTGATTTGGCAATCATTTACTTTCAAGCCGCGGCTGGGATATTGGTTGCGAAAATAGTCCTCGAATGCCGCCGCCATGATTTTAGTGTCGGTTGCCTGCTGCAATTGCGGCAGCTTATGGTCATGAATCGTGCCGTTTGTCATAATAATTTTCGTTCGTGTTGTGAGTCAAAGGCTGTGACGATTTACATCGCGCCAACGGTGTTGAGCCAATCTTCGCAAATGGCTTTGCCGGCCGTTTCGATTTGCTGCAAAGCGCGGCGCTCAAGATTTTTGGTGGAGGAATAGAATTTCGTCATCAAAAAAGCCAGAGCATACCAGCCGATGCGGCGGCGGTCGCACGCCCAGGGCACTTGCTCGGCGTAGCTGCGATAAAACGCCTCAGAGGCAACGGCGATGCGTTCGCTGTCCAGGCCGCGCGTCAATCCCATGTACTGCAAAGAGGCAATCAGCTCGGCGACATCGTGAATCGGATCGCCCAACGTCACCGCATCAAAATCCACCAGCGCCAGCTCGTTGCCGCGCGCCAGCATTTGTTCGATCCGGCAGGCGCCGTGAATCGGCACAGCCGGCATTTCCTGTTTGTCAAAAACAGGCTTCGTCGCGTGCAACAGCTCGAGCACGCGGCTCACCAACGCCTGCTGTTGCGGCCACAATCTGAGCAGCTTCGCCGCGTCTTCATCGGCTTTCTCCAAAACCTCGTTGAGATCAGGAGCGGCATCGAAGCCATTGGCCGGGCTGCGATGGAACGAGGCCAGAACCAAAGCGACGCGCCGGAAAATATCCTGCCAATCATACTGATCAATGACATCGAGCAAAGCATGTCCCGGCCACTCTTCCTGCCAGAACGTGTGCAAACCGTCAAAGTGCAGCAGCGGGCGGGGAATGTTGACAGCCGCACTCTTCACGGTCAATTGCTCGTAAGCCGATTTGAGCATGTCAAAATGGTAGCGGCTATTCCCATTATTATAAATTTTGCAGTAGAACGTTTTTTCGTGTGATTTGCCGGACGGGTCGAGCAGATTGACGTGATAGCGCAAGACGCAGCGTTTGCTCGGCATGAATTTGATGCGATCGTAATAGAATTCGGGGCAACGCCATTGGGCTGCCGAGCCGTTGGCAGACACGCCGAAGGCCTCGAGATTGGCTTCAACTTGTTGGCGGACATAAGCCGAATCCACGGACTGCGGCAGCGTTTCCAAATCCGGATCCTGCGGAAAAACCCAGAGAATCATGTTCAAATCGCGCCAAAAGCTAATGGGCGGCAAGGGCCGCAAAAACTCATGCGCTGAGGGCGTTGGTTTAAGCCCGGCCAGCGCTTTTTCAAAGCGTTCTTCTTCGGTACCGGCGGGCACCGTGCGGCCATAAATCCATTCGTCGGTTTCGGCGCCGGAAACGTGACGGAGCGCCAGACGATAGAGCACGCCGCAATGCTTTCCCGGCCGATAGTAGACTTTTTCAATGGCGCATTTCATCACTTGCCATTTGGGATCGACGCCCGAAGCGTGCAAATAGCGCGTGAATTGCTCCGGCATGGCGTTGACATCCATGACCGTAGCAACTAATGGAAGCGTGGGGTCGTCGAACAAGCCCAGCCGGCTGTTGTACGAAGGTGTTGACATGATGATCTCCATATCCAAAGTTGCGCGTGCTCAAGTTGCTTAAGGTGATGAAGAGTGCTTGCTCAAAAACTTTTGAGAAAGCAAAACGACTTCAGACAAAATTATTGAGAAGCATTAGGCAGGATTATTTGACCAGAATAATTTTAAATCATTCTGCCGTCAAATTATTTTGCCATGCCGCTTTTAAAAATTTTCTGTCCAACATTTTTCTGCCATTATGAAATGCAAAGGCTAACTCGCCACGGCCTGCTCTTCACGCAAAACCGCGGTTTCGTTTTCAATCATGAGGGCTGCGGTTGCCGCTTCCAGCGGCGGCCGTTGCTGCAGCTCGTAAAGCTCACGATATTCCCGATTCGTGCGCAGCAATTCTTCGTGCGTGCCATAGGCCGCGAGCTTGCCCGCTTCCAGCACTAAAATTTTATCCGCGTTGGCAATGGTGGAAAATTTGTGCGCGATGATGAACGTCGTTCTCCGATTCGTCAGTTCATCCAGGGCTTCGTGAATTTGCGCCTCGGCTTTGGCGTCCAATGCGGTGGCCGGCTCATCCAAAATCAAAATCGGGGTGTTGCGAATAATGGCGCGCGCGATGTTGAGGCGCTGCCGCTGGCCGCCGGAAAGATTTTCGCCGCCTTCTTCGATCACGGTGTCGTAGCCCTCCGGCATTTGCATGATGAAATCATGCGCATGCGCCAGCTTGGCGGCGTTAATGATTTCCTCCTCGGTGGCATCGACTTTACCGAAGCCGATGTTTTCGCGGACGGTTTTGTTGAAGAGCTTGGCGTCTTGCATCAAGATTGTGACTTGATCACGCAGCGATTTAAGGGTGATTTCGCGGAGATTGTGGCCATCGATCAGGATTTGCCCTTTTTGCGGATCGTAGAAACGCAAAAGCATGCTGATGAGCGTTGATTTGCCCGCGCCGCTGTGGCCGACGAGCGCAACCGTCTCGCCCGGCTCCGCAGCGAAGCTGAGATTTCTGATAACCTCGACGCCCGGATGATAGCCAAAACTCACCTCGCGAAATTCGACCCGGCCGGTAAACGGCGGTGCGGGGATGGCGTTGGGCACGTCTTGCATGACCATGTCGCATTCGACCAAATCCAGCAGCCGCTCGCCGGCAACCTGCGCTTTGGCGACATCGAGCATCATTTCGGCGAACTTGTCGATGGGGCGATAGAGATTGCGCAGATACGCAGCAAACAAAACCAGCGTGCCCGGCAGCAGCAATCCATCCAACGCCAGCAGGCCGCCGTAACCGACGACCAAGCACGTGCCGATGGCGGCGAGATTGTCGCTAATGCGCTTAAACAGTTTGGCAAGCCGCCGCGCTTCGATTTCAGAGTGCAGGCTTTCGCGATTCTCCGAGGCAAAGCGCGCTTGTTGCAAATCTTCGCGGCCATACGCCTGCACCAGCGCCATCGCCGTGACGTTTTCGGCGATGATCGAACTGACTTCGGTTTCTTTGTTGCGTTTTTTCGCGGTGGCTTCTTTCACATCGCTGCCCATGCGGCGATTGATGAAATACAAAACCGGGATGATGCTGAACGCGAGCAGCGCCAGCCGCCATTCCAGCACTAGCATCAAAGCCATGTGGCTGACAATCATCACGACGCGATAGATGAAATTGTCCGGCAACTGCACGAGAATGATTTTCGCGTCGTCGATGTCCGAGGTCAGCCGGTAAATCAGATCGCCCGAGCGCGCCGATTCCTGGAACGACAGCGACAGCCGCTGCAAATGGATGAAAACGCGCTCACGAATGTCGGTGGCGATCATCTCGCCGGCGCTGAGCAACCCGACTTTGTGCACCGTGTTGGCGAGGCTCTCGAAAATCCGTAACAGCAAAAACGCCAGCGCCAGCGCCACAAGCAGAACGAGCGGATCCGTGCCGAGCCATTGCGTCACAAAGGCTGCCTGGGGCGGCAGCGGCGTTTTCAGAATCACGTAATCCAGAATGAGCTTCAGCGGCCACGGAATGAGCAGCGCAATGAGAATAGTGAGCAGCAGGCCGGTATAAACTTTGGCAAAAAGCTTCCAGTGCTTTTTGTAGTGGCGCCCGAATACTTTATACAAGCGCATAAGCGTGCGAAAGCTGACACGCTTGCGCTCCTTTTTCGATTTTGAGGTTTTGGATTTCTCCTTACTGCTCATCAATAAGCCTCGATGTTATGCGCATTCGTAGTAACGTCGTTCGTCGTGATGCGTTCAGGCAGAGAGTCTTCAAGAACTGGCCAGCGTTGCCACAGCCTGCGATTCAAATTGTCCATTCTTGCCGTTGGCAATAACCTCCTCACGCGCGATTTCCTTTTGCCGGCCGAATTGCAGTTCATACAACTCGCGATATTGCGGGCTTTCGCGCAGGAGTTGTTCGTGCGAACCATAATGCGCCACCTCGCCCTCTTCCAGCAAGAGTATTTTTTCGGCGGCCGCGATGGTGGAAAATTTATGGGCGATGATGAACGTTGTCTTGCCGCGCGTGAGCCGGTGGATGGCCGCGTTGATTTGCGCTTCGGCGCGCGCATCCAAACCCGTCACCGGTTCGTCGAGAATCATCAGCGGCGTGTTGCGGATAATGGCGCGCGCGATGTTGATGCGCTGTTTCTGGCCGCCGGAAAGATTGTCGCCGCCCTCGTACATCATGGTGTCGTAGCCTTCCGGCATGCGCATGATGAAATCGTGCGCCTTGGCCAGTTTGGCCGCCTCAATGATGTCTTCTTCGGTCGCGCCGGATTTGCCAAAGGCAATATTCTCGCGCACGGTTTGGCGAAACAGCTTGGCTTCCTGCAAGACGATCGTCATCTGATCGCGCAAGGATTTGAGCGTGAATTGGCGCAGATCCTGGCCATCGATCAAAATCTGGCCCTGCTGCGGATCGTAAAAACGCAGCAGCAAACTGATGAGTGTTGATTTTCCCGCGCCACTGTGGCCGACCAGGGCCACGGTTTCACCCGGCTCGACTGTGAAATTCAGATTCTTTAGAACCTCGCGGCCTTTTTTATAAGCAAAGCTGACGTTCTTGAATTCGACGCGGCCCTGAAACGCCGGCGCCGGCGCGGCCTTCGGATCATCCTGCACGATCATGTCGTTTTCGACCAGCTCGAGCAAGCGCTCGCCGGAGACTTGCGACTTGGCAATGCCGAGAAAAAGCTCGCTGAACTTCTCAAAGATGCCGTAGATGTCGCGCATGTAAGCCATGAACACGACCAGCGTTCCCGGCAGAATGGCGCCCTCGAGCGCATAGAGGCCGCCGAAGTAAAGCACGCCGGCGGCGCTCAAGGCCACCAAAAATTCCACAATACGGGCGAACGTCCGGCTCAAGCTCAGGGCGCGTAGCTGCGCCTGCAAACTTTCCTTATTGCCGGAGGTGAAGCGCGCGCGTTCGGTTTCTTCGCGGCCATAGGCCTGCACCAGCGCCATAGCCGTAACGTTTTCGGCAATAATCGAAGCGACCTTGCCTTCCTGCTTGCGCTTTTTCGTGATGGCAGTGCGCATGCCGCCGCCGAAATACTTGGTGAAAAAATAAATCAGCGGCATGGTGCACAGCCCGATGAGGCCGAGGCGCCAGTCGAGCGCCAGCATCAAACCGGCATAAACCGCGAAGCTCACCACGCGGTTGGTCAAGTCCTGTGGAAAATCGATTAGCACCTTTTTCATCTCTTTCACATCGGCGGTCAAGAGATAAATCAGGTTGCCGGATTGCATCGACTCGTGAAAAGACAACGACAATCGCTGCAAATGCGAGAACACCCGCTCACGAATGTCGGCATTGATGCGGTCGCCGGTGGCGGAAACCCAAAATTTGTTAAAGTACGAAAACGTCGCTTCCAGAAACGCGATGACGACGATGGACAGCGCGAGCAACAGCAGGAGCAGCCGGGGATTGCCGGAGTAGAGCGGATTGAGAAATGAAAAAAAATCCGGCAGCGGTTGTTTCAGAATGATGTGATCCAAAATCAGCTTGAGCGGCCACGGCGTCAACACCATTACGCCGATGGTGCCGAACAGGCACAAATAGGCGACCGTCAGGATTTTCCAGTATTTCTTGTAATGACGGCCAAATACTTTGTATATCCTGACCAGCCCTTTAAAATTGAGCTTTTCGCGCTCATTTTTGCCACCCATTTGCCGTAATTTTGAGAGGTTGTCGAACAAACTCATCTGTGTGCCTCGTCTCGAACATCCCCGTTGAGCAATTCCGCCACCGCCGCATCAATTAATGAACGGCGGAGACCGACGGAGCGACAAGACTCTGCAACCGTCTCAACCGCCGCGATGCCCTGTTCAATTAAATATTGCGCCTGCTCATGCCAGCCTTCGGCTTGCAAGCGAAAACTTTTGCAGGCGCGGCGCAAATAACTCAATCCTTCATACAGCGGAACTCTGGCGGCGATGCCGCGATCCATCAAGGAAAAATATTCCTCCAGAAAAACCTGAATCAGCTCGGTAATCACGGGATTCGTACGAGCCTTGCTCTTCATGAACACCAGCAAATTTCCCAGATCGGTGGCGGGATCGCCATAACTCAGCACATCGAAGTCGATCAACCAGGTATGGCCGTTTTCCAAATGAACCTGGCCGAGATGGAAATCGGCATGCACCGGCGCGAGTTCGATATCTCCGAACGCGGCTTCGCTATCAAAGGCTTGCTCCACCAGGTAATTGATTGACGGCGCCAGTTCCGGACAAGCACTTGCCAAAACCTCGTGGCCCGGATGACAGCGCAATAAATGTTCTTTGACGGTGAACAGGCGGCTGGGAACGATTGGGCATTTGTGCAATTTCGCCAGGGCGCGGGCTAACTGGCGGAAATGCTCTTTTTGCGCCGATTGCTTCAACAGCATCTTGAGCGACAGCCCCGGCACTTCTTCCTGCAAGAGCATGGAAAGTGAGGGCAGGAATTCGATCGGCTCCGGAATGCTGATGCCATCGGCAGCCGTGCGCGAAAAGCCGCTCGACCAAAGTTGCCGCATATTATCGAACAGCAAAATTCCCAGATTAGTGTTGAGCACTTTGCCGATGACGCGCCATTGCACGTCTGCGCCGCGCTCCGGATCAAAGGCAGAGATATGATAACGCAGCACGCAGCGGTAGGTATGGCGTTGAAGGACTTCGAGGCGGAAGTCCTTGACCTGCAGATTATGTCCAAAGCGCTGTTTGAGCTTCGCAGCGAAGACGGCTCTCATCCGGTCTTGGTCCAACGCGTTTTGGATGGCGCGCAACGTATCTTCGCGCTCACGTTCATAAGGGACTGTCGCCACAGTCATGTCGCAGCTCCCAGAGGTTTATGGCATGTCTGGAATGACGCAGTCCCTTGCGCCTGAAGTGTCAGTGGTTGAAGTGTATTTGCACTTAGCCGGTGAAATCCAATTCCCACTTTTCAATCATCGTAAAACATGGTCCTTTCATCAACGACTACGGTAAAACCGAGCACTTCCAAAGCCCTTTTCTCACAATCAACCCTGTCGATCTCGCCCTGCAGTTCTGCAACGTTGAAGCCCTGGGGATCTTTCATCTTGATTTTCTCCGGCACAAACTTCCCGGATTCTAGATGCTTGCCGATTAGCTTCACTCGATCTCCGGCCTTTAGGCCATGCAAGCTGATTTTATTGCGCAGCAAGTCTTTGATCGTGACTGCGCCTGGCAATGCGATTTCGTGATCGAGGATGCACAAGGCGCTTTGTTCATATGCGATGCGCTGTATCACACTCTCAATTACCGCCTCCTCGGCTGCACTGTTCAGGGTAATCGAGTGCGCCACAAATACACCACCGTCTCCGGGCTTCCCCTTCATCTTCACCTTCTGTCCGGCCTTGCAGTCATTGAAACCGGTGAACTCCGGCATGAAAATCATCCTCCACATGAATTGATGTACACAGGTCTGAGTTGGGCAGAGCCCCCACGATCCGCATCACAGCGCGGATAACATCAAGGCGGCGGCGTTCGAGGCGCCATTGAGATCCGGAAGCATCGCTTCATTCATTCCGTTGCCGTTCTCGAGCTTGTGAGAAATGTTCTCAGCCAGGTACTCCGCGTTCAAATCTTGCAGTTGAATGGTGTCGAATAAACCGCGCTCGGTCATGATGCGGCACCGCATGGTTTGTTCCGCGCTCGGTCCCGGGCGCGGAACAATGATGGCATTCTTGCGAAATCGCATGATTTCAGCGATGGTATTGTAGCCCGCCATGGAGACAACCAGATCGGCGCGCCGGAGAAAGCGTATGCTATCTTGGCCCAGCCTTGTAACAGTGACCGGCAAGCCTTTGGCCTTTTGCGTCAGAAGCTGGCGCTGGTCTTCGTGCATGAAAGGACCGGTTGAGACCAAAGCATTAAAAGAGGCACGTGGGGCCAACAGTCGAACCGCATCCAAAAAAGAATCCATAAAGTAGCTGGCATCGGCGCCGCCACCTCCGGTGACCAGAACGAATTTTTTGCGAGGCTCCGCAAAAAAGTTCTTCAGGAAACCATTTTCGGAAGTCGTTTTGACATCTTCGCGGCAGACATAGCCGCAGTATTGTGTCTTGGCAACCAGTTCCGGCGTGAATTGATATTCCTCGGTCGAGTTAAAAACATCCGGGCATCCGTAAATGCAGACATGATCATAAAAAGACATGGCCGCTTCGAAAGCGCCTTCCCTTTTCCATTGTTTATGTATGGTATCGGGCGCGCCCAGGATGTCACGCAGGCCCAAGACGATCTTGGTTTCCGGGCACTGCTCTCTCAGCGCCTGCAGGGGAACGGCTAATTCTCCCAAAGCCCCGTGCGGCATATGGTCCACCAGGAAAAAGTCGGGTCGAAAGCCCAGGGCTGCACTTTGAATGATCTCCGAGCGGATTTTCAATACCTCTTGATAATTCATCGGAAGTCGGTTCGGACGCCAGACTCCGGAATCGATCTTCACGATGGTCGGGATCTTGATGAAATCACACTGGGCCGGCAGCTTGAAAAAGGGGGCCACTGGAGAGTCGGCGATAATTAAGATTGAGGCGCGGGGGCTGCGTTTGACAATCTGCAAACAGATGTTGAGATTGCGCCGCAAATGGCCCAAGCCGAAGCCGTCTTGAGAGTAAATCAGAATCTTCACCGCTACGCTGCGAGTCATAAAAGCTCTCATGAAGTTTTCTCTATGAGGACTCGAATACATTGATTTGCAACGAGGCCCTGCTCGTCGATGTCTTGAACAAAAGCCGTTTTTCAGACGGCCTGGCGCAGCGCTCGAGATTTCAGCCCGCCCAGAACCGTAATGCGCTCGACGATTTTATCCAATCCGTTAAGAGGTACTCGCACATCGTCCAGAGGAGCAGTCAACTCGGGGCCGCCAAACAGACTCGAATGCACCATCTCGTTCAAGCGCTCCGCTGACAATTCTCTGGGGGGCAGGCGCCTAACGATGCCGAGTTGTTGAAAAATCTCGGCACGGAGCAAATGTTCATTGGGAGGCGCGAGAGGAGGAGCTATGACTGCCCTTTTGCGATAGGATAGAATTTCACAAAGGCCATTATAGCCTCCGTTGCTTACCACCAAATGAGCATGTTTCACGTACTGGCCAACATTCTTGCTGAAGCGGTGAAGAATCACGCCCGGCAATTTGTCCGCGCGATCCTTGAGCAAGGCTTTCTCTCGACTTGGCATCATCGGGCCAGTGACGATCACACTCTGAAAGTGTGCTGCATTGCCATTGCGTTCGAGTGAACGGAGGTAGTTGTCAATGAGTTCAAACCCCTGCGCTCCGCTGCCGGTCGTGAGCAACACAGAAGGCTTCTTGTTTTGCCTCATGCCGATAATATCTTTATGGACGCGGGACGAGGTCGCGCGCGGTGGACGCAAATACCCGGTGTAGTAGCACTTTTTCGCAACAGTCGCTGGCATTTGGTAATTGTGGGATTGATCAAAGATCTCCTGCGATCCATAGATCCAAACTTCGTCACAATACTGCTCTAGCGCGCGATAAAAGTCCTCGCGATTCCAATCGCGACGTATCATATCCGGATCACCAATGACGTCGGACAAACCCCAAATCAGCTTTGTCTTCGGCAGGTGTTCCCGCACAAACGCCAAGAGTCGGGGCATTTCTTCCTGCATCCCAATGGGATCCCGCTCGACAATAAAAAAGTCCGGGTGAAAAGTTTTGATCGCACTCTTGGTGATCTTGCGGCGAATTGTCAGCGTTTCATCCAGCTCAATATTCAGGTTGCCCCGGTATTGATAGGAATTGTATTTGTTCGCTATGCCCGGCAAGTGAACGTAATCAACGTTTCCTGGGAATTTGAGACGGCCAATAATCGAAAGGTCCGTCAATACCAGAATGGAACAGTCCGCCAGATTCTCGGCAAGATGTGAAGCCACCATCATAGTGCGCATGGTATGGCTGAGTCCTGCCCGGTCATGGCAGTACATCAAAATCCGTAGCGAGCTCATTCAGATCCCGTGGTTTGATTTCGGCGCAGCGAAGCCTCACGACTTGCTTGCTGTAACGAAAACACCGATCCTATCCGCCAAACTTGCAAAGCAATCGCTTTGACAAAACCAAGTTTGGCTCGCCAAACAACCGATCAATCCTTTGATACGGCTATGAAATATATGGGAGGTAGGAACCGCACTGCCTGCACGAATAGTTGTGTGCGTATGGTGTTGCCACACATCCATTGTGCAGTCCACTGCGAATGAGGTGCGCCGGCAGGTGAAAGCAATCCTGGTGCAATTGCTGCGTCCGACCGGAACTTCCAAGAACGAGAAGGGAAAGCCCTTTCGAAAGCATCACTGATGAATGCTATTCACCAATCATTCATCGTGGTGCGATCTATACAAACTACTGTACAGCGATGCGGAAAGCACAATCATTGTCCGCCAAACCCAAAATTCCGAATTTATTTTGGTTTGCAATCGTTCTGGCATTACTTGGTAGTTGTAAGGATACGCCGCAATGTAAAGGAATGTGAAATAGGGTGTGGCTTAGCAGGCACGCTAGGTCTGCCTGCCAATTCGTTATTGGCTTATGGTATTCTTATGGGAGGATGCTAACGCGGAGGGTGAATGTGGAGAAGGACAAGGCCAAGAGGTGTGGCTGGAAACGCGGTGTTTCTTGGAACCGTCACAAATAAGTATTTCTTTTCGGAAATCACTTAGGAGTGCCATTTAAATAACTTACTCATTTTTGAAACCGCGAATGAACGCAAATATTCGCTAATTTCAAAATTCGCGTTTATTAGCGTCCATTCGCGGTTTGTGATATGGGCAAGTTATTTAAGCGAGAATCCTTATTGCCCAAAAAGACTTTCCGGCTATGCCTCTAGAAATCAGCAAACCAGAGTTACGCCTCCTTTTCCGCAAAATCCAGGATCAAGCGTCGTGACTCTTCAGAGCAAGCGATAGCCACCACGAGGGCTTTTAGAAAAGACAGCCCGGGCATGCCTGGAATTTTACTCACAATTTGCAACCTTAAGACCTCCCCATGACATCTTGCGGTTGCATTCTTCGTATATTGCCCGGGCGCATACAAAAACATCGTGTGCAATGCAGGTATACCGCCACGCATGCTGAATACGACGTTCATGCATCAAGAAGAGTTTCTTCAATAATGGCTTTCGCAGGTACAACATCTCCGAACTTTCTAACTGAGGTGTGAAATGATCCCAAAAACCAACGTCGTGTCCGCCATGCTGATACTGGGGCTATCGGCCTCCATGTCAGTGGCGGGAAACCCCTCCGGGTTGACCCGGCAAGATTGCCGGCAGATTTTTCCAGGCACGAATTCTTCGGAGGCTGTCAGAACACTCGCTTCCGGCGTGCAGTGGACCGAAGCTTGGGAGCGAGGTTCGTGGGGACCAGCCGAAGAATTCCGCGGCTACATTTTGCTGAAATCCCTGCAACACGAGGGCAAGACGATTACCGTTCTGCTGGGCGTGACGAATACAGGCGTTATTTCCAGCGCGAAAATTAAAGGCAACGGCGGCGCTGAAGAGGA
This sequence comes from Candidatus Zhuqueibacterota bacterium, assembly GCA_003576975.1. Taxonomy (GTDB): domain Bacteria; phylum Zhuqueibacterota; class Zhuqueibacteria; order Zhuqueibacterales; family Zhuqueibacteraceae; genus Coneutiohabitans. The sequence goes on from QEVD01000013.1 coordinate 31,136, forward strand.
ATTCCTCAGCCAATTTCACGGAAAATCCGTGCGGCAGAATTTTGCCTTGGCGCGGACACCGGAAGATCTCTTGTCCGTGCCCGCCAAAATTCGGATGATGCAGGGCAACCTCTCGCTTTCCGAAAGCCTGGTGCAGGCTGTAAACGACATCGCGCTTGCCGCTGTCAACGTGATGAAGTAGCGTTTGCGAATTGCGTGAGTTTTCCATGCGAGCCTGTTGTCGTGCTGGCATGGAAAACTCTTGCATGCACTTTCATTAGCATGCTATTCCGGCAAATTCACGGCAAATCAATTTGCGCGTTTTTTTCGGTTATCAGGTACAAGCATGAAGATTTAACGATGCCACCAACGGCAAGGCGCTTGAATTGAAATTCAAAATCAATGTAGAGTACTTATGTTTCGCGTTTTTGCATTCCTAGCAATCCTGATCTTCGCGGGTTGTGCCGCGCGCTCCCCTTACAATCGCGATTATGTTTCCTCTTCAATTGCTCAGCATACCGGATATCCGCTGATAACAGAGCAGCAAACTGGCGAGTGGCATTTGCCGCCCGGTGTCGTGTTGGCGGATGGGCTCACCGAAGATGAAGCGGTTGCACTCGCGTTATGGCATAACGCCCAGTTTCAGGCCGATCTCGCTGAACTTGGTTTTGCACGCGCCGACCTGATCGAAGCCGGTTTGCTGCGCAATCCGATGTTGTCGCTGCTTTTTCCCGTTGGCCCGAAACAACTCGAAGCCACATTAACCTTGCCGATCGAAGTATTGTGGCAGCGGCCGAAACGGGTGGCCGCCGCCAAGCTTGAGACGCAACGAGTTGCCGAAAATTTGGTGCAACATGGCCTCGACCTCGCACGCGATGTGTACGTCGCGTATGCCGATCTGGTGCTGGCGCAGACGCAAAATCAGATCGCTGAAGAAAATTCTCACTTGCAGACTGAAATTGCAGAAATTGCTGCGGCGCGTCAGCGCGCCGGCGACATCAGCGCGTTGGAAGCTTCCACCGCGCGCCTCGAAGCGCTACGAGCACAAGAGGCCGCAGTGAATTTTGCCGCAGGCGCTGAGCTTCTTCGCACGCGATTAAACACTCTATTGGGAATGAACCCATCGGATACGAGTTTTACCCTTTCGCCCGAACCGGAAGTAAAATTGCCTCAGCAAAACCTCACAGAGCTTTTGCGCGCCGCCTTTGCCTCACGGCCGGACTTGCGCGCGGCAGAGCTCGCCATCGAAGCGGCCGGCAAACGACTGAGCTGGGAACGCGCAAAGATCCTCAACCTAACCGGCGTTCTCGACGCCAATGCTGCGGGCAAAGAAGGTTTTGAGTCGGGGCCAGGCGCACAAATCGAGCTTCCACTGTTCAATTGGAACAACGGCAAAATCGCGCGCGCACAAGCACAAATCGAGCAAGCCGCACGGCAATATCTCGCCGTG
>QEVD01000440.1 GCA_003576975.1 Candidatus Zhuqueibacterota bacterium
ATGGAATCAGGCGGGGGAGACTGATTCATTGACGGTCAGAAACGCGCACGCCATGGCTTATGACAGCGACCGTGAAAAAGTGATGCTCTTCGGCGGCGCGGATGATCGCCGCGTGATGGGGGACTTGTGGGAATGGGACGGCAAAACCTGGAAAAAAATTTCTGCGAGCGGACCGGCGCCGAGAACGTTTCCATCGATGGCTTCTGATGAAGATCGCCGGCGCCTCGTTCTGTTCGGCGGGAATCGTGTGCTGTTTGGAACGGAGAATGACAAAGACACTTTTCTCGATGACATGTGGGAATGGGACGGCGCGCGTTGGCACGGAATCAAAACCGCAACACCTCCCGCCCGCGCGGAAGCGTGCATGGTTTATGACAGCGCGCGTCGCCGCCTCGTCTTGTTTGGAGGGTATAATGTTGTTGCCGGAAAAAGAACTCGTTTCGGCGATACATGGGAATGGGATGGGAAAACTTGGGAACAAGTGAGTAATAGCGGACCATCGCCCCGTAACGGCGCGACGATGACTTACGATTCCATTCGCCGGCGTGTTGTGCTTTTTGGCGGCAATGGCCCTTCGGGAGAAACCTGGACGTGGGACGGCAAGAGTTGGCGTGAAGTGAAACCCGTCGTTGCGCAAGGCCGCTTCAACAGCGTGATGGCCTATGATGAAGCGCGCCAATATGTGCTGCGATTCGGCGGCTGGAATGGCAAGACTCGTGTCGGTGATACGTGGATTTTCGATGGAATCATTTGGAAACAGATTGACGCCGCTGGGCCGGAAGCGCGCAATCATAGCGCGATGGTTTATGATGCCAAACGCCGGCAACTTGTGCTCTTCGGCGGCCACGACGGCGAACGAGTCTTCGGCGATACCTGGGAATGGGACGGCAGCAAATGGCTGCGCGCTGCATTTCATGAGCCTCGCCTGCGGATTGATAACGGCCATTAGCCGTGAGAGATCACGATTTCTGATAAACTGGATCATTGAACTATGCGAAGAATCATCTTTTTTGCCATCATCGCTTTCATGCCGTATTCTACCGGCCTCGCGCAAATGCGCAGTCAGGCACCGGATGAGCATTCACAGAACGAGCAGGAAGTCCGCGACGCGTTCTCGCAGTTCTCCGATGCATTCGTGAAGGCCGATACCGTCGTTCTTCGCAGTTTGCTCGCAGATGATTACGTTCACACCAACGCCAACGGCGGCGTGCTCGATAAAACGCGCTGGCTGGCTTTCGCCAAAAGCCGCCACGAGGATTTGAAATCCGGAAAAGTAAGGATCGATACGTATCGCAATGATGATCTTCGGATAAGAGTTTATGGCAACACTGCGGTCGTGACGGGACTAAACAGAACCATCGGCTTTCGCGATGGCAAAGAATGGAAAATGAATTTGCGCTTCACCAACGTCTGGGTGAAACGAGAGGGCCGTTGGCAGCGCGTGGCTTTTCATGATTCCGACGCCGCACCACAATAAAGTAAAAGATATTTGTAGTCCCCGCCCCTTGTGAGCGGCTGTCGAAGCCACGAATTTTGCGGTTCCGGCAACGCCCCACAAGGAAGTGGGACTCGATGCGGTTTCTTTTGTAGTCCTGCCCCCCTTGTGGGGCACTGAAAATGGTGCATGCTCATCGGCCCACAAGGGGCCGCGACTACGAAATATCGCCTTAAGGAAACGGCATTGAGGCAGGACGACAATGCACTACTTTGAAATCATTCACCGAGTGTCTTTTATGATTCAACGATTGCTTTGTTTTTTTCTCCTCGTTTTGCTCACTTCAGTTCAGGCGCAACAAGTTGCCGACACCACGTTCAATCCTCCGATTGCTAAACCGGCATACGCCAGCAGCGCCGGTCCGGCCGTCATGCTGGACGAAGCGCATTTCAATTTTCACACGGCAACTGGGCGTTACCTATCGTTTGCGCAACTGCTACGTCGTGATGGCTATGTCGTGCAAGCCTCCACCACGCGCTTCAACAAAGAAAGCTTGGGCAAAGGGAAAATACTCGTCATCGCCAATGCACTCGCCGAAATCAACAGTCAGGGAAATTGGTCGCTGCCCAATCCCTCCGCATTTGCGGATGATGAAATCGCTGCGGTGCGGGATTGGGTGCAAGAAGGCGGCTCGCTTTTGTTGATCGCGGATCACATGCCGTTTGCCGGTGCGGTGGAAAAGCTGGGCGCGGCATTCGGCATTCGTTTCAGCAATTGTTTTGCGATGTTCGCCGAGCAATCTCGGGGCGCAACCTTCGCGTTTCACCGTTCGGATGGTAGGCTTGCTCAACATCCGATCATCAACGGCAGAACAACCGAAGAACGCATCGATTCTCTCATAACGTTTACTGGATCTGCGTTCCAGGTGGACGGCGGCGCACAGCCTTTGTTCGTGCTCGACTCTTCGCAGGTATTGTTGCTGCCCGAAACCGCCTGGCAATTCACAGCGGAAACGCCGCGTCTTCCGGCAGCAGGTTGGTTGCAAGGCGCGACTTTGAAATTTGGCAAAGGCCGTGTCGCCGTGTTCGGCGAGGCCGCGATGTTTTCCGCGCAGCTCGCCGGTGCCAATCGCACACCGGTGGGAATGAACTCCCCGAATGCGCCGCAGAATTATCGTTTCTTGCTGAATGTGATGCACTGGCTTTCCGGGTTGCTGGATTAGCAAAATTCGACTGCAAAACACAATATCATTCCAACATGAAAGCCTTCGAAATAATGGAGTCCATGGGGCACGAGCAGGTGATGCTCTGCTGCGATGAAGCTGCCGGCTATCGCGCCCTCATCGCCATTCACAGCACCAGGCTCGGCCCGGCGGTTGGCGGCACCAGGTTGTGGACGTATGCCAGCGACGAAGAAGCCTTCATCGATGCGCTACGTTTGTCGCGCGGTATGACGTATAAATCCGCGCTTGCTGGGCTGCCTTTCGGCGGCGGCAAGGCGGTGATTATCGGCGACGGCAAAACCGTGGACCGCGACAGACTGTTTCGCGCGCATGGGCGTTTTGTGGAGACGCTCGGCGGTCGCTACATTACTGCGGAAGATGTCGGCACGAGCACGTTGGACATGGACATTGTGCGTTTGAAAACCAAACACGTTGCCGGCCTCACCGCGCGCTCGGGCGATCCTTCACCGTGGACGGCGCACGGCGTGTTTCGCGCCATGCAAGCCGCAGCGCACTATCGTTGGCATTCCGAAAATCTCTCCGGCAAAACCGTTGCGCTGCAAGGTTGCGGCAATGTCGGGTATTGTCTCGCGAAAGAGCTGCACGAAGCCGGCGCCAAGCTGATTGTGGCGGACCTCGCCACCGAGCGCGTGCAGCGCGTCGTGAACGAATTCGGCGCGACCGCGGTGAAGCCAGAGAGAATTTACCACGTCGCTGCTGATATTTTCGCGCCGTGTGCTCTCGGTGCAGTTCTCAATGATGAAACGATTCCACGACTCCGGGTTGAAATCATTGCCGGCGCCGCCAACAATCAATTGCGTAAAGCCCGGCATGGCGCAGCTCTGCAGGGACGCGGTATTCTCTATGTGCCCGATTATGTCACCAATGCCGGCGGCATCATTAACGGTTGCATCGAGATGCTCGACTGGGAACCGGCACAGGCGTTGAAAAAAGTGAATGCCATTTATGACACCGCGCTCGAGGTTTTCGCGCTGGCGCAGCAACAGGGCATTGCCACCGCGGAAGCTGCAGATTGTCTGGCGGAGCAGCGCTTGCGATGAACAAACATTTGTGTTCTGGATACTTTCAGCAAAACCGATCATAAACACTTCACGGCGCTGTTTGCGACAAATCCTGGCCCTGCTCTTCTTTTTGCTTTTGTCCTATGCAGTAAATCGAAAGCCCTGAACAGCCAATAAGAAGATAATCCTGTTGTTGGTTCTCGCAACGAGAGTAAACGATCTTTAACAATAAGTTATCTTTAAAGATGATGTTTTTTGCTTCGCACGACGATGCAGCAGACGCTTGCAGCTTCTGTGGTTTACGATGTTGGCAACATATTCTAATTTGTCTAACGCCGCCAGGGCCGATGAACTTCGTATCAAGAAAGGAGAATCCTCATGCGCGTCACACGCTATTGCTTCAAGATGTCACGTTTTGTTGTTGCCACACTGTTGTGTACCGCAGGCCTGGCGGAAAAATCCCCGGCGCAGTCCGTGACCGAGATGCCGGTGGTTTATCAGCTTCCCGGCATGTACAAGGTGATCGTCAAAAAAGATCT
>QEVD01000014.1 GCA_003576975.1 Candidatus Zhuqueibacterota bacterium
AGCAATATTCGCGGCTATTCCGAACGCCCGAAAGACAGCGGTTTTATTCGCTTGGAAAAAAATCAAACGAAGGACATTCCCGTTACCGCGATTCTGAGCGCGAAGCTGCAAGCGGTGGCGCGGCGCGAGCCTGCGATTCTTGATATCAGGGCCGAGGCGCGCGCCGGCGGTAATGTCCGGAAGGAAACCAGCGCGCAAATAATGGTGCATTCGCGCAACGCCTGGAACGGTGAGGTTGACAAACTGAGTTTTTTTATCACGCCTGAGGATGAGCGCATTTTAAATTTGAGCCGGCGTATACTGCGTGAAATGGCGGAGGATGACACTGTAAATATCAGCGTCTTTGATAAAGCCAAAGCGCTTTTTGCCGCGCTCCGCGAGGTGGGATTGCGTTATCAAAGTGATCCCAATATTCCGTATTACCAGGATGATCGCGTACAATTTGCCGCAGAGACGCTTGATTTGCGCGCCGGCGATTGCGATGATCTGGTGGTATTGTGTGCCTCGTTGTTCGAGAGCGCGGGCATCCGCACGGCTTTTGTCGAGGTGCGCGATCCCGAAAAAGAAATCGCGCATCTGTATTTGCTGTTCGACAGCGGGTTGCCGGCCTCCCGGACTGCCGCCCTCAGCAGCAATGAAAAACGTTATGTCATGCGGAATGAAAAACGTTATGTCATGCGGGAAAAATCTGCCGGTCCGGCCACCGCCTGGATCCCATTGGAAACAACGCTGGTGGCAAGCGGTTTTGAAGAAGCCTGGAAAAGCGGGGCATTGCAATATTTGGAAGAGGGCATTTTGCGAAACGGCCTGGCGGACGGCTGGGTAAAAATTGTCGAGGTCAAATAAAGCGGCCGCGCGCTGGTATCGAATTTCTTGATAGCGCCCTCTGTGAGAGCGTGTTTGAAAAGCACCGGTGGGTTTTCTTTACGTATGGACTTTTAAAATGTCCTGTGGAAGTGATTTTTGATTTCCGGCTAAACCGGACATTAAATTCGGTGTGAGGCATATGAAATCTGCAAACCTTGTGAAACGGCTGCTGGTAGCCCTTTTTATTCTGGCAGGCGGGTGGGAGGTGGGAAGGGCTGCGCCGGCCGCAAAAATTATTTCTCTCAACGGCGAGGTGAAAATCCGGCGAGGCGTGGAAGAAACCTGGCAACCGGCGGCCGTAGGCATGTTGCTGGAAAGCGTTGATACGATATTGACCTTTGAAAACGCCGCCGCGGTTTTGGAGTTGAACGAGGGGGCAACGTTTCGTCTGAGCGGCAACACACTTCTGGAGATGCTGGATTTGCGCAAGATTACTGAACGTGAATTGTTTTTGCATCTCATGTCGCAAAAGATCAGTAAAATTCCGCCGGCGGATGAGAAAACGCGATTGCGCATCGGCAATGTCAGCTCGGTGCACGGCGAGCAAAAGAAAACCAGCCGCGGCCCCGGCTCGGATTCCGGCGAGCGCCGGCAGCAAGAAACAAACGGCGCAAAGGCTTTATTGGCGCAGCAATATCATCCCAACGCCATTCTCAAACTTCACCAGATTCTCGCCAAATATCCCAACGTAAATGATTGCGGTGAGATCCAGTTCTATCTCGGCCAGGCCCTTGAAGCGATCAACCGTCCCGGCCAGGCGCTGGACGCCTATCAAGCCGTGATTGAACAAAGTCGCGCCGCGAAATGTGATGATGCCGTAGCCACGCAGCGCTTGCAAGCGGCTCAGCAGAATAAGAAAAGCTTGCAAAAGTGAGCGGAATCGCTGATGGCTGCGCCGCATGAAAATGAATTCCATACACCTGCCTTGCACGTGCCCCACTCACAGGCGGTTATGAGAAGCGCATAACCGCCCCGGCTTCCCATGCTTTCTTCCTTGCAAATTTCTCCAAGATGTTTAATATTTCCCCGTGTTTTTTGCAGCACTCCGCGACGGAGGAGCAGTTTATCTTCAATTGAGACCGGGAGGTGTCCTATCGTTTCGATCAGTTTGTTACTGCAGATTCTCATCTTCCTCATTATTTTGATCGGCAGCGCGCTTCTGGCCAAAGCTTACTTTCAGAACGCCAAGGTGTCGAAGGAAGATCGGGAAACATGGAAGAAGAGCGCCATGAGCCACAACAAGAAATTGGACGAATTTCTCTCGAAAAAAGATGATAAAAGCTATGGTGAGTTTCTTCATCCCAAAACCTCGCGTTTTCAGCCCAAACTGCCTTTCCGCATCGATGGCTCAGGAGAGGTGATGAAACGCGTCAAAAGTCAGATGGAGCAAACCATCGGCGCCACCAGTGTGATTCACTCGAGCGGGGAGGTTTATAAAGAAGTGTTGCTGGTGACCTACAATTACATGACGGAAGGCAAGCTCGGCGAGAAATTCGTGGAAGGCTCAGGTAAAGTTACACGCGTATGGGTTTATGAAAATGGCTGGAAGCTCGTGCATGAACACATGAGCGAGAATTGAAAAGCGTTGATTTTTAAGAGATGCCCGCTTCTGATCACCTCAAAAGCGGGCATCTTTTTTTGCTTACGTGCGATGTGCCGAGCGCCGCCGCGGCGTCCGTTCCCGGCCTTGATGAATATGGCAGCGTGTCTTGGGTTCCGTGCCGGCTTTGAAAACAGCAAACGTTGTGCTCGGGCACTCTTCGTTGGCCAATTCTTTTGAAATGGTGCAGATTTCCAGCCGCAAAACGGTTGGGGGTTGATTGAAATCCACCACAGGAAGCCCGAGGGTGTCGTGCGCAACTTTCATGAACGGCGCCCAAATCGGCAGACAGATGGACGACCCCGTACCCTTTTCGAACGACATATCCTGCCGATCAAATCCCACCCATACGCCGGTAGTCAATTGCGGCGTATAACCGATAAACCAGGTATCGCGATAATCATTGGTGGTTCCGGATTTGCCGCCGGCCGGGCGGGTGAAACCGTATCGGCTGCGCGCGCCGACGCCGGTGCCAAAGCGGCCGGGGCCGGCATGATAATCCAGCACCGAACGCATCATGTCCGTCATGATGGTCGCGGTTTCCTTGCTCAAAACTTCATTGCCGTGCGGGCGATTGTCTTCGATAACGTTGCCGTCTTTATCCTCGACGCGGGTGATGAACAGCGGCTCCATGCGCACCCCTTGATTGGGAAAGGCCGAATAAGCCGAGGTGATTTCAATCGGAATCACTTCGCCGGCGCCGAGCGCGATTGATTCATAGGCCGGAATGTTGGTGGTCAATCCCATTTTTTGGGCGTATTTGACCACGGTTGCGGGATTTGCGATTTGCTGCACCAGCCGCACGGTCGGCAAATTCAGCGAGCGCGCCAGGGCCTCGCGCAAGGTTACAAAACCGCCAATGGAACCGTCGAAATTTTGCGGCCGCCATTCTGAGCCGTCGGCTTGCTTGACAACGATGGGTTGATTCAGCACCTCGTAGGTCGGCAGATAACCATTGTCGATGACCGTGGCATAAACGAAAGGCTTGAACGCGGAGCCGGGTTGGCGCTGCGCTTGAATCACGCGATTATACTTGCTTTCATCGAAATCGCGGCCACCGATCATGGCGCGGACATAGCCGGTTTTGGTTTCGATGCACACAAACGCCACTTGCACCGGCCGTTTGCTGCTGAGAAAACTATTGATCGCGGTGGAATCTGCGACAAACTGCTGCATCGTTAAGCCCAGGCTATCCAACATTGCCGGGTTGATCATTTTCAAGTGTTCACGTTTACGAATCAGATTCTTGTTGACCTGGCTCTGCACCTCGTGCAACTGTTTTTGGATGAGTTGATCAGCAAGATGTTGTACGCGCGAGTCGAGCGTGGTGTAAATCTTGAAACCCTCTGTGAGAATATCGCGGCCATATTTTTGCCACAACAATTGCCGCACATGTTCGGTGAAATATCGCGCCGTGCCATAGTATTCATTTGACAGTGTCGAATGCACGCCCAGCGGCATGTCTTGATAGCGCTGCAAATCTGCGGCGGACAGGGCGCCGGTGGTGTACATGTTGCGCAACACTAGATTGCGGCGCGCTTGACATCCCGTGGGGTTGCGGATCGGGGACAGCGGTTCGGGCCGTTGCGCTAATGCCACTAACGTAGCGCCTTCGTGGACATCGATGTCTTGCACATTCTTGCCAAAGTAGCGTTGCGCCGCCATTTGCACGCCGTAGGTTCCGTGCCCGAGGTAAACGTGATTGAGATACATCTCGAGAATTTCGTCTTTGGTGTAAGTTCGCTCGAGTTGAATCGCGGTCAACGCTTCTTTGATCTTGCGCGACACGGTTTTTTCCGGCGTCAAATACATCATACGCGCAAGCTGCTGCGCCAGCGTGCTGGCGCCCTGGCGCTTCTCGAGATAAATCAAGTCGATTGCCAGAGCTTGCGCGATGCGCATGGTGTTCACGCCCCAATGATTGTAGAAATTGCGATCTTCGGTGGCCAACAGTGCGCGTTTGAGGTGTGCCGGCATCTGATCGAGCGGCGTGAACGAGCGGCGCTCTTCAAAAAATTCTTTGATCAGCTTGCCGTCGCTGGAGTAAACTTCGGAGCCCAGTTTGGGTTTGTAGCTTTCGAACTGGCTCGGGTCCGGTAAATCCTGGCTGAGATCGTATAGGTATATGGCGGTCGGCAGGCCGATGAGAAAAACAAGCGCACCCAAAATCATCCACGTTGTTTTGGAAGCGAGTGTGCGGGAAGAATCAGTCATCGTTGGCACCTTCGTTTACTTGGCTTGATAAAACGATTCGAACGGAGATTTGCGTTATGCTTGCACGCGACGCCGCGCGGCTTGCGCCGGTGAAGCAATCGTTTCATTCCATTTCAGCAATTGCGGCCCGTGCTCATCGATTTTGCAGTAGGTAAAGTGGGTCATCCAATCCCCGAGATTGATGAATGTTTTGCCGTTGATTTGCTCGACTTTCGGTTGATGCGTGTGCCCCATCATCACAACATCGTAGCCTTCCGCCAGCTTGTTCGTGGCATACGCGCGGTAGTCACGCTCCCAGCGCGCATCGCTCTGCACCAGCGTGCGGCTGGTGTGCGACATGCTTTTCGCGAGCGGCACACCGAGATCCGGCGTCAGCAAACGATACAAAAAAATATTGACCGGATGTTTCATGATTCGTTTCAGCAGCCGGTAACCGGAATCGCGTTTGGCCGCGCCGTCGCCGTGCGTAATAAAACAGCGATACCCGCACAACTCGCGCGTAATACCCTCGGCGTGAAGGGTGAGGCCGATTTGTGTGCGGAAATAATCGCCCACCCACAAATCGTGATTGCCCGCAAGATAATCAATCGGCATGCCGGCTTGCCGCAGCTCATATAACTTTGCCAGAACCGCAAAATGGCGGTTGGGAATGGCATGCCGGTATTCAAACCAAAAATCAAACAAATCACCGACAATGAACAATCCGTCGCCCGCTTGCTTGACATGGTGCAAAAAGTCAATGATTTTTTGTTCTCGCTGATGATCGTCTGGGCGACCGGGCGCTCCCAAGTGGGCGTCCGAAAAAAGAAAATATTGCGGCATCTCCTCGGTTGATGTTGGAATGATTTGACAGCATAGGTATCGCGCTTCACAGCAATATTCACGAGTTTCTGCCTTTGATCTTGCAGTGGCGCCGGATATCCTCATTTAGGCCGGGCAATTTACATATTCTCCCTCCAACATGCAACTATCTCCATGCAAATCGTCTATCCGGTGGCGGCGAAATTGTAACGGCGTTTCTTCAAGGTTTTTCAAGGTTTAGTGCCAGCGCCGAGACAAAAATGAATTGACAACGAAAATTTTTTTTAGTAGATTCGCCGCACTTTGTTGTTTTAATTCGCGCTGAATGCATATGAAGTTTTAATCCGCAGAGGAGCTTGAAAACATGAGCCTTGATGCGCTGGGAATGATCGAAACGCGTGGACTCGTAGGCGCTATCGAAGCTGCTGACGCCATGGTGAAAGCGGCGAAGGTGACGTTGATCGGCAAAGAAAAAATCGGCGGCGGCTACGTGACGGTGATGGTGCGCGGCGACGTGGGCGCGGTCAAGGCCGCGACGGACGCGGGCGCAGCAGCGGCGGAGAAAGTCGGCGAATTGATTTCGGTGCATGTCATTCCGCGGCCGCATGCCGATGTCGAGTTGATTCTTCCGAAACGGACCGAGCTGGTCAGTGAATCTTAACCGTCATGGCTGAACGCGCGCTGGGAATGGTCGAGACTCGCGGCTTGGTGGCTGCGCTCGAAGTGGCAGATGCCATGAGTAAAGCGGCAGACGTGGTGTTGCTCGGCAAAGAGATCACAGATGCGGCATTGGTGACCATTAAAGTCGCAGGCGAGGTCGGCGCCGTCAAAGCGGCGGTGGAAGCGGGTGTCAAAGCGGCTGCGAAAATCGGCGAAGTGGTGGCGACGCATATCATCCCCAATCCGCATCAGGAAGTGGAAGCAAATTTGTATTCCAAAGAAGAGCGTGCGAAATTGCGTACGTGAGTGATTGGGCCGTGTGACAATTTGGGGCCGCGCCCTTTCGGGTTTTTATGTAGATTGAATTCGTGTGATGCCTGAGAAGACACGGATAGATAAACTGGTGCAACCGAAGTTGCATTACCCGCCAAGCAACTCCAACTCCTCGTGGAAACTTACCGGCGTCACCGATGACGCCTTTATTTTATCCCCGCTGTTCGAAACGCAGGCAAACCGCGCGCATAGGCCAAAAATTGCAAGCATTTTTCGGAAAGAAGGCGCAGTCCCCGCATGAAGAGCGTGAGAGTTGACGCGTACGCCAAAATCAATTTAGGCCTCCGCATCGTCGGGCGGCGCGCCGATGGCTATCATGATATCGAAACACGATTTTTGCAGGTCAGCCTGGCGGATTCTTTGTTCTTTGAAGCGAATGATACCGATGAAATGGAGCTAAGCTGCAACTGGCCTGAGATTCCCTGCGACCAGTCGAATCTGTGCAGCCGCGCTTACCAGCTTTTGAGGTCACTGGTTGATTGCCGTATGGGCATCAAGCTTCACATTGAAAAAAAAATTCCCACCGGAGCGGGGCTGGGCGGTGGAAGCAGCGACGCGGCGGTAACGCTGATAACCTTGAATAATTTGTTTAATCTTGATTTAGATCTGCAAGTTTTGGAGAGTCTAGGGCAAAGAATTGGCTCCGATGTTCCCTTTTTTCTTCGCGGAGGGTTCTGCGAAGGCCGCGGTCGCGGAGAAATTCTCGCACCGATTGACAAGTTGCCGCAATTCTGGGTCGTACTTGTCTCACCGAATGTATCCATTTCAACCGCTTGGGCTTATCAAAATCTTAAATTCGGCTTGACAAACGAACAAAAGAGTAGTACATTCAGCGTTTTCAAAAAAGAAATGCCTGAGGTAGGCAACGCTAAATGGTGGGGAGAGAATGATTTTGAGGGAATTGTTTTCGATAAGTATGACGAATTAGCTAAGATTAAAGAAGAATTGTTAAAGGGCGGGGCTTTCGCTGCCAATATGACAGGAAGCGGATCGACGATTTACGGTTTATTTCGTTCATTCGAGCTAGCTCAACAGAATCAACAGCGGTTTCAGTTCAACTATAAATCCTTTTTAGCGCGACCACTGAAATGGGGGAAAAAGGAAGTTGACGATTATGTTCTGCAGAGCGTTTCTGGTGTGTAGGTCAGATACTCGGGGGGTGTCCTGTCAAATTCAATGCTTAAGGAGGGAGGAATGGAAATAACTGAAATCACGGTCAGTGTCCGTGATGAAGATAAGTTAAAAGCGTTTGTAAATGTAACGTTTGATGATTGTTTTGTTGTGCGCGGGATGAAAGTGATCAAAGGCGTGACGGGTTATTTTGTAAGCATGCCGAGCCGTAAAATGAATGACGGCACGTTTCGCGACATAGCGCATCCCATCACGAATGAATTTCGCGAAAAATTAGAAAAAGCGGTTTTAGAAAAATATAAACAGGAATCTCGTCGCGACGGTCGCCGGCCGAGCAAGAACGATGACGAATTCTTCTAAGAAGGTGTGGGACACTTCTTGCTTTTGGGGCGTCGCCAAGTTGGCAAGGCACAGGACTTTGGTTCCTGCATACGAAGGTTCGAGTCCTTCCGCCCCAGCACAGTTTTAATTCAGATCGAAGCTGCTGAGATAAAGTTCGAATGGCGAGTGTTCCGCTCAGTTGCTCGTCGTACCCGTAACCGGAGAAGCGGAAGAATCGTCATTTTTTTTGCCGTTTATGAATGCTCTGCTTCAACATCCACGCATGTTTTCTGGTCGGGCGCATCCCGAGTTGGCGCAAAAAATCGCCAATTACTTGAATCTGGAGCTCGGCAAAAGCGAATTCCGCGAGTTTAGCGACGGCGAGACCTGGGTTAAGTTTACGGAAAACATTCGCGGTCAGGATACCTTCATCATCCAGCCGACGAATTCACCGGCGCGCAATCTGTTGGAGCTGTTGATCATGCTCGATGCCGCGCGCCGCGCTTCGGCGCGACGGATCACCGCCGTGATTCCGTATTTTGGCTATGCGCGCCAGGATCGCAAAGATCAGCCGCGCGTCTCAATCACGGCGAAGCTGGTCGCCAATCTGTTGACAACGGCAGGCGCGGATCGCATTCTGACCATGGATTTGCACGCGCCGCAGTTGCAGGGGTTCTTTGATATTCCCGTCGATCATCTTTATTCGGCAACGGTGTTTGTCGAATACTTGCAGAAAATCAAAATTCCGAATCTCGTCGTCGTCGCCCCGGATTTGGGCGGCACACACATGGCGCGCGCTTACGCCAAGCGCTTGCAAGCGCCCATCGCGATTGTCGACAAGCGGCGTTCCGGCCCCAACATGGTTGAGGTGATGAACGTGATCGGCCATGTCGAGGGCATGAACGTTTTGATTATTGATGATATTTGCGATACGGCGGGAACGTTGACCAACGCCGCAGCCCGGCTGAAGGATATGGGCGCGCAGCAAATTTTCGTGGCATGCACGCACGCAATTCTCTCCGGCCCGGCCGTTACACGCATAATGAAATCACCCATTGATCAGATGATCGTCACGGATACGGTGCAAATTCATCCCAATAAGATGATCGACAAGATCAAAGTTCTCACGGTGGCCGAGCTTTTCGGCCGCGCGATCATGCGCATACACAATGAAGAATCGATTAGCTCGTTATTCGATTAGATCATAAACCGAAAAAATCCTTACTACCCAAAATTGAAAGTTGGATCATGAGCGCCTTAAACGTTGAAGTTCGCAATGAAACCGGCAAACAAATTGCCAAGCGCATTCGTCGCGACGGCAAAGTGCCGGGGATTTACTACATTCATGGCGAAAATCCCATTTCCTTCAGTGTGGACGCCAAAGAACTGCGCACCGCGCTGACGCACAAATCGAGCATCCTGGATGTGAACCTGGGCCAGGCCGAGCCGGCCAAATGCATTATTCGTGAAGTGCAGTGGCATCCGGTAAGCGGTGTGCCCTTGCACGTCGACTTGATGGGCGTTCGATTGACGGAAGAAGTTACGGTCGAAGTCCCGATTCTTCTCGTTGGTTCGGCTGCGGGCGCCAAAGACGGCGGAACCTTGCAGCAGATTTTGCGCACGCTTGAAATCAAATGCTTGCCGCTCGACATTCCAGAAACCATCAATGTGGATGTCAGTAACCTGAACATTCATGATGCCATTTATGTGCGGGATTTGAAATACGAGAAGATCGAAATTTTAAATGATCTTGAGCAAATCGTAGTCTCCGTGCTGGCGCCGCGCCTGGAAGAAGCGGCAGCCCCGGCGCCCGCGGCTGAAACGGCTGAGCCGGAAGTCATTGAGCGCGGTAAGAAGCCTGAAGAAGAAAAAGAAGAAGCCGCGAAGAAATAAATTTCCGTTTTGCCAGCGATGCTCCTATGTCGGATAGATACTTGATCGCCGGCCTCGGCAACCCCGGCAAAGAATATGGAAGCACGCGACACAACGTCGGTTTCATGGTGATTGATCACCTCGCCGAGCGTCTGCACGTTTCACTGCATGCCGGCAAAGGCGAATATCGGCTGTCCGACCCCGCTCCAATCGCGAGCGGTACGCGGGAAGTTGTTTTGCTCAAGCCGCTGACGTACATGAACAACAGCGGCGTGGCGGTGCGGGAAGTGGCGCAATACTTCAAGTTTGAATTGCGCCACATGTTGATCATACTGGATGACTTTCAATTGCCGTTTGGCACGCTCAGGATCCGCGCCAAGGGGAGTGATGGCGGGCAAAAAGGCTTGCGGTCGATTATTCAGCATCTCGGCACCAATGCATTTGCTCGATTACGCTTGGGCATCGGCAATGAGTTGAATCAAAACGCAACGCATTTCGTGCTCTCACATTTTTCCAAGTCCGAGCGTCAAGCTTTGCCCGGCCTGGTGGAAAAAGCCGCCGATGCTGCACTTGACTTTTGCGCGCACGGGGCTTCATATGCGATGAATCATTATAATGTCAAAAGCGGCGATCTTTGATTCGCGTAAGCATATCAAGAGTAACGTGTCTGCACAGTTGTAATCCCCTCTCGGGCAGGAGCTCACGGCCGTTTGGCCGGTCATGATATGGCCGTTGCACCAACGTCACTAAAACGACCAACCGGTGTGAGCAATGATCCCCTTCACAGGGAATCCTTTCCGCTTCTGTCACGAGATTTATGAGTAAACGTTGAACAAGTAAATGGAGAATTGACGTTGCATCTCTACGAAACCACCGTTGTGGTCGATTCGGCGCTGCGCGCCGAAGATCTCAAGGGCTTCAGCGACCGCGTCGCCAGTTTCATTTCAAATAACGGCGGCGAAGTGGTCAAAATTGAAGAGTGGGGCAAGCGCCGCTTGGCCTTCGAGATCAAAAAGAAACAGTACGGCCATTATCTGCATGTCCGCTTCACGGCGCCGGCGGCGATGGTTGCGCTGCTGGAAAAAGAATATCGCCTGAACGAATCTGTCTTACGCTATCTGACCATTAAAATCGATCCCCGTGCCCTCAAAAAAGAAGAACGCGATAGCCAGGAAAAAGCAGCAGCCGTAGCAGCAGCAGATCATCCGCCCTCCGCCCTCGCCGACAATGATTTCCCGGGAGAGCCATTGCCGGAAGAGTTGAACGAGGTCGCTTAATCCTTAAACGATTTGCCCCTCTTGATGCCGGGAGTGAGTTCTATGGCAGAATTAAAAATGCCGGATATCAATTCGGTAATGATCGCAGGCAATCTCACAAGTGATCCTTCGTTCCGTAGAACGACGAATGGAACACCGGTGGCAAATTTTTATATCGCATCCAATCGCCGGTTCAAAGACAATACCGGCCAATGGCGCGAAAATGTTTGCTACGTCGGCGTTGTCGCGTGGTACAAACTCGCGGAAAGCTGCGCGGAGAATCTTCATAAAAGCAGCGCGGTTTTGGTGGATGGCGAGTTGCAGAGCCGCATCTGGAAGAATGAAGACGGCACCACCCGCAACGTCGTGGAGATCAAAGCGCGGCGAATTCAATTTCTCAATCGCCGCAGCGAAGCCGCGGAAGCCACGGCCTCAGACGAGGAATTCGATAACGTGGCGATGGACGATCATGAAGAACCCGTTCGCAGCCACACCGAAATTGTCGAACAGGCGCCTCCTCCGGCGGCTCCGGCGCAAAAAAGTGAATTCAATTTTGGTTACGATAACCTCAAATTGTGAGTGAATATCCTATGTTGAAAAAACGTCGTATTTGTCGCTTCTGCGAAGAACGCGAAATCTACATCGATTATAAAGACGAAAAACGCCTGATGCGGTTCGTCACCGAGCAAGGCAAAATTATTCCACGGCGAACCTCCGGCACCTGTGCGACGCACCAGCGCATGCTGGTGACCGCGATCAAACGCGCCCGCATTTTGGCGCTCATGCCTTTTGTTTATGATCAGGTTCGTTAATCCGCTTCGTGCAATCCATTTTTAGGCGAGGATACAAAATCATGAAAGTGTTATTGCGGCAGGATTTTCCCACGCTCGGGGAAGCCGGCAAAGTCGTTTCGGTCAAAGACGGCTATGCGCGCAATTTTTTGATTCCGCGCGGCATTGCGTTTGAAGCCACGCCCGGCAAGCTGAACGTTTTTGCAGAAGAGAAGAAACGCGGCGCCGCCCTGAAGCTGAGAGAGAAAAAATCCGCGGAAGTGTTGCGCGCCAAGATGGACGGCGTCTCCATCACCGCCGCCATGCCCGTCGGCGAAGACGATCGCATCTTCGGTTCGGTCACCAGTCAAGATATTGCAGATTTGCTTGCGGCCAAGGGCTATGAAGTCGACAAACGCAAAATCACCCTGGAAGAGCCGATTCGCGCGCTGGGCATCTACGAGATACCTGTTAAGTTGCACAGCGAAGTCGATTGCAAAATCAAGTTGTGGGTAGTCAAGCAATAAGCGAGCGCAAATGTGCAGATCAAAAAAGTGGAGCATGCTCCACTTTTTTTGTTTGTGCGCCAGGCGTTTTCAAGGTTGACTTTTAAGCGCAGTCGCGTTAACTTGCCCGCGTCAAATCGTCTCGCACGGCGCGCGCCGGCTGCCACCCTACTCGTGTCGTTCCGCGTTCCATGAAACCTCACTTGATGCACGAGGAATTCGGCAAGCAGAAATGTTTCAACCAGCGCAATCAAAAACCGTTGTTTCACGATAACTCTGACGGTGAATTGACGCCCGTTGGTCACGCTGCGTAAATCAATGCGATTGGAGCCGATGCCATCGTCCTGAGAGAATGCCACTGGCCTGCGCCAGTTCACTTGGCAAACAACTGGTGAAATTCTCCGAGATTTCTCTCGCTCCCCCATCAAATGAATTAAGGAACACCAGTAATTTGCCGTGCGCGCCAATCCGGGCGCGTACTTCACGAATAGGGTATTGACCGCCCCGCAGCTTTCACGCGCCTGGCTGAGCGAAAGCATGATGGACAGTTGATGCCCTATTTTTGTTGCCGGACAGAAAAAATGCGGCTGAGAGTTCTAAAAAGCAATTTCCTGGAAAATTACCGGATCAAGATCATTGTGATCACGATTGCGACGGTGTTTTGGTTTGCCGTCGTTACGGAAAATATTTATGAATATGATATGGATGTTCCGATTGCGATTGTCAACATACCGCCGGGCAAAACAGTGATCGGCAATCTGCCGCAGCAGGCGCGCGTGCGCTTTGAAGGGCGGGGCAAAGCCCTGTTTGCGCTGTTGTTTCAGCGCGAGGCGCGCCTCGTCATCGATCTCACCGAAAGCGGCTCATCCAAAACGTTTCAGGTTCAGCGCGAGCATGTTCAAATCGGGCGCTGGGGATTGCCGGTTATCGCCAAGCAAATTTTAGCCCCGCACGAACTCAAAGTTCAATTGACCAATCTGTTGACCAAAGAGGTGGCAATTGTGCCGGTTGCCGACCTCGCCACAACACCGGGCTATGCGGTAGTCGGTAAAATTCAAGTCTCTCCGGATTCCACAAAAATTTCCGGACCGGAGGCGGCGGTGCGGCCGATTCGCGAAATTTCAACAGCATTGGTGCAGGGGCGGAATTTGCGCGCACACTTTGAGCAGGAAGTGCCGTTGCAGGATTTTCCCGATTCGTTAAACATCCATTTGTCGAGCAAGATGGCAACGGTTGCTGTGGATGTGCAAAAACTTATTGAAATTACCCTGCCCGAAATTCCGGTGCGCGTGCACAATGCGCCGCGCCATCTCATCGTGACGCCTCTGCCTTCAACTCTTTCTCTCACACTGGAAGGCGGCGAACAGTTGCTGCTCGGTTTAAAACGCGAAGACATAACCGCAATCATTGATTTTCAACAGGTGAAAGGCTTGCTCGATAACGACGGTTATGTCCCGATCATCACCGTGCCGGAAGGCGTGAGCTATCGCAACGTCAAGCCGGCCACGTTTAAACTTATGATGGAGCGCGGCAATCATGCGTCTGCTCGCAATTGAAACTTCATGTGATGAAACCTCCGCCGCGGTGATGGAAGACGATCGCTTGCTGTCGAATGTCGTATCCTCACAGGAGATTCATCATCGTTATGGCGGCGTCGTGCCGGAGCTGGCCTCGCGCGCGCATCTCGAACAAATCGCACCGGTTGTACACATGGCGCTTGCCCGCGCACAAGTGGTGCCGCAGCAGTTGGAAGCCATCGCCGTAACCCGCGGCCCCGGTTTGGTAGGCTCGCTGTTGGTGGGAATCAATTTCGCCAAGGGGCTGGCGCTCGATCTCGGCATTCCGCTGTTGGGCATCAATCATCTAGAAGGCCATCTCGTTTCAAATAATATTTCAGCGGATGGGCCGGAGCCGCCGTTTCTCGTGTTGATTGTCTCCGGCGGGCACAGTATTCTGGCGCTGGTGGAAAATTGGGCGAGCTATCGCATTTTGGGCGAAACCCAGGATGACGCTGCCGGCGAGGCTTTTGATAAAGTCGCGCGTATTCTTGGCCTGCCTTATCCCGGCGGACCGCAAATCGAAAAACTTGCGCTCAACGGCAATCCCCGCGCAATTGATTTTCCCGTCGCCCGCCTGAAAGACGCGCCGTTTGATTTCAGCTTTAGTGGACTTAAAACCGCTGTTTTGTATCACGTGCAGAAATTGAGCGGCAACGGCGCACCGACTGCCGGTCAAGCGGATATTGCTGCGTCGTTCCAGCAGGCTTTGCTCACGGCGTTGGTCGAAACCACAGCCCGCGGCGTTGAACATTTTCCCGTAAAAGCGGTCGCATTAGCCGGCGGCGTTGCTTGCAATAAAGCGTTGCGCGCGGCGATGACTGAACTGGGCCGGCAGCGCGGCTTTCGTGTGTTTTATCCTCCGCCAATTTACTGCACGGACAATGCTGCCATGATCGCACGCGCAGCCATGTTCTATTTTGCCAATCACCCATCCGCGCTCGCGGATTTCAAGAATGATCTTTCCCCGGACCCGGGCCTGAAATTGACTTCGACCTCATGACTTTCGATTTGAAATTTGCCGCACCGGCTTTTTACCCTCTGATCCTTCTGGCGCTGGGAGTTGCGTTCACGCTTTTCGTCTATCGCACCACCACCCCGCGCGTATCGAACCTGTTGCGTCGCGTGTTGGCGATTCTGCGAACCGTTGCGCTGGCCGCTGCGTTGTTGCTCTTATTTGAGCCAACACTGAGTCTGGCCGTGAAACAATCGCAAAAACCAGCGGTCGCAATTCTCGTTGATCGTTCTGCCAGCATGACGTTGTCGGATTCTACGCAAAGCCGCGCTGACCTTGCGAAACAGGCGCTGTCACGCCCGTGGCTGGCGCAGTTGCGTGAGCAAGCCGAGGTGTTTTTGTATTCGTTCGGCGATACCTTGCACGCGCTGGCGTTGGATTCGATTGCTGCGCTGAAGTTTGACGGCGACGGCAGCAATCTGGCTAACGCCTTGACGGCGGCGAAACAACAGCTTGCTCATCGCGAATATCGGGGCGCAATTGTATTCAGCGACGGCGCATATAATATCGGCAGCAACCCGGGCCGGGTGGCAGAAAGTTACGGCCTGCCCATCATCACCACACAAATCGGCGCGCGCCGCGATGCGCGTGATGCGCTGATCAGCGAAGTGGTTACAAATGAAGTTGCCTATGCCGACACCAAGCTGCCGGTTGCGATTTCCGTTTCAGCTTCAGGTTTGGCAGGGCGGCAGGCGCGCTTACGTGTTTATGAGGGCGAGAACGAGGTGGCAACGCAGACCCTTGTGCTGCCTTCCGACAACACCCAAGTCACGGCTTCGGTTTCATTATTGCCGCAACAGGTTGGATTGACACGATACACCGTAAGCCTGGATCATTTTGAAGGCGAGTTGACCACGGAAAACAATCGCCGCGCGTTTTATGTCAAAGTTTTGAAAAGCAAGCTGACCATCTGGATTTTTGCCGGTGCGCCCTCCGCAGACTTTGCATTTCTGCAGCGCACGATAGCGCACGACCCCAATTTTCAAGTACGCGGGTTTGTGCAGCGCCCGGGCGGAAGTTTTTACGCCGATGCGACACAGGCGTTGCCGGCATTTCGCCGGCCGGAAGAATGGCAGCCGGTTGACGCGGTTCTGCTGGTTGATTTTCCGCGGCGCGATAGTGACCGCAGCCTGCTTGACATGCTGGTCAAGCAGTTGGGAGAAAATGCCAAACCGCTGTTCTACTTGCACGGCCCCGGCGTTGATTTGAATATGCTCGGGCAATTGCGCGGCGTTTTGCCACTCGCGGCGCTGCCGAATGCGATGAGCGAGCAAATCATATCCGTACAATTTACTCCGGCTGGCCTGTCGCATCCCGTGACGCGCGCAATAACCGATCGTTTGGCAAAATCAGCTAACGGGCGGGCGACAGCACTCAGCACCGATGAACTGCCGCCGTTATTTTCGAATGTCTATAGCCTAAAGCCCTCGCCGAATGCGGAGACTCTTGCCGGCGCAGGAAGTCGCATGGAATCGCTTTGGCTCGCGCAGAAAAACGCCAATCGCAAAACCATTGCGATTTTCACTTATGGAATTTGGCGCTGGAAAAGTTTATTGGAGGCCGTGGGGAAAAACACTGAAACCTATGAAAGTATGATGACCGGCCTGGTGCGTTGGCTGGTGACAAAAGAAGATGCCAAACTCGTACGGTTTGAAAGCAACAAGGAGATCTATCGCGGCGGCGAACAAATTGAATTAATGGCGCAAGTGTATCATGAAGATTATCGTCCCTACGAAGGCGCGCAAGTGAAGGCGCAGTTGACCGGGCCGCAATTTAATCAAGAAATCATTCTGCAAGATGCCGGCAGCGGGCTTTATCGCGCGCGCTTGCAAGTTCTTGGCGGCGGGGAATACTCT
The DNA here is from genome assembly GCA_003576975.1 of Candidatus Zhuqueibacterota bacterium. Lineage (GTDB taxonomy): Bacteria > Zhuqueibacterota > Zhuqueibacteria > Zhuqueibacterales > Zhuqueibacteraceae > Coneutiohabitans. Next base: position 16,759 of record QEVD01000014.1, read on the forward strand.
TACAAAGGAACTGCCGTAGCGGGTGACCGAACACTCGGCGAAGACAGCGGCCGCTTCTCGGTCGAGCCGTTCAGTCTGGAATTTCTCGACACACGCTACAACGAACCGCTGTTGCGGCAAATGGCGCAACTCACCGGCGGCGCTTATGTTGCTTCGGATAGTTTGGGCGACTATCTCTCACGCCTGCCGTTGCAGCCCACCACAAAAGTCGAATCATACAACCTCGCGCTCTGGGGCCGGCCCTCGGTGTTGGTGATTCTGCTGCTCACCCTGGGGCTGGAATGGTTTATCCGCAGACGGCAGGGGATGCTGTGATTGAAACTATACGAATGTTTCAAAGCTTTCACTTTCAAGCACGCTCCTGCGAACAAAGCTATTGTAAATCACGCCGGTAATGAGTCCGAAAACAAAACCGTAAACAAAACTGAAGACCAGCCCCAGGGAAACGACTGTAAAGGAATTCTGCAAATCCATCCCGGGGTAGATCAACTCGAACAGCTCCAATACCGCGCTCTGTCCGGAGAAGAGCACGATAAGTGACACGAGCAGAAACATCAGCGCCCACGCCAGCCCGATGGCCACGCCAAGTTTGACGCTGTCGAAGAGTCCGGCGCGCAGCAATGCCCTTTCAGAATAAAATGTGTCAGTTGCCGGCGGCCCGCCTTTGGAGGTGGCATCCGTCAAAAGCAAAAGATTCTCTTGGTTTGAACCATTCATTTGCTACTCCTCATGTTGAGATAACGTGAACGTTTCAACGGTAATCACCGGTCAATGTGATGGCGGCCCACGCTTTGGGATATGGAAGATTTTGTGTTGCGCTCTTCCGTGACATCTCGATAATTATTTTTTGTTGCGCTTCTCGCAGCGCCTCCGTTTTCGTCATTTTCTTTGTGATCCAGTTGTGATAAAATGATTTCATGAGTTCCATAGTATATTTATCGGGAATATTCCATTGCGTTGCAATAATCGCATTGGTTCCTGCCTTCATAAAAGCGTGCGTCAGGCCGACAACGCCCTCCCCTTGAAAAAAACGTCCATTCGCCGTGCTGCATGCCGAGAGCGTAACCAGTTGCGCCTCGGCGAGATTGAGATCGTACACTTCGTACGCGCTCAATCGGCCATCATCGTCACGATCTGTGCTTGACTGATGGTGAGGGGCTTTGCCGTTTTCGGCACCAACGACAAGATAGGAGGCCAAAGGGCTTTTGCCATTAATCGAAGCATGCGTGGCAAAATGCAGTATATTAATGTTCTCTTGCAGCATCCGTGAGATCTTGTCCTCCGGAATATTTTTCCCGATCAGCGTATCGGGATTGAAAAACATCCTTGCGATATCTCTCACCTCCGTCGCAGAATGTCTCAAATCGCCGGTGGGATTTCCAAGCGCAAACAACTTCATCTGATTCGCAGGAATGGCGGGCCGGCGATTGTCAAGACAGAGCTTCAGTATTGTGGCGCTGGGAGCGTAAGCAAGATTATAGTCCTGCATCAAAAATTTTTGCTGGCCGTCCTGTGTGAATACCAGCGCGGCAAAAGGCACCTGATACAGTACGCCATCCGGGATAACATAAACATTCTTCTCAGGAGAAATGCCCTGTTTGATTGGCGCAATCAAGATCTCATATAGTCGCTGCGCTAATTCCAGATAGCGCGCATAGGAATCGGGGTCGGTTTTTTCAACCGTGCCTCGAAAAGCATCGACCAATCGGCTCAAATCAGCGCGGGAGATAGCAACATCCTTAATCAGAAGATTCTTATGGTCAACGGCGAATATAATGAGACGATCTTGTGTGACGCGGTATTCTAGCAAAACAACACCCTGATTCAGACTGTTTTGAATGCCTTCCAAGCTGGCAGGATGATCGCTATTGGATGAGACCGTATAAGCATCGTTTGAGCGTTCGCGAAGAATGTCAAGAAACCCCCTTGCCCTCGCTCTTTCCGAGTACGCAAACGCGGCATGGCCATTTCCTCGCATCCATTGCAGAATAATCATTTGATCAAAAAGATTTTGTATGGTGGAAAAGTAACTGATGCGATCTTCACGTTGAATGTGGACTCTCGCCGCTTCCACTTGTGCAATGGCCTGCTCAAAATATTTTTCTGCCAGGTCGAAATCCGTGGTGCGCTGGTAAACGAGCCCGATGCCATACAGCGCATGTACTTGGTGTAATGGCGTTTCAATCGCATTGGCAATTGCCAGCGCTTCGTTGAGGTTTTCCAGGGCATTTTCGTGCTGCCCCATCCCTGCTAGCGTGTTGCCAATCCGGATGAGGGCGGAGGCGATCCCCGTTTTAAAACCTATCGTTTTGAACGTGGTTAGCGCGGTTTCATAATACCCTAATGCCGTGCTGTGGTTGTTTTGCCCTGCTGCAATGTCTCCCATGTTGATTAATATATCAGATTCCAAGATTCGAGGCTTAAACGTCTCGGTTGCCGCATTTTTCTTGATTATGCTGCGCGCTTGTTCGAGGTACGCTAATGCAAGCTTCAGGCTATCCTGATCCTTGTAAACGTCGCCAAGGTTTTTTAGGGTAAGCGCAATGTCGTAGGGATTCCCAAGGCTGTCATTAATGGCCAGAGCATGTGAAAGGTAACTGAAGGATTGCTCGCTATCACCCAGAAGACGGTAGAGAATTCCAAGATTATTCAGTATCACTGCCTGATTGGGATAATCTTTCTCTTCTTCGGCTCTCTCGAAGGCGTTAGTATACTCGCGTTTGGCCTTTTCATAGTCTCCAATATTTTTGAATACAAGGCCTCTATCATTCAAATTTTTTAGCTCCTCCCATTTATTCCCGGATGCTTGGCACAGTGTGATCGCTTGATCAAGAAAATCCAGCGCCCGGGGAAAATCTCCCATCTGATTATTGGCCACCCCCAACCGTCCCAGAAGCTGCAATTCGCCAGCTTGATTGCCGATCGTGCGATGAATTTCCCACGCACGGTTAAAACATTCCAGCGCTTTGCGCACCTCACCCGACTCAATGTAGATTTGCCCGATATTATACAGTGCGCCGGCTTCGCGATGGAGATACCCCGTTCGGCGAACGATTTCCAACAACTCTTCCCCAATTTTTAGTGCGTCTTCATAGGCCCCTTTTTGATACAAAACATACTGCCACATCAAAAGATTGTCCGCTTTTCGCTTCTCATCGCCGATCTTGCGACTCAAGTGCAGCGACTTTTTAAAGTAGTACATCGCGGAATCGTTCTGTGAAAGACTGGCGATTCCTTTGTTAAAAAAATAATCGGCTTCGAGTTTGCGCTGCAGTTGCGCGGTTGTGAGCAGTTTGCTGAAATGGAGTTCGTTCATCAAGAAATTATCGGCGAGACTATCCTGATAAACCCGGGCAATTGCGGCAGCAATCTCGAAACTTTCGTTCGCGGTCACGAGATCTTGCGTGAGCTTGGAAAAAAGCGCGTGCTGCAACCCTTTTTGAAAAAGGCCGCGAAAGCGAAACGGCTGATTCAGAATCACGGCAGCGGCCTGTTGATGCTTGCTTTTCTCGCAATGCAAGGCAAATTCGTTCAGCAGTTCTTCTTCCTGAGCAGTGAGCGTACGCTGGCCCAACTCTTTCTCAAGCTGATCCATTGGCACACGGTCAGATGCGATGAAGGAAAAGAACCATGCCAGGACAGCGATGAACCCCAAAATGGCTATGCCGGGGTAAACGAATTTAGCGAAGCTTCGCATCTTTCCGGTCTTTTCTCAAAAGTGTCCGAAATACCTTCGCAATCCAGTTCTGAATTAGCTCCCAAACACCATTAAAGGAGGGGCCATGATAATGTCTCGTAAGCGCCTTCTTCTGTCCCTCTATCCAAGCGCGATAGATTCTGTCATAGTTGGGCATAAAAGATGTCGGAGACTTGGAATCGCGAAACGCAAAAATCTGCCGAACCAGGAGGTCTTTATCGGTGGTTTCAAAGCCTCGAGAATAATACACGAGATAATACAATTGCGTCAACAAGCCTTCATATTCAATCAACTTCTTGGGGGTTAATCCTCTATCACGATGCAGGGGATCCCGCAAAAGGGCTCTTCGCAATTTCGGGTGTAGGGGCGTCATAAAGTTCTCCACAGAAATTTGAACCAGAGTGCCAGCGCTACGATCTGTTCAATTTCGCCAATAAGCGATCATACATAAAATCGAAGATTAATTTGTCCCAGCGAAACTCGTAGTAGGCGATGTCCATGACACACGAGCAACCGATGTCGATGCGTTCCGGCACATAGGAAGTCCAGCTTGAATCCTTGTCGCTGCGATAGCGATCGGAATAATACTCCACCAATTCATTATTGTATCGGTATTTGGCGAAAACATCAGCGATGGCCGCGTTGGCAACCTCACGATCCCTGCGATTGATCATCTTGTCTCGCAACAGAACTTCGGACTTTGGATGATACTTGTCGACATACTCATCGACGATGGCGCCATTTTCCAATGAAGACATGGCATGCGCGAATTCATGCACCGGCGTCTTTAGCCGTTCATCCCACGCGGAAATTGCCGCAACACCGGGAAGTTCGGCCAGCGCAGCATGTTTCATGGTTGTGAAAGTTGCGAGATCCGGTGAGAAGGTCAGTTCAAAGTTCCGGTCAGCCCGATTGAAGCGATCCTTGGTGAAGCGCGCCGAAGAACGGGTCAGATAATCGGAGGCAGAAATGACGAAGATAATATCCACCTCTGGAAGCTTGTCCGTCAGCTCCGCGGTGCTCATCACAAATTCCTTAAGCACAGCAACCTCGGTCAAAGGCGCAAGAATTTCGATTCCGGCAGCAACCTCCTCACAAAGCGCCGTTTCTTCATCTCGAAATACCGCCAGCAACCTCAAACGTGAAATAATTTCCGGCAATCGTAGTAGTTCGTTGTTGACGAAACTTCTGAGGCAGCGTGTGACCACTCTAAAAAACAATTCCTGATTGTCGATGATGGGATCACGCTCAAGTGTCTTGTCTTCTTTCAAGATGCGAGGATTGGCAACAAAAACAATTGTGTAGGGATTGGATCCGCTCCCGGGCTGAATCACATGATTTGGTTGCAGACTAAAAACGCCCTCTTCAACGGCGCTGACTTTTTTCCTGGTCAGCCGGGTGTATATCCAACCAATCAAATACCCGAGCAGGAAGCCATGAATAAATCCCCACAATACGCCCCAAATGACGCCCAATGCCGTAAGTTGGTAGCCAGGATATACAGCATCAAAGAAATCGACCAACTTGCTCGGTTCTTTGCTGAGAATGGCAATCAGTGTTTTGACAAATACAGAGAATGCCCAAAAGCATCCCAATGCCAGGCCCAACAGTTTGGGACGGAGAATGCTGACTTTCGATGAAACCGTTGCTCTCATGAATCATCCTCCCGGTCAATCGCCTCTAGGGGTGAGCAATTATTTGATTGCACTCTTTCAAGCCAATGTTGACATCATTGCCCTCGAAGGGCAGTCAACTGATCTCGCGCGACGCTTGCCCAAGTTGACGTCGAATCAATCTCCAAATATTTTTGCCAGACATTCTCTGCTTGCGTCAGCTTCCCCTGTTTTTGATAAAGTGTCGCAAGATTGTATTGCGCTTCTGCGAATCGCGGGCTCTGCTGCAACGCCGCGGAGAATTTATCCAGCGCGTCGTCGTATTGCAATTTATGCCATGCCAAAACACCAAGATCATTCAGGATGCTGGCATCGCCAGGCGCCAGAGCGTTGGCCCTATTATAGTGTTCCTCGGCTTTTTGCAAATCTTGCTCGACGAGCAAATAATAAGTCCCCAAATATTGATGCGCCCGGGGATTGTCATTTTTAATTGCGAGAGCAGACTGCAACTTTTGGAGCGCCGGTTGATTTTGAGAAACGCGCTCTTGATTACGAACGATTTTGAATTCATCGTATTTGAAACTGCCTGCCGGGCGCGGCTGCTCCGCACTGTCGAAATGAATATCGGAAGAAAGTTCGACAAACGCTTGCTCCGCCAGATTATTGCTCCGCCATTTATCATATTGGGGCATGCCTGCGAATATCCCCAGCAACACCGCGGCCGCCGCCGCCAGAATTGGCCGCCAATATGATGGAATTTTCGGCGCTTTTGGCAGGAAAGGCTTTGGCAACCCGGCGAGTGAATTTGGCTGCACTCGGCCGGCCGGGGGGACGGCAAACAGTTTTTCCAATCGCCGTTCCGGAGCTGGTCTATATAACTTTTCAAACTCTGACGCCTCTTCAGCGGTGGGCGGATTGAGCGAGTATTTCACGGCGGTGGAGAACAAATCAAAGCATTCGCGGCAGGAATCAAGATGAGCCTGCACGTTTTCCGCTTCGTTTTCACTGAGAGTGCCTTCCAGAAATCTCAGAATTTGGGCCTCCCGAAGATGGCTTTCTGAGAAGTCGCGGCCCTCGCGCTTGGTTTCTGGCGTAACAGTTGACATGATAAAACTTCCTTCCTCGTAAAACAGGTGACTCGTGATTTGATCCGTGTTCTGGACACCCAGAATGTTTTGCCCATCATCCTGTTCTTATGGACACGAAATCACCTGAAAAGTCTCCAAAAAATTTTGGTCACATTAATCTTGCCGGCGCAAGCATTCGCGCACTTTTTCGGACAGCGTTTTGAGCAAGCCATAGATTCGCTTATCTGAAAGCCCGATTTGCCGAATCTGTGCAATTTGCTCCGCGGAGAAATCTTGATAGAAATACAGTTTGAAGAGAAGTTTGTCGCGCTGGGCGTGACGCTTATCGCCCAAAATTTTTCCCAAACAGTAACCCACCGCGTCTTCCAATTCCAGGCGCTTCACCTCATTATCCCAATTTTCCGCCGGCAGGATTTCGGCGAGATTGATGCCGCGGCCTTCGCTATCGGGAAAGACCGGCTGATCGAGCGCCAGGCCTTTTTCCGCCGGCGGGCGCTTTTGGGCGTGGTCATTGCGCCAGGCATTACGCACAACGTTTGCTGCAATTGTTTCAAGATAAGTAAAAATCGAGTTGGCGTGCTGTCCTTCGAATTCCTTCAGCCGGTGCCCATTTTTTTCTTTTAACTTCAGATAGACTTCCTGCGCCAGGTCTTCTGCTTGCGCCACGCCGCGATAACGCATGCGTTTGCACATTACGAAAATCGTGCGTTGAATATGTTTGTCATAACGCTGAATGAATTCACTCCACAGCCTTTCATCATCTGGTGCGTGTGCCAGTTGCTTGACGAGATCGTTGTGCGTCAGATTTTTGTGGTTGTTGTTTTGAAATGAGCGTTGTTCGGAGTCGTTTCCGGGAAGAATGTAAGACATGTGGCAGCTCGTTGTCAGAAATTTCTCCGCTCGTGCAGAGCAGATGACGCTTGCCGGCGGTCGCAAATCGAAGGTCGATTAATTGATCAAACACACCCGAAGCCCCAGAGTGCACCATCACTGTTCGTCCCAAGCCGATTGCAGCTTTTGCAGGCTGCTGCTGAGGGGCGCTGCGCTTGTCCTTTCAGAAGATTGCGGCGGTGTGAAAACTTGGGCAGACCGTGCGTCAAGCTTTTGGGCCACTGCATAAACAAAAGTCAGAGCTTAACCTTCAATATACTCCGGTCGCGACGAAACCAATAAATTTTCACACGGTCTAATTGCAACGGCAGGATGAAGTGTGTTGCGCGCGCCAGCGACTTAAAAGCTGAAAAATTATACATGTAAATTGATCAAATGTCAATACTATAATTTTTGAGTATTTGTTTTAAGAAAGATGAGCTGGACATGCGAATGTTGTGCATCGAGCACCATTTGCGACTAGAACATCAGGGCGCAACTTTTGAAGATATGTGATTTCTTTGGTGATGATCGTGCTTGAGTGAGAGATGAAAAGGTGGAATGATCCGTGTTTGAGAACCAGCAGAATCGTGCGGGCAAAAGTCCATTTGCAGGTTTGCTTTCAGTTGAACGAAAATCTCGTGAGCAGATTTTGGCTGCGGCACGTGATTTTTGTGTTTGAGCGCGCAACATGCCCTCCAACGTGTTGACACAAAAAATTAGAGTAAATTTGCGGGCTGGCCTTGTCTCTGGATTTTCGCTTGCATTTGTCCGGCAGAGGATTAAATTCCACCTGTGTTTTGAATGAAAGCCCAACACACGGGCGGGCGTCATGAGAGTGCGCTGGAATTCGGAGTGATTATGTTCATTCGCAAGAAAAAGCGGTGGGAAATTCCTGAGCACCTGGCAACGCCGGAAGAAATTTTTTTGAACCGGCGCCGCTTTCTCCAGCAGCTTGGTTGGAGCGGCTTGGGTTTGATGGGCGGCCTTGCTTCTCTGGAAGCGTGGAGGAACGCCGCGGCAGCGATGCCGCAATCCAGCATTTATTCCGCCAAGCGCAACGCCACGTATGTGTTGGATCGCCCGATCACCGACGAATTTGCTGCGACGCATTACAATAATTTTTACGAATTCACTACGGAGAAACGCGGCGTTGCAGATTTGGTGGGCAAGTTCAAAACACAACCGTGGGCCATCGCTGTCAAAGGCCTGGTTGCCAAGCCCAAAACGTTCGACCTCGATGAGTTGATCAAACTCATGCCGGTGGAAGAACGCTTGTACCGTTTTCGTTGTGTCGAAGCCTGGGCGATGGCGGTGCCGTGGACGGGATTTCCGCTGAAGGCGTTGATCGATCTTGTTGCACCCACCGCCAAGGCGAAGTTTGTGCGCATGGTTTCATTCAACCGGCCTCATGAAGCGCCGGGCATGGCCGAACAAAGCTGGTATCCCTGGCCTTATTTTGAAGGTTTGCGCCTTGAGGAGGCTATGAATGAGCTGGCATTTATGGCCATCGGGATGTATGGCAAACCCATGCCGAAACAAAACGGCGCGCCGGTGCGGCTTGTGACGCCGTGGAAGTACGGGTACAAAAGCATCAAATCAATCGTCGAAATCGAATTTACCGACAAGCAGCCGCCGACGTTTTGGAACAAGATCGCGCCGGGCGAGTACGATTTTCTTTCGAATGTTGATCCCGATGTGCCGCATCCGCGCTGGTCACAAGCCATTGAGCGGATCATTCCGAGCATGGAAGAACGCCCGACGTTGAAGTACAACGGCTACGAAGAATTTGTCGCCTATCTCTACAAAAAGTCATAAACATCAAAAATCGCATTATCGAGGAGGTTTCATTGGATACGCCCAAACAAAAGGCCTTGCACATCATAACGCAGATGAGCGACGGCTCGTCGTGGCAGGACATTTTCGATACATTACAAAAAGAAAAAAGCGCCCGTCATACGAATAATGACAGCGTCGATTGGGAACGTTTGGTGCGGCAAGTGCGCACCGTTTTGTACGATGAGTTCCCGGACGCCAAAACACTGAAACTGGACGTAGATCACGAAGGCCAGCATGTCTCGGGCTTCATTGTGGCACAGGATTTTGAAGGCATGGAAGATGCCGACCGCCAGGATCGCGTGTGGGATGCTTTGGAAAAGGGACTCTCGGTTGACGAGCAAAGCCGCATTCTGAGCGTGATTGCTTTGACGCCCACTGAAGGCGTCGCGCAAGGCGTGTCATCGTGAGCCGCATGTGATTTTGTCTGTGCTGCAATCTGCAGCAAAAAAACTTCTGTAAAATTAGCAAGGCCGCAGGCATTCGCCGGCGGCCTTTTTTATTAGACAGACATCACTCCATGACTTGTAACAAAATTATTCGTAACCAACGATTGATTCTCGAAGTAGCAATGGCGATAACGAAAGTCGAATCTCAGCAAAAATTGGCCTAACAATTATGAAAGATGAGATCATAACCTACCGTGAGATGTGTGACAATGAAGGTGTTCAAACGATACAGCGTGGCATGAACTATCGACTGAACTCCAATTATTCAGTAATACTCATGTCACAAAGAAGTAATGCGCCCTACAATGACAAGATACTCGCCGACGATCTGAGTATTGAATACGAAGGCCATGATTTGCCAAAGTCTGTTACAATTCCAAATCCCAAACTTCATGATCAACCCAAGACAACCAGTACTGGGAGGCTGACCCAAAATGGTTTGTTTGCAAAAGCTGTAGACGATTCCAAGTCGTTGATTGCGGAACCCGAGATTGTGCGAGTTTATGAAAAATTATTCAATGGCGTTTGGTCAGAAAAAGGATTTTTTAAGCTGATAGACTACCGCTACGAAAGAGATGCCACCGGACGTTTTGTCTATAAGTTTGTTCTGGAAGAGGCAGAGGTTGATTTCGAGAATGATCGGTTGCGAATGAATAAGCTTCGGCCAAGATCGAGATTGATTCCCAGCCACATAAAGAAAGAAGTATGGTCCAGAGACAAGGGACGTTGCGTAATATGTGGTGCTGCGGATGAATTGCACTTTGATCATGATCTGCCCTATTCCAAAGGTGGCGCCAGTATCACAGCAGAGAATGTTAGAATTCTTTGTGCGCGTCATAATTTGGAGAAGTCTGGTAAGATCCAGTAAGAGCACTTCTGGCTTTCTGTGCTGCAGGCACTATCTGGTACAATGTTTTTTATATTTTGAGCAACCAATTTTGGACTTCGTTTGCATCTGCCTTAGGTGCAGTAACTCGGACGAATGCAATAGCAGACAAGAACGTTTTTTGGTTGTCAATGACTGTGATGTGAAAGCCGTTTTGATAATGCGGACATTATTCATTCGTCACCCTCACGTTTTTGCAATACGCATCGTAGATTACTCTTGCGCAAAACCTCTCCTGGGGAAAATGAATTGACCGGTCTGCTGCGAATTCCTGCCACTGGAATTCTCCCGTACGCGTAACAAAACCCCCGGCGGTTGCATCAACAATCGCGACGCTCGCGAGCGCGCTTTTGGCCATCATCTGTTGGACTGCTGTCATGATTGCCTCGCGGGATAAATCTGTTTCCGGAAATTCCATCAGTTGTGACAGCGTATTTTCAGAGATAATCAGATGATCGGCAAAGGCAAGAGTTGAGAGAAGGTTGAGCTTGACCGGCGCATCTGGAAGCTGATCAACATAAAGCGAAGTGATTAAACCGGCGTTTTGCGCCATTTGCAAGACACGGCCGGCGTGTGTGCGATGTTCACCCGCGGGGTGCAACAACGCCGGCAGCCGGGTGAGATCGTGTAAATGAAACCAGCTTGCGAGGCAATGGCGAAAATCGAAATGCTCGACAGATAAAAGATCATTCGCGCCGCCGCTGTAAAAACTCGTGCGCATATTGCTGCGCTGCGCTAGAATAACCTCGGCATGCGCCGTTGCAATTTCATGTTGATATGTGTCAATGTCGAGTTTATGGCAATCGTCGAGAATGAGATGGCCGTTCTCATCTTCACCGAGACTGCCAATCGCGTAAAGCGGCGCATTTGCGTGCCGGCCGCGCAATTCCGCCATCAGCGGAAACGCGCCGCCGAGCCGAAGGTGCTCGTTCTCAATTTTTGCGACGCTACCTTCCGGCGGATAGTGTGTAACTTCTCGAACATGCTCGACCACCCATGGGCCAGCGCATGCAAAACCTTTACGATAAGGCATGGTTGCCTCTGTTTTTGCGTTTAAATAAATCCCCCAAACCTGGCAAGATTTTTTCCAAAGTGACTTTGAAAAATATTTTCATACTTGTATGTCATCCAAAGAGATCTGGTAAAGTTGCAGGCCTATTGCCGAGTCCTTCCCAAGATTCGTCCGGTGGACATTTCGAAGGAACCTCTTCTACAAATTAAGGTACCAGCGCACTAGAACGGCCAGAACTTCGGAATCAACAGAATGGCCAGTATCCAGAACAGTAAATTCAGCAACGTACCGGCGCGCAAAAAATCCGCGAATTTATACTGGCCCGGGCCATAGATCAGCGTGTTGGTTTGATAGCCAACCGGCGTCATGAAGCTCAACGATGCAGCAAAGGTCACGGCCATGAGCAAGGGGCGCGGACTCAATCCCAGCGATTCTGAAGCGGCGATGGCGATCGGCGCTAACAGCGCCGCGGTGGCGTTATTGGACATGACGTTGGTCAAAACCGTGGTCAACAAAAAAAGCGCCGCGAGCAAAGCCAGTGGTCCCCACGGCCCGATACCGGCGATAAGCATATCCGAAACCAGCAGCGCCGCGCCGGTTTTCTCCAACGCCGCGCCTAGCGACAGCACACCGGCCAGCAGAAAAATCACCTTCCATTCAATGGCTTTGTAAGCTTCCTCCAAATCAAGACAGCCGACCAGAATCATCAAGATGGCGCCCGCAATGGCGCTGCTTACAATCGGTAAAATGTTGAACGCGGCGGCGAGCACAACGCCCGCGACGATCGCTATTGCAGGGAGAGCCTTGCTCTTGCGAAACGTGGGCAGACCAACCTCGGAAACCACCAGGAAGGCTTCATGCTCCTCGAGGTGAATGAGATGATCGCGCCGAATCTTCACTAACAATACGTCGCCCGCGCGCAGGGTGGTGCTTTCCATCTTTTCATGCACG
>QEVD01000441.1 GCA_003576975.1 Candidatus Zhuqueibacterota bacterium
AGCGTCGTGGTACTCTGCCTGGGTGAAGAGGCCTATTGCGAAACGCCGGGCAACATTACGGATTTGACGTTGCCCCGCGCGCAAATCAATCTGGCGCAAGCCCTGCAAAAAACCGGAAAGCCGATTGTTTTAGTTTTGGCGGAAGGCCGGCCGCGTCTCATCCGCGAGATTGAAGAGAAAACCAACGCCATTCTCGCCGCGTTTTTGCCCGGCATGGAAGGTGGCGCCGCGCTTGCGGACATTCTCAGCGGCGACGCCAATCCCTCCGGCAAACTGCCCATCACCTACCCCAAATATGCCAATGATCTCACGCTGTATGACCATAAATTCAGCGAGCACACCGGTGAATTTCAGGCTTATGATCCGCAATTTCCGTTTGGCTATGGCCTGAGCTACACCACCTTCGCATATTCGGATTTGAAGCTGCAAAAATCTACAATCAAAAAGGGCGACGCGCAGCTTGTGGAAGTCACGGTCAAGAATACCGGCAAACGTCCCGGCCAGGAGGTTGTTCAGCTTTATCTCACTGATCTCGTGGCCTCGGTGACGCCCGCGATGAAACGCTTGAAAGGATTCCAAAAAATCGCATTGGCCCCGGGCGAAAGCAAAAAGGTTGCGTTTACGCTGCGGCCGGAAGATTTTTCGTTTATTGGGCGCGAGCACAAGCCAGTGATCGAGCCGGGCGAGTTCAAAGTTGCGATTGCCGATTTAGCGCAGACGTTTGTGTTGGAATGAGGCTTCATGAATGTCGATCAATCCGTAACGGTGATTTTCACACGTTCAGGAATCAGAATTAAATAACTTTCGCATATCTCAAACCGCGAATGAACGCTAATAAACGCGAATTAGAAATAGATTAGCGTACATTCGCGTTAATTAGCGGTGGCAGGAAATGGGTAAGTTATTTACATGGCGTTCCTCAGCTACGACTTGGCCGTGCCTGAATACCATTTTTGTTTTATTCGCCAACATGCTGAACGTTTAACTCAATAACCTTTTACGCAAGGAGGTAGAGTATGAAGCATTTCAAATTGTTACGATGGTTGCTGTTGGTGCCTGGGCTGGCCTTCAGCCAGGAAGAGCTGCAGAGCTTTGACACGGCGCTCGATTCCAGCTATTGGTATTACGAGCATGTGGGCAGTTCCACCCAGACATTCACGAATCTGTCGTTGGCTAACGATGTTGTGCACAAGGGCACCGGCTCGATGAAGGTCGATTATGCCATTCAAGGCACAGAGAGCTGGGGCGGTTACGCCAACATCATGCACGGCGCGGATAGCACCGAGGTTTTCGATTTTTCGCCGTATACCCATCTGAAGGTGTGGTACTACAATGCCGTTCCGCAATCGATACCCAGCACAACTCATATTCGCGTTCTGCTCAAAGACATGAGTAATGTTGCCGTCAATGACCGCATCATGGCGAATATCACGCAAGCGGAATATTGGTACTCCCACTTTTTCGTTTTAGATGCAGCACCCGGATGGAATGAGCTGGTATTGCCCTTGACCGATGTTGGCGCGCAATCAGATCAAGGCGTTTGGTTGCCGGGTTGGGCCGGCCAGGCCGGCAACAGCACGCTGGATCTCGACAAGATCAAAGCCTGGAAAGTCGAATGGTCGATCGACGCTTCGGTTTATAACGCCGCCGACCCGCAAGCTTCCGGTATTTCTGCCGGAACGATTTATTTCGACGATTTACGGCTTACCGGCCATGCGTTTCCGGTTATCAACTTCTTTGATACCACCGCCTCCCAGCCGGCGACCTATGCAGGAACCGGGAGCAGCAGTATCAGCGTGACCGACAATACCACGGAGTTTTTGGAAACGGCCTCGGCGCAATTCGATTGGAAAGTCGATGCCCCGGAATCATGGGGCGGTTTTGCCAGCCTCACGTACGGCGACGACAACAGCTTTTTGCCGAACATGGCGGGCCACACGCACATGACTTTGCGCTACAACAATTTCCTGGCTTCCAGCAACCCCGGCAATGTGGTTTTTCGCATCCAATTGTACGATTACAGCGAGGGCGACAATTCGCAAGAACAATGGATTTTCGAGACGCATGCGGTGCTCGACTCGGCAGCGGGTTGGAAGAAATTGATCATTCCGCTTGAAGACCGCGGTGCGGGCGTGGGCCCCAATGCCGAAGGCTTCTCGAATCCGGGCTGGTCCGGCGTAGCGGGAAACAGCAAGCTGGATTGGGACAAAGTGAAGAAATACGAGTTCGCTTTTTCCGCAGCGCAACAGGGCACGGTTACCACGGGCGGAATTCTGTTCGACAACCTCGAGTTGTACGGCAAGCGCCAGACGGATTTCGAGCCGCCGGCCGAGGTGCAAGGCGTGGCAGCGGTGCCGGACGCCAATCAGAATTTCAACTTGGTGATTTGGCAGGATGTGCCCAACGAACAAGGTGAACGATATACCGTGTATGCCAGCCCGCAGCCGATCACGGACATCAATGCGCCCGGTGTTGAAGTTATTGCCGACGGCGTGGCGGAAAATGTTCAGACCTTTGTGCATTACCTGCGCCACCCGCTGGTGGATAAGGCCGTCACGTATTACTATGCTGTCAGCGCTGTGGACCGAGTCGGTAACATCGGCGATGCCGGCGCAGCGGCTGCGCCAGTGGCCAACACCGCCAAGGGAGTTGCCACCATTGCTCTCAACGTCCCCGCGAATGTGGTGATCGACGGCGATTTGAGTGAATGGTACAACAGCGGCATCAAGCCGTTCGAATACAAGCAATCCACCTCACATGTTGGGTTGGGAGTTTTTGAGAACGACGACGATCTCTCGATCACGATGTTTATGGCGATCGACAACGAGTATCTCTACTTCGCGGTCGATGCCATTGACAACGTGCATTCGTATGATGCCGCCGGCAACTGGTATGAAGATGATGCCATCGAGATGTTCTTTGGTTTGTATGATGGCCGTCCGGGCCCGCCCCATCTTGCCCGGCTGCGCGGTGAAAAGCCGGATTACGCGTTGCAATACCGCTACGACGGCTTGTTTAATGCGGACAACAACAACTTTCAGATTTACAACCGCGATTCCACCAACTACTACTTCGAAGGGTTCGGCTCCGACTATATCATCGAGACCAAAATCCGGTTGAGCGATATTACCTTCGGCGACGATGCGCCCTTTACACCGGTCAACGGCACGCGCATTCCGCTTGACTTTTCGATCCATGACTCCGATGTCGCGAATGTGCGCGACGGCGTGATGTCGCTCTCGCCGATCAACAACGACAATTCCTGGTCCTCACCGCGCAATTGGACGTACACCTGGATCGGCGATAAAGATTCGCCCACCGGCGTGGAAGAGGCGCAGGGCAATGTCCCGACGGTTTACAGCCTGAGTCAGAATTATCCCAATCCGTTCAACCCCACCACCAACATCGTCTACACGCTGCCCAAGTCCGGCGCCGTGAAAGTCGAATTGTTCAACGCGCTCGGCCAAAAAGTGCGCACGCTGGTGGATGAGTTCAAGGCGGCCGGGAAATACACGGTCACCATCCAGGCTGAAACACTGCCTACCGGCGTTTATTTCTATCGCATCAAAGCCGGTGATTTCAAACAAGTGCGCAAGATGCTTTTGATGAAGTGATTTTGCATATTTGATTGGCTGTTCTTGCTGATACTCGTGCTCTCGTTCGCCAATGATTCCTGAGAATCCAAAGTGAGCGAGAGTACGAGAAAGAGTGCCCCCAGAAGCCGGAACCCAAAAAGGCCTCACGCAAAGGCACGAAGACGCAAAAAGTCCGCAACGTTATTGCTTTGCGAGCCTACGCGGCTTTGCGTCTCTGCGTGAATGTTTTTGCCTTTTTCGCAGCGACTTACAGCGTTTTTCAAATGCGTATGCAGGATTCGTAGTTCTGCCCCCTTGTGGGGCATTGTTGCAACCACGAGTTTCATGGCTTCAACAGCCGCCCACAAGGGGCGGGGACTACAAAACCTGTTCATCCAAATGAAACACGCCGTAAGCGCCTAAACGTGAGGTTGAGGAGACTATGAGCAGCGGTGAACGGGTTGGATTGCTTTTTAAAGCAACGTGGTTGTGCTTGTTCTGGTTGGCGCCCAACGCGTCAATGGGGCAGGTCGTTGCCACGTTGGACGCAACCTTGCAACTGCGCACAGTTGATGGCATCACCGTGCCGCATCAAAATGGCATTCCCATTCCTTCATTTGAGAAACAAGAG